>NZ_JBHSLU010000005.1:0-91702 GCF_042655245.1 Allobosea massiliensis | reverse complement strand
CGGCGCCGACCCGGCCGCGTTCCTGCCTGAGACTGCCGGCGCCACCACGTGACGCCGCAGAGCGCCGCCCGCGACCGTGGATGTATCGGCGCGGGCGGTCGCGCTTCACACCCGCACGCGATTGCGTCAATCTTCGGTATCTGGGGAGGGCTAGCGCAATGCGAGCGCTGATGGTTGCGGTGCTGCTGACGATGCCGATTGCTGCGGATGCCGCGAGCGAACGGCAGATCGCCGGATGGACCGTAACGACAGAGGAATCGGGCTTTTCCGATTCCGAGACGGTGTGGGCGTCGCGCGAGGGCGAGGGCGTCGCCATCGCAATTCGATGCATCAGGGGGCAAACAAGCGTCGGGCTCTTCACGCTGGGTGCCTTGTTCGGCGCGGGCTTCGACGAGGCGGCTGCCTACACAGTCCGGATGAGGATCGACAAGGGCTCGATCGAGACGATGGACCTGCAGCCGCTCAACAAGGCCGTGGCGGTCACCGCTCGCCTGCCATTCGCGAAGCCCGACCTCTACAAGGGGCGCAGGCTGTTCATCGAAGTGACGTCGCCGGGCAAGAGCAGGATGGAGTATTCATTCTCCCTGGCCGGCGCCTCGGCTGCGCTGGCGCCTGTCTTCAAGGCATGCAACGCCTAAGAGGCCCCGCCGTGTCGATCCGGCGGGGCAGGTCAGGCAAATTTGCCTATCCTCAGCAGAACACCTTCGGACGCGGGGGCCAGTGCCACCGGGGAAGATGCGGCTGCAGGACCTCCGCGACCTCGTCTGCGGTCATTGACTTCCGCTTCAGCAACTCAGACGCCAGCGCTCGAATTGCCTTCCTGTGACGGCGGACGGCGGCGCGGCTGAAGCGCTCAAGGCGGGCCAGGAGCACAGCGGCATCCCCCGCCGTGTCGCCTCGCTCGCCCCAGCCGGCTTCGTCGACCATCATCGCGATCTCACGCTGATCGTGCCCGTCGCCGCCCTGGCAGACGCCGCGCAGTTCTTCCTCGGCGTGCCGCCCTGCCATCAGCGTGATGATGCGGCCGATCGTGATCGAGCGATACTCGCGCCAGCGGCCGGCCTGATCCCAAGCGTGAATCGTCGACCACGCGTCGCCGGTGATGCTGTAGCCGGCCGTCATGGCGCTGCGGTCAGGGATGATCGTCACCTCTCCGCACTCCTGCGCCATCACCCGGCCGATCACGGCATGCCCGGCCTCGTGAACTGCAGTCGCGCGCTTGCTGTTGAGGATCATGACGGCTCCCAGACCCGCGTCTCGACCTTGCCGCTCGCCTCATTGAACCACGGCAAGTGCGGATAGTCAGCGGCGCCCGGCTCTGTCGGATGGTCGCGGGAGTCGACCGCGCCCTCATCGTCGCACTGGGCGCCTTCGTCCTCGCTGGTGAACTCGAAATCGGCGTCGCCGTCGATCGCGTCGAGCAGTTCGATCAGGCGCTCGATCGCCTCGCTGGCGCGGGCCCGGAGCAAGGCCAGGTCGATGGCGCTCATAACGCTTGCCCTTGCTGCGCCGTCGCGCCGTTGGCTTCATGCAGCCTCAGGGCGATAAGGGCGATATCTTCCTGAAGCAGTTCGATGAGCCGGCAGAGGGCATCCGACTCCGCGCCATTGGACAGGCCGTGCGAGGCCAGCCAGGCTGCTTCGCAGAGCGCGCCCGTCTTTCGGACGTGGTCTTGCATCTCGATCAGGTTGAACGCGGGTGCGTCGCTCATGTCGTCACCCGGTCGATCGCGGAATGCATGTCGGCTGCACGCGCTTCAAGCTGCTTGGCATAGTCCTCGACGACCCGGCAGAGCGCGGCCGAGCGGCAGAGGACGTCATGCTGCGCCGAACCGGCCGGCGCCGTCATTTCCGTGACCTGTGCATAGGTCACCTCGGCCAGCCGATGCAGATCCCCGGCGCGGGCCATCAGGTCATTGGCGATCTCGTAGGCAGACTCTGGGCGCGCCTCTGCGGCCGCCACGTTTGCGTGTGCGTTCATGGTGATATCCCTCGGAAAGAGCGTCAGAAAGGTTTGGGGAGCGCCGCGAAAACGCTTTGCTTTTCAATGGGGCACTGAGACCCCAAACCCGGTGCTAAATGCTTGTCAGCGTTCAAAATGCTGACTTCCCATGGGAGCGCCATCGCGCTGCACAGCTGGATGTCCAGCCCTTCAGTCCCACGTCGATCCGAGCCGTCCTTGCAGGGCGGCTTTTTTGTCTTCTGACCGCGCTGACTGAGCGCAGCGCGGCTCAAGCCGCCTTTTTCTGGCCCGTCGTCGCAAGCAGGACGAGGATGAAGGAGGCGGCGGTCAGCAGCGTCGAGATCGAGGCGATGGTTGGGTCGATCTCGTCGCGTAGCGCCGTGAACATGCGTTTGGTCAGGGTCTGGTACTGACCGCCCGAGACGAAGAGGGCGATGATCGTCTCGTCGATCGCCGAGATGAAGGCGAAGATGCCGCCGGCGAAGACGCTGCCCTTGATCTGCGGCAGCGTCACGGTGAGAAAGGCGCGGAAGCGGTTCATGCCGAGGCTGCGGGCGACCATCTCCTGCGTCTTGTCGAAGCTCTGCAGCCCGGCGACGACCGAGGTGATGACATAGGGCAGGCCCAGCATGACATTGGCGAGCACGAGCCCGGTCAGGGTCTGGATCAGCCCGACCTTGGCATAGACGAAGAAGATGCCGATCGCGACGATGATGATCGGCACGATCAGCGGCAGCATCAGCATCATGTGCAGGGCGCGCATCAGCCTGGTCTGCGAGTGGCTGATCGCATAGGCGGCGGCGGTGCCAAGCGGCGTCGCGACGATGACCGTCAGGATGCCGATCAGCAGGCTCATCCGCGTCGCCTGCATCCAGTTGGCGCTGCCGAAATACTCGGCGTACCAGCGCAGCGATAGCGCCGGCGGCGGGAAGGTCAGGAAGCGCGTCGATGAAAAGGACATCGGCACGATGATCAGCAGCGGCAGGATCAGATAGATCAGCACGAGGCCGACGAAGGCGCCGAAGAGGAGGCGGGGCAGCAGCGGCTGTCTCATCACTTCTGTCCCAGCATCTTGTCGAGCGGGATGATGCGGCCCACCGCCATGAAGATAGCCAGCACGCAGAGCAGCAGCACCACCCCGACCGCGCTGGCCGCGCCCCACTCATTGTAGAGCTCGACGTTCCGGCTCACGACCATCGAGATCATGATGGTGCGGCCGCCGCCGAGCAGCTCGGGCGTGATATAGAAGCCCAGCGTCAGCACGAAGACCAGCGTCAGCCCGGCGACGACGCCCGGCAGCGACAAGGGCAGGAAAATTCGCAGAAAACTGTGCAGCGGCCCGCCGCCGAGGCTGGCGCCGGCCAGCATCAGTTCGCGCGGGATTTTCTGCATGGTCGAATAGAGCGGCAGCACCATGAAGGGCAGCAGGATGTGGACGGTCGCGATGATCGTGCCGAGCTCGTTGTGGACGAGTGCCAGCGGCTCGGAGATCAGGCCCAGCCCCTCGAGCATCTGGTTGGTGACGCCGGTGCGCTGGAGCAGGACAAGCCAGGCATAGGCGCGCACCAGCACGCTGGTCCAGAAGGGCAGGATGACGAAGGCGAGGATCAGCACGTCCCAGGGGCGCCCGACATGGGCGGCGGCATAGGCGACCGGGTAGCCCAGGATCAGCGTCATCACGGTGACGATCAGCGCGATGCGGAAGGTCAGCCCGAAGCTGCGCCAGTAAATGTCCTCACTGAAGATGCGGCGGTAGTGAGCCAGGGTGAAACCGCCGTCATAGAAGGACTGGATCATCAGCCAGCCGACCGGGATGACCACCAGTGCGAGGATGACGAGCACGGCCGGCGAGGCGAGCAGGAGCATGAGCCCCTGCTCGCGGCGCCGGTAGCGGGCGGATGGGTCGATGGCGGTCATGAGAGCATCCTCGTCATGCCCGGGCTTGACCCGGGCATCTCCTGCAAGAGGTTCTCGGGTCCGCGCTAGGCGCGGCCCGAGAATGACGTCACACGATGGGGCTCACTTCTTCTGCGCGAAGGAGAGCCAGCGCTTCTCGGCCTCCTCGCCGGCTGCGGAGGTCCACCAAGCATAGGACATCAGCGCCTGGACCTTGGCATTGGCGGGCGCGCTCGGCAGCTCGCCGACGCGGGCGGCCGGGATGACACCGGTGTCATAGGCCTTGGGGTTGGCCGGGCCGTAATCGATGTGCAGCGGGAGGTTGGCCTGATGCACCGGATCGACCGCCTCGTTGAGGAACTTGATCGCGGTGGGGAGATTCGGCGCGCCCTTGAGCACACAGAGCGAGGTGCTCTGCAGGATGCCCTGGTTGTAGGTGTAGGTGACCTTGGCGCCTTCCTTCGCGAGCGCCGAAATGCGGCCGTTCCAGGCCATCACCATGTCGACCTCGCCGTCGTTGAGGAGCTGGGCCGATTGCGCGCCCGACGTCCACCAGACGGTGATGTGCGGCTTGATCTCTTCCAGCTTCTTGAAGGCGCGGTCGACGTCGAGCGGATAGAGCTTGTTGGCCGGCACGCCGTCGGCCATCAGCGCGGCCTCGAGCGTGGCGAGCGGGTGGTTGCGCAGCGCGCGCCGGCCCGGAAACTTCTTCACGTCCCAGAAATCGGCCCAGGTCTTGGGAGCGGTCGCCGCGTCCGGGAATTTCTTCAGGCTGTAGCCGAGCACGCTCGAATAGAACTCGTAGGCGACCGACCAGTCGCTGCGGTACTCCGCCGGCATCGCCGCAGCATTGGGAATCTTGCTGAAGTCGAGCTTCTCGACGATGCCCTGCTCGCCGCCGCGCAGGCAGAAATTGGTGGCGACATCGACGACGTCCCAGGTCGGCTTCCCCGAGGCGACCTGCGAGCGCATGATCGGCCAGGCGTCGGGCACGCTGTCCTGGTTGATGGTGATGCCGAGCTTCTTGGCAGCGGGATCGAGGATCGCGATGGTCTGCGCCTTCTGATAGGCGCCGCCCTGCGAGACGAACATGATCTGTTCGGCCGCCTGGGCAGGGAGCGGGCTCGTCAGAGCCAGGGACAGGCCCGCGGCGGCGCAGGCGGTCGCGAAGGTCAGGCTTCGTTTCGTCATGTGCTTATCCCCTGTTGTTGGATCGGATCTTCGAGGGCTACCGTCCGATCGCGTCTAGAAGCTGGTACCAGCCGGCGACCATGCGGACGGCCGGCTCTCGAAGCGGGTAAAACGGAACGCGGCGCATGCGGCCGGCATCGAGCAGGCCGACATCGGGCCGCTCGCCGCGGGCGAAGGCTGCGAGATAGCGGCCCATCAGGCTCGACATGGCGACGCCGGCGCCGTTGTAACCCATGGCGAGCATGACGCGGTCGTCGACGCGCCCGACATGAGGCACGGAATCAAGCGTCATCGCGACGAGGCCCGACCAGCGATAGGCCAGCGGCACGTCGGCAACCTGCGGGAAGATCCCGATCATCGCCTTGTGCAGCGCGCGGAAGGCGGCGGGCGAATCCGTCTTGCCGAAAGCGCCGCGCCCGCCGAAGACGATGCGGTCGTCGACCATGCGGAACCAGCGCATCATCCGCTTGGTCTCGGTATAGGTCCGGCGCGTCGGCATCACCGTGGCGGCGAGGTTGGGCGAGAGCCTCTCGGTCGCGATGATGGCGCTGCGGAAGGGGATCAACGTGCGCTGATAGGCCTGCGTCGCCGGGGTTAGGTCCGAATAGCTGTTGGTGGCGATGATCGCCTGCTTGGCCCGCACGACCCCGCCCGGCGTCTCGACGAGCACGCCGTCGCCCTCGCGGCGCAGGCGCAAGGCGGGCGTTTCGGCATGGATCGGAATGCCCTGCGCCGCGACGCCCTCGGCGAGGCCGTGCAGGTAGTTGAGCGGATGGATGCCGCCCGAGCCGGCATTGAGGACCCCGCCGACGAAGCCGTCGGATCCGGTCTCCTCGCGCACCCGCCCGGCATCGAGCACCGACATGGTGGTGTCGCCGAGCTCGGCGCGCAGCCAGTCGGCCTCCTTCACCGCATAGGCCAGCGTCTCGTGGTTGTGGGCGGCCTTGACCTGGCCGGAGCGGGTCAGCGCGGCGCTCTCGATGCCGTAGGCCTCAACCAACTCGGTGACGATGTCGGTCGCCTCCAGCGCGATCTCGTACATGCGCTTCGCCATGGGCTTGCCATAGGCGCTCGCGATGGCCGGGAAGGAGAGGCGAAACTTGGCGGTGATGACACCGCCATTGCGGCCGCTGGCGCCCCAACCGGGGCGATTGGCCTCGAGCACGATCGAGGACAGGCCGCTCTGCGTCAGGTGATGCGCTGCCGACAAGCCGGTGTAGCCGGCGCCGATGATGACGACATCGGCCTGCGTATCGCCGGTCAGCGCCCGGAACGGGCGCAGCGGCGTCGCCGTCGCGCCCCAGAGCGAGGGCGCGGCTTCCAGCGACGACCAGGCCGGGACGGCGTTCAAGGCGTCAGGCCCCGGCCTCGACGGCGTCGGCGAGCGCCGCCAGTGTCGGGAAATGGTAGTCCGGCTTGGTCAGCTCCGGCACGGCCGGCGTGCCGCCGAAGCCGGCCTGACCCTGCCGCCGCTCGATCCAGCAAGTGCTGTAGCCCAGCGATTTGGCGACGCCGATGTCGTGATACTGGCTCTGGGCGACGTGCAGGATCTCCTCCTGCTTGAAGCCATGAGCCGATTGCCGGCCGCGGTTGAAGGCGAAGAACAGCGGATCGGGCTTGGGGGCAATCGCCTCGTCGGCGGTGACGCTGTCATGGAAGGGGTTGCCGAGCGTGTGGGAGTAGAAGGCGAAGGTGGAGCGGTCGGCATTGGTCATCGCGACCAGCCGGAAATGCTTGCGCAGCCGTGCCAGCGCCTCGACGGAGTCCGGAAAGGCCGGATGCTGCAGAATGGCGTATTGGAAGGAATCCGCCGAGCCTTCGTCGGCGGGCAGGCCAAGCTCCTGGGCGAGGTGAATATACACGCGCTTCATCGCTTCGCTGGAGCGGTCGTAGTTCAACTCGCGGCCCTTCAGATAGGGCCCGAAGATGTCGTCGTCGCTGAGCTTCGCAGCCGCCGGCCCGCCGATGCGGCGCACAGCGTTCAGTACGCCGGTCTCGAAGTCGATCAGCGTGCCGACGACGTCGAATGTGAGAACCTTGAAATCTTTGAGGGCCATGGCTGTCGACTTCTCTGGTGGTCTGGCGGATCGGATGGCGTGCGGACCGTCAGCGGGCTGCCTTCGGCACGATGATGGTGTCCTGCGGGTGGAGGCTGATGGCGACGCGCTCGCCGACGGGCGGAATGCGGCTCGTCGCCTCGAAATGGCTGGGCTGGCGCAGGCTGAGCGGGGTGCCGTCGTCGAGCGCGAGAAAGACGCGCAGGCTCTCGCCCTGGAAGACGATGTCGGTGACGCGGGCCGAGAAGCGGTTGCGCTCTGGCGCTCCGGCGCCGTCCTCGATCAGGAGCTTCTCGGTCTGGATCGCGAGGACGAGGTCGCCGGAGGGGGGCAGGGGGCGGGCCGTGCGGATCGGCGTTCCGGCAAGGGAGACGGTATCGCCGCCCGCCCGCTCGACCGGCAACAGCGTCGCCTCGCCAATGAAGCTCGCCACAAATGCGTCCGCCGGGTGGTCGTGAAGCCGGGAGGGCTTGTCGATCTGGACGAGCTTGCCGTCCTTCAGGATGGCGACGCGGTCGCTCATCGTCAGCGCCTCGCGCTGGTCGTGGGTGACGTAGATGATCGTCGCGCCCAGCCGTTTGTGGAGCTGGCGCAACTCGATCTGCATGGTCTCGCGCAGCTGTTTGTCGAGCGCCGAGAGGGGCTCGTCCATCAGGATCAGCCGCGGCTCGAAAATCATGGCCCGGGCGAGCGCGACGCGCTGGCGCTGGCCGCCGGAGAGCTGGCCGATGCCGCGCTCCTCATAGCCGGCGAGGTCGACCATCGCGAGCGCCGCGCGGACACGCTCGGCATAGGTCGATTTTGGCAGGCGCCGCGCCCTGAGCGGAAAAGCGACGTTCTCGCCGACGCTCATATGCGGGAACAGCGCGTAGTTCTGGAAGACGATGCCGATGTCGCGCTTGTGCGGCGGGGTGAAGGTGACGTCGCGGCCACCGAACAGGATGGTGCCGGCCGAGGGCTGGACGAAGCCGCCGAGAATGCCGAGCAGCGTCGTCTTGCCGGAGCCGGACGGGCCAAGGAGGGAGACGAACTCCTGCGCGGCGATGTCGAGCGAGACGTCGTCCAGCGCCCGCACCGATCCGTAGATCTTGCTGGCCGACCGGATCTCGACGCGCTCGCCGCCACTCTTCGCCATCATCCGCTCCCGTTGCGATCCAGCGCCACCGCGCACGAGCCCGGTCCGATGGGAGCGGGCTCCGGCTGCGGAGGCAAAGACCGAAATCCCGTCGGGCCATAAGACGATCTTATGTAGCACCGGCACGGGTCCGATCGGTTCGCCCGGCGGCGCAGGCCTCTGACGGGCCCGTCGCCGCAAGCTGCAATCGACCACGTCATGAAAGGGCATCAGAGGCCAGGACGGCAATTGCCGAATAATCAGGAACTGCATAACCTGAAGTCATGTCCGAGCTGCGCCGCATGGTGTCTTCCAGCAATGCGCTCTTCGTTTTCGAGGCGGCGGCGCGCAGCGGCAGCTTTACGCGCGCGGCCGAGGAACTGAACGTGACGCAGCCGGCGGTGAGTCGGATGCTGTCCCGCTTCGAAAGCCATCTCGGCCTGCGGCTGTTCGAGCGTGGCGGCAAGGGCGCGGTGCTGACGCCCGAGGGCGAGATTCTCTACCGCCGCGTCGCGGAGGGCTTCCGTAGCATCGAGGCGGGCCTCCGCGACGTGGAGCGTCTGCGCGGCGGCAAGGAGACGGTGACGATCTCGGTCTCCTCGGCCTTTACGACGCATTGGCTCATGCCGCGGATGGACCGCTTCCAGGCCCGATTCCCGCAGGTCGATCTGCGCTTCCAGATGATCGCCGGCTCGCTGCGTGGCCCGGTCGAGAATGTCGATCTCGGCATGCGCTTCGTGGCGGAGGACGAACCCGTGCCATCGGAGGCGCTCGTGGCCCGCGAGGTCATGCTGCCGGTCTGCAGCCCCGGCTATTGCTACCCGGCTGGCGGGGATGAGATGGTTGGCGGGAACACGCTCATCCAGCTGACCGATTCCCCCTCGGACTGGCCGGACCGCCACGGCACCTTCCGGACCGGGCGGTCGGGGCCGGCCAAGACGCTGACCTTCTCCGATTATGCGGTGGTGGTGCAGGCTGCCATGCTCGGGCAGGGCATTGCCTTCGGCTGGATCACGGTCGTCGCCCATGCGTTGCGATCTGGCGCCCTGGTGCCCGCGGCCGAGCGGCTGACCGTGGGCGAGAGGCTCTGCGTTCTGCTGACGCCGCGCAACCGGCCGGCGCGCCCGATCATCCGGGACATCCGGGCCTGGATCACCGCCGAACTCTGGGCCGAGATCGAGGCGATCGACACACTCTTTCCGGCGCTCGCCCTGAAGCAGGTGGCATCAGCCCGCAGGCCCTGAGGCCGGCGCGCCCGCGCAGGGCGCGCCGGTCAGGCCACCTCAGACGAGCTGGAAGTCGCTCGCCGTCAGCAGGGGCTTGGTCGTGAGGACGGCCACGGCCACTGCGGCGGCGCCGCCCTGCCCATCGGCATCCCAGGCGAGGGCGCCGCTGGTCGTGCTGTAGGTGAAACCGGCGACGCCGGCCGCGAGCGGCCCGTTGACGGCGAGGTTGACCGAGCCTCCCGCAACCAGCCCACCCCCGAAGGCCGCGCTCGCGATCTCGATCTTGTCGAGGCCCGACTGGAAATCGGTGATGGTGTCGCGCGTGTCGGGCAGTGCCTCGAAGACGAAAGTGTCGGCATCCGCCCCACCCGTGAGGATGTCGCGCGCCAGCCCGCCGATGAGGCGGTCCATGCCTGCCCCGCCATTGAGGTTGTCGCTGCCGCCGCCGCCGATCAGCGTGTCGTTGCCGCCATTGCCGACAAGCTGGTCGGCGCCATCCGCTCCGATGAGGAGATTGGCCGCGTTGTTGCCCAGGAGGCGGTTGTCGAGGCCGTTGCCGGTGCCGTTGACGGCCGCGGCGCCGGTGAGAGACAGGTTCTCGATCCCTGCGGAAAGCGTCATGTCGACGCTGCTGAAGACGACGTCGAACCCGCCCGCATCCCCACCGCTGCCGTCATCCTCGCTGACGACGTCGCCGAGGTCATTCACGTAATAGGTGTCGTTGCCGGACCCGCCATTCATCCAATCCGCGCCTGCGCCACCATCGAGGCGGTCGTCGCCGGCACCGCCGAAGAGCTGGTCGGCATCGTCACCGCCGAGCAGGCGGTCATCGTCGTCGCCGCCGCGCAGCGTGTCGCTGCCGGCGCCGCCGTTGAGTGTGTCGTCGCCACCCGCTCCGTCGAGGATGTTGGCGGCCGCGTTGCCGAGAAGGGTGTTGGCGCCGTCGTTGCCGGTCAGCGAGAGCGCCGCCCCGCCGCTGGCGCGGATGATCTCGATCCCTTCTGCGGCCGTGAGATCGACGGTGGTGTAGACGGTGTCGAAGCCGCCGGCATCGCCGCCGCTGCCGTCATCCTCGCTGACGGTGTCGCCGAGATCGTCGACATAGTACACATCGTCCCCGGCGCCGCCGAACATGGCGTCGAAGCCGGTTCCGCCCCTCAGCACGTCGGCATCGGCGCCGCCGCGCAGGGTGTCGTCACCATCGCCGCCGGTGAGGATGTCCTCGCCATCGCCACCTTCGAGGATGTCGTTGCCGCCATAGCCGTTCAGCGTGTCGGCGCCGCCGCGGCCGACCAGGCGGTTGGCGGCATTGTTGCCCAGAAGCGTGTTGGCGTCGTCATTGCCGGTGCCGTCGATGGCCTCGCTGCCGAGGAGTCGCAGATCTTCGACATGCACTGCGAGCACCGTGCTGGTGGTCGCCATCACGAGATCGAGGCCGCCGGCATCGCCGCCCTGCCCGTCATCCTCGCTGACAAGGTCGAGCGCATCGTCGACATAATAGGTGTCGTCGCCGGCACCGCCGGCCATGAGATCGGCACCCGTGCCGGCGTCGAGCCGGTCGTTACCGGCGCCGCCGCGCAGCGTATCGGAGCCGCCATAGCCGTACAGCGTGTCTTCGCCGTCCAGTCCGTCGAGGACGTTGGCGCCGGCATTGCCGAGCAGGCGGTTGTCCAGCCCGTTGCCGGTGCCGTCGATGTCGGCGGTGCCGGTCAGGGTCAGGTTCTCGACAAAGTCTCCGAGGGTGAAGCTGACCGAGGCCGTGACCCGATCGAGCCCGCCCGCATCGACGCCACCGACGGTCTCGATCGCCTGATCGCCGGCATCGTCGACCGTATAGGAGTCGTTGCCCGCACCGCCCTGCATCTCGTCGGCGCCCGTGCCGCCGTTGAGCGCGTCGTCGCCGTCGAGCCCGATCAGGATGTCGTTGCCGCCCTGGCCGAACAGCCGGTCCGCTCCGCCGGTGCCGGTCAGCGTATCGTTCCCGGACCCGCCGAGGCTGCGGCTGCCGACGGTGACGGTGAAGGTCTCGTCATAGCTGAGCCCGCTGGGATCGGTCACGCGCACGGTCACCGAGATCACCGGTTCGTTCTCGGCGTCGAAGCTCGCGCCAGCGGCGACGACGAGCCGGTCGCCGGCGATCGCGAAACGGTCGGTCGCGCCGCCCACAAGGGTGTAGATGTGCGGGCCGAGATCGCCCGCATCGACGACGCCGAAGGTCGCGACCGTGGTGCCGGCCCCGCTGGTGTCCTGCACGGAGAGCGGGCCCGTGACGGTGATGTCGGTCGGCGCCGCCTCGGGCACGGAGATGTCGACCGTGCCGTCGAGGAAGCGGATGCGCTCGACATCGTAGATCGTGTCGGTGCCGTCAGGCGAGCCGGTGCGCAGATCGACGACCTCGAAGCGGCCGGGCGCGATCGCAGTGACGCTGTAATCGACGCGGTTGCCGTTCAGCCTGAGCGTGTCGATCCCGCCATTGCCGTAGAAGACGTCGTTGCCGCCCTCGCCACGCAGCGTCTCTCCGGCATTGCCGCCATGGACGATGTCGTCGAAGCGCGTACCGCGGATCGTCTCGATGCTGGTCAGGCTGTCGGTGGCGCCAAAACTGTCAATGGCCGTTCCCGCCGCGACGACTGTCCCGCCCAGGGTCTGGACGGTGCCGCTCAGATTGACCCGCACGCCCACGGGCGCGCCGCCATTGTTGAACTCCTGATCGTAGCGCACCGTGTCGGTGCCGCCGCCGCCATCGAAGCTGTCGGCGCCTGAGAGGCCCATGAAGGCATTGTCCTCGCCGCCGCCGATGAAGACGTCGGCCTGGACGGTGCCGCGCGCCGCCTCGATGCCGACGAGCGTATCGATCGTGCCGAAGCCGTCGATCGCCGAACCGGCCGCGACCGTGACAGGCGCCTGAGGGCCGGCTCCGTCGCGATCGACCGTGCGGCTCGAGCCGCTAAGGTTGACGACCACGCTGGCGGTGCCGCCGAACTGGGCGTCGCGGTCGTAGCGCGCCTCGTCGAAGCCGGCGCCGCCATCGATGTAGTCGGCTCCGCCGAGGCCGCGGAAGCCCTCGAAATCGGCATTGCCGTTGTCGCCGCCATAGAGCACGTCGGCGAGGTTGGTGCCGCGGACGACCTCGATGTCGATCAGCGTATCGACGCCGCCATAGCTGTCCTGGCCGGAGCGGGCCGCGATGACGCCGCCATCGAGATGGGTGACCGCGTTCCCCGAAAGGTTGACGCGGACGCCCGTGGCGACGGTCTCGTTGGTGAACTGGTAGTAGACCTGGTCGGTATCGTCGCTGTCGCCGGGCACGGCCGTGCCGTCAATGAGGTCGTCTCCAGCGCCGCCATTGAAGCCGTCCGAAGCGCCGTTGCCGATCAGCGTGTCGTTGCCGGAGCCGCCCTGGAGATCGTTCTCGAGATTGTCGCCGATCAGCGTGTCGGCGAAGGTCGTGCCGCGAATGTTCTCTATGCCGGAGAGCGTGTCGGTCTGGCCGTAGCTGTCGCGGGCGGTGCGCGCCGCGAAGACCGTGCCATCGACCGTGACGGCCGCGCCCGACAGGTTGACGACGACGCCGGTGACGCCGGTCTCGTCGCCATAGTTGACGAGATCGGATCCGGCTCCGCCATTGATCTGGTCCGCGCCACCGCCGCCCACCAGCGTGTCGTTGCCGCCGGCGCCGTCGAGCACGTCACGACCCGGCCCGCCATTGAGATAGTTCGTGCCGCCATGGCCGGTCAGCGTGTCGTTGCCGAGATTGCCGAAGAGGTTGATCTGGCTGTTGGACGGGCCGCTCGCGGTGAGGACGTCGGGCTCGATCGAACCGAAGACCGAAGTGACGCCGTTGGCGATCTCCGTCAGCGGCACGAGGTTGACGACGATCGCCGCCGGCGACGACGGCACGAAGACCGAGATCTGCTCGACATCGGCCGCGAGCGTATCGGTGCCCAACGGTGCGCCGGGACGCAGATCCGTGACTGTCCAGGTGCCATTGCCATTGCGAACGATGGAGAACAGGTCGCTGACGCTGCCATTGTCGTTCAAGGTCAGGCGGACGACGTCGTCATCGTCGCGAACGGCGCCGATGAAGCCCGCCGTGCCCGACGGCAGGATGTATTGCGCCACATCGCGGCCGCCGCCGCCGGCGATCGCATCGTTGCCGGCGCCGCCCTCGATGAAATTCGCGCCGCCATGGCCGGTGATGATGTCGTCGCCGGAGCCGCCATCGACGCCCACGACGTCGGTCGCGCCCGCAGCCGGAGCCAGAGTCGCGACCGAGACGACGTCGCTGCCGATACCGCCCTGCACGAAGCCGCCATTGCCGTTCGGAAAGAATTGCGGCGTCAGGTTCAGGAACAGCGACTGCACGGGGGGCTGACCCGGGCTGCCCTCGATCCCGATGGACAGGTTCTCGACGGTCTGGTCGAGCGTGTCGGTGCCGAGCGGGGAGCCGGGGCGCAGGTCCTCGACTGTCCAGCCGCTGGCGGTCTGCGTGATCCGGAAGACGTCCGTCGTGGCGGCGCCTTCGGCCAGCTTCACCAGCGTGACCGCTCCCGCCGTGACGGAACTCAGCGTGCCGGGTGTGCCCAACGGCAACATGAAGGCGGCGGAATCGATGCCGCCGCCGCCGCTGATGACATCGTCCCCTGCTCCCCCGGTGATGAAGTTCGAGCCCGCATGGCCGGTGATGACGTCATCGCCGGAGCCGCCGTTGATGCCGATGGCATCGGCAGCGCCGGCACTGGCGAAGAAGACAGTGGCGGAGATCGTATCGGCGCCGATGCCTCCCTGGATGAAGCCGCCGCCGGCATTGCTGAAGGCCTGCGGCGCAATATTGAGATAGAGGGTCTGGACAGGGGGCCCATTGCCGACGCCGCTGATCGCGAAGGCGAGCAACTCGGTCTCGAAGGACGGGCCGGAGCCGATATGGACGATGTCGGTGCCCAGCGGCGACCCTGGCCTCAGATCCTCGACGGTGACCGAGGCACCGGAGGCCGTGACGCGGAACACATCGGTCACGGTCGCGCCGTCGGTCAGGCGCACGAGGGTAACGTTGCCGGTGGTGACGGAGGACAAGGTCCCTGCCGTCCCGGCGGGCAGCGCATAGCTCGCCGTGTCGAAGCCGCCGCCCCCGGAGATCTCGTCGTCGCCGGCGCCGCCGGTGATAAAGTTGGAGCCGGCATGGCCGGTGATCGCATCGTCGCCGTCGCCCGCATCGACGGAGACCGGCGTGTCGGCATCGACCGTCGGCATCAGCGCCATGACGTCGAGGGTTTCACCGAAGACGCTCCCGGCAATGTAGCCCGGCTGGGCGGAGGGCTGGAGCCGCAATGTCAGTGCATCGAACGGGAAGGGACCCGGGTTCTCCGGGTCGATGACCACCGTGAAAGCCTCGATATCGGCAGCCAGGGTGTCGACGCCCGCGGGCGCGCCGGGACGGAGATCGCGGACCTCGTAGGTGCCGCCAGCCAGCCGCTCGATTGCAAAGAGCGGCCCGCTGCTGCCTGTAACGGTGGCGATCGCGCCGGAAACGCTATAGCTCAGCGGTTGCGTGCCGAAAGGGACGTGAATGTTGGCATGATCGAAACCCGTGCCGCCGAACAGGCTGTCATTGCCCGCTTCGCCGATCAGGATGTCGTCGCCGGCGTCGCCGTAGAGCGTATCGTCGCCGCCGCGTCCGAAGATGTAGTCGTTGCCATCGAGGCCGTTGATGGTCTGGCTGCTGTCATCGCCGACGATGTTGTCGTTGTCGTTGGTGCCCGCGACGACGATGTTGTTCACGGTGATCACGAAAGTCTGGCTGAATGAACCGCCCTGGGCGTCGGTGGCGGTGATCGTCAGCGGAAACGTCGGCGTGTCCTCGGCGATGAAAACCGTCTCTTCCTTGACGCGCAGCACGTAATTTCCCGGGCCGCCGATGATCTCGACCCGCGGATCGGACAGCTGGAAGGTGAAGCTCGTCGAATCCGCATCGGTGACGACCACCGTACCGATTTGGGCAAAGCTGACATTCTCCGGCACATCGGTGCCCGACAACGCGATCGCGGTGGGGGCCTGGTTGGTCGGCGCACTGCCGACGGACAGGTTGAAGAAGTCAGAGGCGATGCCGCCAAAGCCGTCCGAGACCGACACATGCAGCGAAACTGTGGACGAACCAGCGGGCGGCGTGCCCGAGATCGTGCGTGTGGCCGGATCGTAGCTGAGCCAGCCAGCGGTCGGGGCCATCACATTGATGGTCAGCGGCTGACCCTCAGGATCGACATAGGCCCCGGCAGGGATCGTATAGCTGAAGGGCTGGCCGATCGTAGCGACCTGATCCGGGATCGGTGCCGCGATCATGGGAGACTGATTGAAGTATCCCGCCCGCTGCAGCGTGAACCCATCGACGACCAGCGGATTGACGCCATCCGATACCAAGACCGCCAGCGAGGCTTGCAGAAAATCCGCTGGAGGCGTCCCTGACATCGTGCGCGTGACGGGATCGAAGCTGAGCCAGGCCGGCTGACCGGCGAGGGTCAGCGTCAGCGGCTGGCCCTCGGGATCGAAATAGGCATTCGCCGGGATCGTGTAGCTGAAGGGCTGGCCGACCGTGACGAACTGGTTCAGTACCTCCGACTGGAACGTCGGCGGCAGGTCCTGGCCGACGCTGCCGACGGACAGGTTGAAGCTGTCGAGAGCGATGCCGCCGAAGCCGTCGCTAACGTTCACGCTGACCGAGAACGTCATGGTACCGGCGGGCGGCGTGCCGGAGATGGTGCGCGTCGCCGCGTCGTAGCTGAGCCAGTGCGCGGGCGCGATCACGCTGATAGCGAGCGGCTGCCCCTCGGGATCGACATACGCCCCGGCCGGAATCGTGTAGCTGAAAGGCTCGCCGATCCGCGCCACCTGGTCCGGGATCGGCGTCACAATGGCCGGCATCTGGTTGAGATAGCCGGCTCGCGTCACCGTGAACCCATCCGTGACTGGCGGATTGACACCGTCCGACACAGACACCGCCAGCGAGGCTTGCAGGAAATCGGCCGGTGGCGTCCCAGACATCGTGCGCGTGACGGGATCGAAGCTGAGCCAGGCCGGCTGACCGACGAGGGTCAGCGTCAGCGGCTGGCCTTCTGGATCGAAATAGGCATCCGCCGGGATCGTGTAGCTGAACGGCTGGCCGACCGTGACGAACTGGTTCAGCACCTCCGACTGGAGCGTCGGCGGCAGGTCCTGGCCGGGACTCCCGACGGACAGATTGAACCTGTCCGATGCGAGGCCGCCCGAACCGTCCGAGATCATCACGTTGACGGTCACGGTCGATGAGCCGACCGGCGGCGTGCCCGAGATCGTCCGCGTTGCCGGATCGTAGCTGAGCCAGGGCGCCGGAGCGCTGGCCGTGATGGTCAGCGGTTGACCTTCGGGGTCGACATAGGCTCCGGCCGGGATGGTGTAGCTGAAGGCCTGCCCGATCCGCGCCACCTGGTCGGGAATCGGGGTCACGATCACCGGCATCTGGTTGATTGCCGGACCGCTGACCGTCAGCTGGAAGCTGTCCGAAGCCTGGCCGCCGGCTCCGTCATTGGCCAGAACCGTCAGTGTCGTGCTCGGGGCGCCTGGCGTCGGCGTACCGCTCAAGGTCCGCGTGACCGGATCATAGCTCATCCAGCCGGGCATATTCTGCACGAACAGGGCGAGCGTGTTTCCGTCCTGGTCCGAGAACGTGCTGGCGGGGATGACGTAGCTGAAGGGCTGGCCGACCGTGGCGACCTGATCCGGGATCGGGCTCGCGACGATCGGCGCGTCGTTCATGTTCTGGACGTCGAGCATCAGCGATTTGGTGAAGCTGCCGCCCCAGAGGTCCGTTGCCGTCACGTCGAATGTGACGGTCGGCTCGGTCTCGTGGTCGAGTGTGACACCGGCCTTCAGCTTGAGCTGGTAGAAGCCGGGGTTGGCGATTTCGAAACGGGCATCGGAGACGGTGAAGGTGAAGACGGTCTCGAAATCCGGGTCGCTGACATTGAGCCCGCCGACGGCGAAGCCCGGCATGTTCTCCTGGACCTGCGAGCCGAACAGGGTGATGTCCGTCGGCGCGCGGTTGAAGGCCTGGCGCAGATCGAGCGTCTGGTCGGTGAAGTGAAGGTATTCGACGTTGACCACGAAATCGGAACCGTCGGGGGAGCCGGCGCGCAGATCGGTGACGGTATAGGAGGGGCCGTTGCCGGAGCGGGCGATGCTGTAGTCGCTCCGCGTGCCGCTGTAGAAGACGCGGTCGTTGACGTCGCCGCCGGGATTGCTCGGTGAAGCGAAATCGCCGCCCGAGATGAAGTCGTTGCCGCCGAAGCCGGTGAAGGCGTTGGCCTCGGACGAGCCGATCAGGCTGTCGGCGAAGAACGTGCCCTGGACGTTCTCGATCGAGACCAGCGTGTCGATGGTTCCGAAGCCGTCGCGCGCCGTGCCGGCTGCCATGGTGCCGACGGCGACCGCGCTCAGATTGACCTGGACGCCCTGCTGGCCTCCGAAGTTGGCATCGAAGAGATAGCTGACCGTGTCGATGCCGCCGCCGCCGTCGATGACATCGGCTCCGGCGAGACCGGAGAAGCGCTCTGCACCGTCACCGCCGATCAACGTGTCGGCGAAGGAAGAGCCACGCGCTGCCTCGATCGAGACGAGCCGATCGATACCCCCGAAGCCGTCCTGCGCGGTTTGCGCCGCGACGGTGATCCCGTTCACCACGCGGTCTGTCGCGCTCAGATTGACGGTCGCGCCCTGCGTGCCGCCGACCGAAGACCCGTTGGCATATCCGACCTCGTCAAAGCCGGAGCCGCCGTCGATGTAATCGTCACCGCCGAGGCCCTCGAAGCTCTCATAGGCGTCGTTCTGGCTGTCGCCGCCGATCAGCACATCGGACAGCATGGTTCCGCGTACGGCCTCGATGTCGATCAGAGTGTCGACGGCCTCGCTCGCCGCGCCTGTGTAAAGCGGATCCTTCGCCGAATGGGCCGCGATGGTGATGGTGCCGATGCCGGGGACCGGGTCCGTCAGCGTCACCGCGACGCCGGACAAGTTGACGTGGATGCCGGTCGTCAGCGTGTCGGTCAGATCGGACTGGTAGAAGGCCGTGTCGACATCGAAGCCGTCGCCGCCTGGGACCGAACCGTCGAGCGTATCTGCGCCGCCGCCGCCATGAAGGAAGTCGCTGCCCGCGCCACCGATGACGATGTCGGCTCCGCCGCGGGAGAAGATCGTATTCGACTGGCCGTCGCCGACGATATGGTCCGCGTTGCTCGTGCCACGAACATTCTCGATCGAGATCAGCGTGTCCGTGGCGCCATAGGTATCGATGGCGGAGGCGGCGGCGACCACGGTGGAGCCGGCACCGATATCGGCCGTGATCACGCTGGCCGAGAGATTGACGATGACGCCGCGACCAGGGATGCCGCCGGACTCGTTGCCGTAATTGGCGCGGTCGAACCCGGCGCCGCCATGCAGCGTGTCGTTGCCGCCATTGCCGGTGAGATTATCGCCGCCGCCTTCGCCGCGCAGAAGATTGGCGGCGTTGTCGCCGATGATGGCGTCGGAGCCGTCCGTGCCGCGGATGTCTTCGATCGAGATCAGGGTGTCGATCGCGCCTGAGACGTCGCGCGCTGTGCCCGCCGTGACGCCGTTCACCGCGACGGTGCCGCCGAGCACGACGGTGACGCCGTTGCCCCCGGTCCATTCGCGCCGGTAATCGACCTGGTCGGTGCCGCCGCCGCCGTCGACGACATCGGCGCCGGCGAAGAGGCGGAAGCGTTCGTCACCCGCGCCGCCGAAGATCCAGTCATTGGCATTGGTCGCCCGGACGCCCTCGATCGAGGTCAGCGTGTCCGTATCGCCATAGCCGTCACGGGCCGTGCCGGCGGCCACGACGATCGGAGCGCCTGGGCCTGCGCCGTCGAGATCGACCGTCCTGGCCGTTGTCGAGAGATTGACCACGACACCCTGCGTGCCGAGCTGGCCGGCGGCGTTCTGATAGCCGGCGTCATTGGTATAGCGGACTTCGTCGAAGCCGCTGCCGCCGTCGATGACGTCGTTGCCGGCGAGGCCTTCGAAGCCCTCATAGTCGTCGTTGCCGGTATCGCCGCCATAGAGATGGTCGGCATTGTAGGTGCCGCGGGCGATCTCGATGTCGATGAGCGTATCGGTCGACCCGTAGGCGTCGCGGGTGCGGTGACCGGCTACGGTTTCCGCCCCTACCGTCACCGCCGCATCTCCGAAGTTGACGATGACGCCGCTCGCCAAAGGATCGTCGCTCGAAAACTGCGCGAAGACCGTATCGGTCGGGTCGGCATCGTCGACCACATCTGTTCCATCGAGGATGTCGGTGCCGGCGCCGCCGATGAAATCGTCGAAATTGCCGTTGCCGCGCAGATAGTCGTCGCCGGCGCGACCGTGCAGCAGGTTCGCCTCGTCATTGCCGACGAGGTAGTCCGCCCGCGTGGTGCCGCGGATGTCCTCGATCCCGATCAGCGTATCGATCGTGCCGAAGGTGTCGATGGCCGTCCCGGCCGCCACAGTCACCGGCGCGCCGGGCCCGGCACCATCGGCGTCGTACTGGATCGCGGCGTTCGAGAGATTGACGACGGCCGGGCCGGTTCCCGTCTCGTTGCCGTAATTGGCCCGGTCGCGGCCGAGGCCGCCGTCGAGGATGTCGGCGCCCGCCTAGCCGATCAGCGTGTCGTTGCCGGCGAGCCCCTGGATGATCTCGGCTGCGGCGGTTCCGGTCAGGGTATCGGCATTCCCCGTGCCCTCGATCGCGTCGCGGACGATGACCGTAAAGTCGGCGCTGACGAAAGCGCCGGAGAAGTCATAAGCCCGGATTGTCAGCGTCCAGCTCGGCTGCGCCTCGAAATCGATCGGGCCGGCGACGCGCAATTCATTGCCCACGATGGTGAAGGGCGTGCCCGCGCTGGTCAGTTCGTAGCGGGCGATGCCGTCGCCGGGATCGGTGTCCGTAGCGGAAAGGATACCGACAAGGCTGTTGAAGGGGCTGTTTTCGGTAACGGCGAGATTGGAGAGCGCAAGGCTGGTCGGCGCGGGCATGGCAGCTCCGAAAATAGCTTAAAAAATCGTTACCGCATCGGTAACATTACGCAGAGTTGTTGCTGCCGTAAAGCTGCGCTGCAAAAAAATAGGAGACAACAGCGCCGGCCAATACACCATAATATTTGCTAGATCAGCATAAGATGCTGCCGTCTTCGATCAAAAACTTGTTTCGTTTTGAACTGATTCCGCGCGGTGCAGGATTGTTGAGTTGCGCCTCTTTTTCGCCATGTTTCTGCGGCCTGCGCGGGATCGACCTTTATCGGATCGCCGCTGGGCGGTGGGACGGAGCCTGCAACCTGGAGTTACTTGAGCTGGTCCAGCCGAATGAGCCCTCCGCCCCCGCGCGGTGGCATCAGCGCTCGCGGAAGGCGCGGCCGGCCTGTTCGAGCAGCGGCCGCAGGAGATAGTCCAGCGCCGAACGGTCCTGGGTGCGCAGGAACGCCTGGATCGGCATGCCGGGAACAAGCTTGAAATCGCGCAACTGCCGGATCTCGCTCTCGGGCAGGGCAATGCGGGCGGTGAAATAGCTCAGCCCGGTCTGAGGCTCGCGGGTGAGGTCGGCGCCGATGCGCGTCAGGCGACCGCGCAGATCCGGTGTCGTGCGCTGGTTGCCGGCGAGAACGCGCACCACTGCCTCCTGCCCGGGAACGAGCTGGTCGATATCGGTCGGCAGGACACGGACGTCCGCGACGAGCGCTTCGTCATGCGGGACGATCGACATCAGCGTCTCGCCGGCGGCGACGACACCGCCGACGGTGAAGACGGTGAGCTGATGGACAAGGCCTGCGATCGGCGCGCGGATCTCGACGCGCGCGAGCTGGTCTTCGGCTGCGACGCGCCGCTCGCGCAATTCTGCAAGCTTGCCCTGGGTCTCGCGCAGATCGCCCAGAACCTGCGTCCGCATGTCCTGGTCCAGCTGGAGGATCTGCAGCTCGACCTCGGCGACCTTGCCGCGGACGCGCGCGCGTTCGGCCACGAGCTGGCCGCGTTCGCCGGAGACGCGGGTCTGATCGCGCTGCAACGCGGTGTAGCGCTGCATCGAAGTGAGGTTCTGTCGGAAGAGCTGCGCAACGCCGCGCAATTCCTCCGCGATCAGCTGCTCTTCCTTTTCCTTTGTGGCGATCTGGACCGAAAGACCCTGGGATTCCTCCGCGAACTGGGCCGCGCGCTCGCGCAGCTGGGCTTTCTGTCCCTCGCGGGAGCGGGTGCGGGCCTCGATCAGCCTGGCCTCGCCGGCCATCGCCCGCTCGACAGCCGGATCGGCCTGCCGCGCCAGGAGGTCGCCCGGGAAGGCGATGGCGGTCTGGCCATCGCGCTCGGCCAGAAGCCGCGCCTCGCGGGCGGCCAATTCGTCGATCTGGGAGCGGACGATGCCGAGATTGGCCCGGGTCAGCGTGTCGTCGAGGCGCAGCAGCACGTCTCCGGCCGCGACGGCCTGGCCTTCGGAGACATGGATCTGGCCGACGACGCCGCCGCTGGGATGCTGCACCCGCCGCAGATTGCCCTCGACGACCACCTGGCCCGCTGCGAGGACGGCGCCGGAGAGGTTGACCGCCCAGGCCCAGCCGCCGATGCCGAAGACGAAGAGGGCGACGCTGACGACTGCTACGCGGTTGAGGCGTGCGAGGCTGCCCTGGACCTCGGCAAGCTTCGGGGCGGAGAGGCTCATGTCAGGCGACCTCGCTGCGCCGTTCGACACCGCGGGCCTCGCCCGCGGCGGCGGGCGCCAGGATCTTCCGCAGGACCTCGTCGCGGGGGCCAAAGGCAAGCTGCGTGCCCTGGCCGAGATAAAGCACATGGTCGCAAACGGCCACGGCGGCGGGCCGATGCGCGATCGCCACGACGATCCCGCCGCGCTCCTTGACGCCGCGAATGGCTTCAGTGAGCGCGGCCTCGCCTTCCCGGTCGAGATTGGCGTTGGGCTCATCCAGCACGACGAAGAAGGGATCGCCGTAGAGCGCCCTTGCGAGGGCGATGCGCTGCCGCTGTCCGCCCGACAGGGCGACGCCGCCCTCGCCGATCACCGTGTCGTAGCCGCCGGGCAGGCGCAGGACCATGTCATGCGCGCCGGCCGCCTTTGCCGCGGCGACGACGGCGGCGGCATCGGGCTCGACCGCCATGCGTGCAATGTTGTCGGCGACCGTGCCGTCGAAAAGGCTGACCTCCTGCGGCAGATACCCGATGTGGCGGGCGATCGCGACAGGGTCCCAGTGGTCGATCAGCGCGCCGTCGAGCCGGACCGCGCCGCGCGCTGCCGGCCAGGCGCCGACGAGCACCCGGGCGAGAGAACTCTTGCCCGCCGCGCTGGGGCCGATGATCCCGAGCGCGTCGCCGGCCTTCAGCCCGAAGGCGACCTGCTGCAGCAGCGCGCCCATGGCGCCGGGAGCCGCCACGATCAGGTTTTCGACGGTAAGCGAGCGCGTGGGCGCGGGGAGCTCAGTCGTTTCGCCCGGTATCTGCATGGCGCCGAAGAGCCGCTTCAAGCGTCCGACGGCCTGGCGCGCATTGGTGAAGCCGTTCCAGCTGCCGATCGCGGCTTCGACCGGCGCGAGCGCGCGGCCGATCATGATCGAGCAGGCGATCACCGCTCCGGCCGTCATATCGCCGATGACGACGAGATAGGCGCCGAGACCCAATACCAGCGACTGGATCAGCATGCGCAGCGTCCGCGAGGCGCTGGCGAAGCCGCCGATCACGTCGCTGGTGCGCTGCATGGCGTCGAGGTAACGCCGGTTGATCCGCAGCCAGCGCTCGCGCAGCGCCGTCGTCATGCCGAGCGCCTTGATCGTCGCCGCGTTGGCGCGGGCCGCCTCGATCAGCGAGTGGCGCAGCGCGGTCTCGCGCAACGTCTCACGCTGGCCGTCACGTCCGCTGAGTTCCGTCAGCACCGTCAGGCCGATCAGCAGCAGGGCGCTCAGAATCGCCGCCGCTCCGATCCAGGGATGGATGAGGAAACAAGCGCCGACGAAGACGAGGATCCAGGGCATGTCGAAGATCGCGGCGGGGCCGGGACCTGAGAGGAAGGCCCTGATCATGTCGAGATCGCGCAGGGGCTGCCCGCTCTCGCCGGGCGGCCGGTTCTGCCGTGCCAGCAGGACGACGGCGCTATGGATGGGGCCGGCCAGCCGCTCGTCCAGCAGCCGCCCGATGCGGATCACGATCCGGTTGCGGACCGCATCGAGGAAACCCTGGAAGGCGAAGGCGGCGAGCAGCATCAGCGTCAGCCCGACCAGCGTCGGCACGCTGCGTCCCGGGATCACGCGGTCGTAGACCTGCAGCATGTAGATCGGGCCGGCGAACATCAGCAGGTTTGTCGCGCAGCTCACCAGCGCTACGGACCAGAAGGCGCGGCGGCACTCGGCCAGAGCGGTCGTCAGGACATCGGGCTTCATCGAGGCTCGCAGCCTCGCGCCCAGGGCCTGCCAAAGCAGGATGCGCCGCAACCCGATCGTTTACGCAATGCAGCAGCCCATCCGAGGCCCGAGAACGGCAAAAGCTTGGGCTCGCATCATCTAACCGAGAGGAAGTTCAGGGCAAGGGCAATCTTCGCCTGTGGGTTTACTGTCTTGAGTCAAGGTCAACCCGGCCGCAGAAGCTGCCGGCGAGACGCTGTCTTTGATCACTTTCGGTTTGCTGGCGCATCGGTTCACCGCATTCCGAAGGTGGGCCCGATTCAGGGCGGCTGGAGGGAGCGTCCCGTGCCGGGCGGGGCGATGACCTCCCCGTCCTGCGCCACGCAGGTCCCGCGCAGGAAGGTCATCGCGGCGCGGCCTTCGGTTTCGCGGCCCTCGAAGGGCGTGACCTTGCCCTTGGACTGGAAGGTCGCGCCGCGGATCGTCTCGCGGTGGTCGAGATCGAGTAGGACGAGGTCGGCATCCGTGCCCACCAGCAGCGCGCCCTTGCGGGGCCAGAGGCCGAAGGCGCGCGCCGGGGCCTCGCAGGCGAGGCGGACATAGTGCTGCAGCGTCAGCCGGCCGGCAGCCACCTCCGTCAGCATCAGGCGCATCGAGGTCTCGACACCCGGGAAGCCCGGCGAGGTCTCCCAGATCGAGGCGCGGTGCTTTTCCTCGACCGGATGCGGGGCATGGTCGGTCGAGATCATGTCGATCGTGCCGTCGAGCAGGGCGGCCCAGAGGGCCTCGGCATGGCCGGCCTCGCGGACTGGCGGCTTGACCCGCAGCGCATTGCCGCCGGCCCGCTCGGCGTCGTCCATGCTCAGCAGCAGGTAGTGCGGGCAGGTCTCGGCGGTGATGGCGACGCCGCGCCGCTTGGCCGCCGCGATCACCGGCAAGGCGTGGCGGCAGTTCTCATGGGCGATATGGATCTTGCAGCCCGTCCATTCCGCAAACAGCGCGATGCGCTGCACGGCCTCGACGGTGGCGATGTCGGCATGCTGGGCGAGATGGGCGGCGAGGTCATCGCGACCGGCTGCCTTCATCTGCGCGCCGCGCCAGTTCAGGATCGGCGTGTTCTCGGCATGGACGGTGCAGCGCAGCCCGGTCTCGCGGATCAGCGCCAGCGCATCGAGGACGGCGCCGTCGTTCGGGCAGGGGACGAGCGGGTTGTCGCTGCCCAAGAAGAGCTTGAAGGCGCTGGCGCCGGCCTCCGCCATGGGCTGCAGATCGGCGAGATTGGCCTCGCCGACATAGCCATAGACGCCGAAATCGACATGGGCCTGGGGGCCCGCGATGGCGATCTTCTCGCGCACCGCGGCGGCATTGGCCGTCGGCGGGTCGGTGTTGGGCATGTCGAAGATCGTGGTGACGCCGCCGACCGCCGCGGCGGCGGTGGCCGTCGCCCAGGTCTCCTTGTGCGAGAAACCGGGCTCGCGGACATGGGTATGGACGTCGAGCGCGCCGGGGATGAGCGGGCGCCCGCCGGCCTCGATTACCCGGCGCGCGGAGGGCATCGCCTCGCTGCGGCCGATCGCGACGATGCGGCCATCGTCCACCGCGACGGCGCCATGGCGGCTGGCCTCGGGGGTGACGAGCAGCGCATCGCGGATGACGAGATCGACGGTCGCGCTCATGGGGCTGCCTTGCTCATGGGACGGCTCTGGCGATCGCGTCGGCCGCGGCGAAGAGATCGGCGTTGCGCCGGCGCAGGCTCGCCTCCATCGCCTCGATCTCGCCGAGGACGGCCGGTGCGTCGAAGGTCGTGATGCGGCCCTGGTCGAGCACGATGCGCCCGTCGACGATCGCGGTCGTCACCGCCGCGCCGGTTTCGGCAAAGACGAGCTGCGAGGCGGCGTCGTTGAGCGGGCGCCACCAGGGCGCGTCGAGCCGGTAGAGCACGATGTCGGCGAGTTGCCCGGGCGCAATTTCGCCGAGCCGGCCGGCGAGGCGCAGCGCGCGGGCGCCTTCCACCGTCGCCATGCGCAGCGCGTCGCGGGCGGTGACCCATCGGCGCCGGTCCGGCAGGTCCGAGCGGTGCAGCAGCGCGGCGGCGCGCATCGCCTCCTGCATGACGAGGTTGTCATTGGCGCCCGAGCCGTCGGTGCCGAGCGCGATCGGCACGCCCGCCGCCAGCATTTCCGGCGTCCGCATCCGCCCCGTGCCGATGCGGGCATTGCTCTCGGGATTGTGGACGGCGATGGCCTGGCGCTGCGCCATCAGGGCGATGTCGGTCTCATCGAGCCAGATTGCATGGGCGCAGGACCAGCGGTCGGAGAGGATGCCGAGGCGCTCGAGATGGGCGAGCGTGCTCTCGCCATAGCGCTCCCGCGCGATCCGCGCCTGGGCCTTCGTCTCCAGCAGATGGGTGTGGATGGGCAGGTCGTGTCTCTCTGCCAGCTCGGCGCAGAAGAGCAGCGCCTCGTCGCTGCAGCGATCCGGGTTGGAGGGGGCGGGGCAGAGCCCGATGCGGCCGGCACGGCCATGCCAGCGGGTGACGAGATCGGGCATCTGCTCGCGCAGCTCGGCGAGCGGATGCGGCGCCAGCAGACCGGAGCCGCTGACCAAAGTCGTCACCGAGGCCGGCACCTCGATGCCGGCGGGGATGATGTCGGAGAAGACCCCGTCGAAGAAGCGCATCGCCAGCGTCGTGCGCAGGCCGGTCTCCTCCCAGGCCGCGAGCACGGCGTCCATGTCCGCCGTGCTGAAGCGCTGTCCGGGGAAATGGTCGATCAGCGCGGTCGTGCCGGTCGTCAGCATCTGCGCGGCGCAGAGCAGCACGGCGAGGCGGATCTCGTCGGGCGTGCGGCGCGAGGTGTGGGCCTGCGTGAGCCACATGAAGGCGGGGTGGCTGAGCCCATCGGCGAAGCCCGACATCGTGCCCGACTGCGAATGCATATGCGCGTTGATCAGGCCGGGCGCCGCGAGCAGGCCGCGACCGTCGATCTCGCGCGTGACGCTGCCGGGCGGTTGCGGCGGCACCTCGCCGACGGCGACGATGGTGTTGCCGCGGATCAGGATGTCGCCCGAGGGCGTGTCCTGCGCGGCCGCGCCGGCCAGGATGCGCGCGCCGCGGATCAGGAGCGTTGTGCCCGTCATGGCGCCCCCTGCAAATCGACCGGCGTGCCCAGGCCGCGGGCCAAGGCCTTCGTCACCAGAGCGTCTGCCAGCAGCACGTCCTGCAGCGGCAGGCCCATCGACTTGAACACAGTGACGTCGGCGCCGGGGCTGAACGGCAGCGCGCGCCCCGGCAGCGCGCCGATCTCGCCGCGGAGGCGGGCGGGGTCGAGCGCGCCCGAGGCCTGCGCCCGGACGAGATCGCCCGCCTTGGCGAAGGCGTCCTTGCGAGCGTCGAGATAGATGTCGGCCCGGCGGATCAGGTCATCGTCGGCCTCGCGGGCGCCAGGCCGGTTGGCGCCGCCGAGCACGATGCAGGCGCCGGGGCGGGCGGCCTTGCCGGGGAAGACGGGCTCCTCCGAGGTCGTGACGGTGACGACGATCTCGCTTGCGGCGACGGCTTCGGCCGGTGTGGCCGTCGTCACCAGTTTGATCCCGGCCAATGCGGGCTCTCGCGCCAGCGCGGCGGCCAAGTCACGAACCCGCTCTGGCGAACGGCCGACCAGATAGAGACGAGTCAGCGAGGGCCGCGCGATTGTTAGATAGAGCGCCGTGAGCGGGGCGCTGCGCCCCGCGCCGAAGAGGGTCGCTGTGCCGGCATCGGGAGCGGCGAGCCGGTCGAGGCCGGCGGCAAAACCCGCCGCGGTGCGATGCTCGTTGAACAGGCCGGCTGAGATCAGCGCCCGCGGCTCTGCCCGGCTCCAGTCCCACAGCGTGAGCAGGCTCGTCCAGCGGCGGGGAGCGTCGGGCCCGTCGGGATAGGCGTGGACATTGCTCTTGATCGTCAGCGTTGCCGGCCCGGCGCTGCCGGTGAGCAGCAGGCAGCCGCGCCGGGGATCGTCCGCCCTCAGGTCGCCACGCAGCGCATGGCCCTCACCCGCCGCCGTGAGCCGGAAGGCTTCGGCCGCCAGCGCGACCGCTTCCGCAGGGTCGACGAGGGCGCGGATATCGGCCTCGCTCAGCACGATCATGTCGGGCTCGCCGGTTCGCTGGCTGGCGGGGTGCGTGACAAGCCGGGCGCGCTCGGCGCCCGGCATCGGCCGTCGCTCAGCTCTTAGGCGCCGGCATTTTGCGCTCGGCCAGGGGCGGCAGGAAGGAGCGGTTGAAGACCTCCTCGACCTTCGGCGTGCTCTTGAGATCGAAGGCCTCGCCGATCTGAGCGATCGCCTTGGTCATGCGCTCGTCCGAGACATCGCCGGCGCCGAGCTTCTCGGTCTCGGGGGTCAGCATATGGGCCTTGTAGGTGAACTCGATGCGCTTGGCTTCGATCTCGGCATTCACCGTGGGTTCGACGCGGTTCATCACCTTGCCGCCCTCGGCCGGGTTGGCGGCGAGTTCGAGCATCGCCTTGTTGATCGCCCGGACCAGCCCCGCGACGGCCTTCGGGTTTTCCTTGATCAGCTTCTGCGAGACCATCACGCCGTTCGAATAGGAGGCGATGCCGTGGTCGGAATACATGATGAACTTGTAGTCCTTGTCAGGATTCAGCTTCATCCCGATCAGGTTCATGTAAGAGGTCACGGTGAAGACGAAGCCGCCGTCGACCTGGCCCTGAACCATCATCATCTCCTGGACGGAGGGGGTGATGTTGACGACCTCGACCTTGCTGGCGTCGATGCCGTTGAGCTTGGCGAAGATCGGGAACAGCCGGTGCGTCGCGGAGCCGGCGGGCGAAGTCAGCTTGCGGCCTTCGAGGTCCTTCAGCGTCTTGATCGGCCCATCCGCCTTGTGGATGATCGCGAAGGGCGCTTTGTTGTAGATCATGTAGACCATCACCGGCTGCTCGCCCGGCTTGTTCACGGCCTGCTGGATGATCGCGTTCATGTCGCCGAAGCCGGCGTCATAGGCGCCGCCCATGATGCGCGTCACGGTCGCGGCCGAGCCGTCGCCCTGGTCGATCGTGACGTCGAGCCCCTCGGCGGCGAAATAGCCCTTTTCCTTGGCGTAGAAGTACCAGGAGTGGACGCCCTGGTACTTCCAGTCGAGGGTGAAGCGGATCTTGGTGGGTGCCTGCGCGAAAACGGGGGAGGCGAAGCCGAGCGAGGCGCCGAGGGCGGCGGCGATAGCGGATTTCAGGAACTGGCGGCGCATGGCGGCTCCTTCGCGAGAGGGGGCGGATCGATCGCGTGCGGGGGCTCTGTTTGCGAAGCGGGCGGCGGCGTCTCCGCAGCCGCATCTTCGGTGGAACAGGAGCTGTCCGCTCAGGGGATCACGCTAGGGCGGGCGCAGCGGTGACGTCTTGTGCTGAGTTCTTGCCGCAGCGCTGCAAAAAATGCAGCGCTGCGGCTGAGAGCGCGGAGGCGGCGGATCAGCCCGCCAGCGCGGCGAGCCTGCCGAGATCGACATTCGCGCCGCAGACTAGGACGCCGAGCCGCTCGCCCGGCTTGGGCCGGTAGGCTCCGCAGAGCAGGGCGCCGAGCGCCGCGGCGCCGCCGGGCTCGACCGCCAGCCGGAAATCGCGCCAAAGGGTCACCTGCGCACCGGTGATGGCCTCGTCGGGGACCAGCACGACATGATCCACCGCATCCTTGCAGACAGCGTGGACGAGCGGGCCGACATTGCGGGCGCCGAGCGAGTCGGCGGCGACCGAGGCGACCTCGACCTGCACCGGCCCGCCGGCTTCGAGCGCGGCCTGGAGCGCGCGCGAGCCCGCCGGCTCGACGCCGACGACCTTGACCTTCGAGCCTGCGAACCAGGCAGCGATGCCGGAGATCAGCCCGCCGCCGCCGACCGCGACGAGGACGGTGTCGAGGTCCGGCTCTTGTCCCTGCCATTCGCGGCCGAGCGTGCCCTGGCCGGCGATGGTCTCCTTCGCCGCGAAGGGGTGGATCTTGAGGGCGCCGCTTTCGGCGACGAAGCGGTCGCAGGCGGCCTGTGCGTCGTCATATTGCGCGCCACCGATCACGACCTCGGCGCCGAAGCGGCGGATCGCCTCGATCTTCGGCGGCGGCGAGATCTCGGGGACGAAGATCGTCGCCTTCACACCACGGGCGCGGGCCGCATAGGCGACTGCCGCGCCATGATTGCCGCCGGAAGCCGCAGCGACGCCGGCGACCGGCACGTCCAGCGAGAGCAGGTTGTTGAAGGCGCCGCGCGTCTTGAAGGAGCCGGCATGCTGCAGGCATTCGAGCTTCAGCGAGATGTCGGCTTCAGAGCCGAAAGCACCTGTGCCCAGCCGCATCACGGGGGTGACGCGGGCGTGGCCGGCGATGCGCTGCGCGGCCGCCTCGATCATCGGGCGCGGGACGGGGTTCTCGGTCATGGCGGTGTCCTGTGGCGGCGAGCGATCGGGCCGGTAGCTCCAGATCGCGACGGGTATGCCGTGGCTATCGCGTCCCGGCGGGTCGGGGAAGGGCCGTCCGCGCCCGGCTGCGATGTGCCGGGCGACGACCAGGGCGGCGAGCGCGTCGAGCATGTCGTCGGCGCCGGCGCCTCTCGGCGGGCGGGCATGGACGGTTTCGGGCGGGATGCCTTCCACCACAAGAAGGGCGCGCCGCTCGGCCATGCCGGCCTCGTTGATGCGACCCTTGATCTTCTTGGGGTGTGCGAGGGGGCCGCCGCGCATAGTGGCGAAGGCGAGCTCGGGGTGGACCTCGCGGATGTGCTCGCGCAGGCCCGTCTCGGCCCGCAAAAGGGTGTCGATCTCGCGGATGCGCGGGAAGAGGTGGAAGCCCTGCTTCGACACCTTGCGGGGCGGCTGCGAGGTGGCCAGCGCCTGCCGGCAGGCCTCGCCGTAGTCGGCGGCTTCCACGGCCGCCCGCGACGGGATCGAGAAGACGGAGGACTGGCGCTGGCCGAGCCAGGGCCGCACCAGCTGTTCGGGGCCGCGACCCGACCCCTCGATCCGGTCGGGCAGGCCGATCGGCATATCGACCGCGATCAGTGCGGGATCAAATGCCAGCAGGGTGCGGAAGTCCGGCTCCACGCGCAGCAGGGGTGGGCCGCCTTTCGCCGTGTCGAGGCAGGCCGCGATCCAGCCGCCCTTGCACCCGTCGACGCCCGCGATCCAGCCCATCGTCCCGCCTTCCTCATGCGACCTTCGCAGAACTGACCTTGCCGGCGCTTCGCGTCTAGTGTGCGGTGCAGCGACGATTGGCCGGAGGCAGGACCTCCGGAGCCGGGAGACAGCCATGACGACCATCCGCCCCCGCCGCAGCGTGCTCTACATGCCGGGTTCGAACGCCCGTGCGCTGGAAAAGGCCCGCGAGATCGCCGCCGATGTCCTGATCCTGGACCTGGAGGACGCGGTCGCGCCCGAGGCCAAGGCAGCCGCCCGCGAACAGGTCTGCGCTGCCGTCAAAGCCGGAGGCTATGGCCGGCGCGAGCTCGTGATCCGGACCAATGGCGTCGATACGGCGTGGTTCGGGGACGATCTCGGCGCTGCGGTCGAAGCGAAGCCGGATGCGATCCTGATCCCCAAGGTGTCGGCCCCGGAGACGCTCGACCAGATCGGCGCGCAGCTCGACAGCCTGAAGGCACAGCCGACGCTGCGGGTCTGGGCGATGATCGAGACGCCGCTCGCCATTCTTCAGGCCGAGGCGATCGCGCGGGCCGCACGCAATCCGCACAGCCGCCTGAGCTGTTTCGTGATGGGGACGAACGACCTCGCCAAGGAAACCCGCGCCCGCTTCGTGCCCGGCCGGGCGCCGATGCTGCCCTGGCTGACCAGCGCGATCCTGGCGGCGCGCGCGCATGGGCTCGACATCCTCGACGGGGTCTACAACGACCTCAAGAACGAGGAGGGTTTTCTGGCCGAATGCGAGCAGGGACGTGATCTCGGCTTCGACGGAAAGACCCTGATCCACCCGGCTCAGGTCGCAACGGCCAATGCCGTCTTCGCCCCCGACGAAGCCGAACTCGCCCAGGCGCAGGCGATCATCGCGGCCTTCGCGCTGCCCGAAAATCAGGGCAGGGGCGCAATCCAGCTCGGCGGGCGCATGGTCGAGCTGCTGCATGCCGAGATGGCCAAGCGTGTCGTCGCACTCAGCGAGGCGATCGCTGGTTGAGGCTGCGTCCGTCCTCGTTCGTCGAGAGGCTTCCGGCGGACATGCGAAAGGGCCGCGCCTGCGGCCCTTCCCTGATCCTTGCCGAGCCGCAGCGAAGGTCCGCGCGCGGAAGAGGCCCTACGCCTTCGCGGCCTTGGCAGCCTTGGCGCGCTCCATCGCCTCGACGATGAGCTGCTTGGCCCGGGCGGCGTCGCCCCAGCCGGTCAGCTTGACCCATTTGCCGGGCTCGAGATCCTTGTAGTGCTCGAAAAAGTGCTGGATCTGGTCGAGCGTGATCTTCGGCAGGTCGGTGTAGTTGTGGACGTTCTCGTAGCGCTTGGTCAGCTTGGGGACCGGCACGGCGATGATCTTCTCGTCGCCGCCGCCCTCGTCCTCCATCATCATCACGCCGATGGGGCGCACCGCGATGTAGGAGCCCGGAATCAGCGGGCGGGTGTTGGCGACGAGCACGTCGCAGGGGTCGCCATCCTCCGAGAGCGTGTGCGGGATGAAACCGTAATTCCCCGGATAGCGCATCGGCGTGTAGAGGAAGCGGTCGACGAAGAGCGTGCCGGCCTCCTTGTCCATCTCGTACTTGATCGGCTCGCCGCCGATGGCCACCTCGATGACCACATTGACTTCGTCGGGAGGGTTCTTGCCGATGGAGATGGCGTCGAGGCGCATGGAGTGGAGACCTGTCAGGATGGGAAACGCGTGCCTTATGAGGGTTCGCGCGGCAAACGCCAAGTCCGACCTTGGCCCAAGCGGACACAGCGTCCATTTGCCTGAGGGGCCTGCCGCTGCTATCGGGCGCTGCATGACACGCCCTTCGAGCCGTCGCCCGTCGCATTGGCTGCTTCCATGCTGAGCCGCCTGCGCCCCGACGAGGAGCGCTATGCGCGGCGCATGGCGCGGATCGCCCGCTGGGACCGCCCGATCGAGAGCCGTGGCCAGCGCTTCCAGGCCTGGGCCAACATGCTGCTGGTCGATCACGGTATCTTCCGGCTGGCCTATCTCAACGCGCATCGCGTCACGCCGCGGCTGTGGCGTGCGGCGCAGCCGGCGCCGGGGCAGATCGCCTGGTTCGCGCGTCAGGGCGTGAAGACCATCGTCAATCTGCGCGGCGGGCGCGAGCACGGCTCCTGGCCGCTGCAGCGCGAGGCCTGCGAGCGCCACGGCATCGTATTGGTCGATTTCGTGCTGCGTTCGCGCGGGGCGCCCGACCGCGAGACGATCCTCGGCGCGGGCGAGTTCTTCGCCTCGCTGACGGAGCCGGCGCTGGTGCATTGCAAGTCGGGCGCGGACCGGGCCGGGTTCTTCTCGGCGCTCTATCTGCTGATCCATGAGCGGCGCCCGCTGGCGGAGGCGACACGGCAATTGTCGCTGCGCTACGGCCATTTCCGTTTCGCCAAGACCGGCATTCTCGACGCCTTCTTCGACGCCTACCGCGTCGAGGGCGAGGCGAAGGGCATCGCCTTCCTCGACTGGGCCCGGGACATCTACGATCCCGAGCGGCTCGAGCGAAGCTTCCGCCCCGGTTTCCTGTCGTCGCTGCTGGCGGACCGGCTGATCCGCCGGGAGTAGCGGCTCAGGGCGCCGCGGCCCGCATGCCGGAGAAACCGCCGGCCGCGCTGTCCTGCGGGTCGTCCCGCGCGATCCAGACGAAGAGGACATGGGTGACCGCGCGGGCGACCGAAATGGCGCCGAGGGCATAGAGCAATTCGTGCGAAAGGGCGCCGAACCACAGGATCGCGGCGATGATCGCGATCAGGGCGATCCCATGCGAAGCGAGCTGCCAGGCGGTGTTCCGGGCCAGCGTCGTGATGTCGTGCACCGGGTTGAAGAGCGCGATACCGGCATAGAACAGCGACATGACCGCGACCACCTCGCCGATGCCGTCCCATTTGCTGCCGTCGAAGACGGAACCGAAGGTCAGCGCACCGAAGGCAATGGCCAGGAACAGACCGATCGCCGCTGCGGCGAGGGCCAGGGTCGCGCCGCGCATCCAGAAGCGCCGCCGCCGCCGGTCGCCACTGCGCAGGGTTCTCATGACCAGCGGGCCGGTGACCGTGCCGAACATCTGTGTCGGCATGTCGAGCAGGCGCATGGCCAGCGCAACCTGGGCCGCGAGCAAGGAATTGTCGGCGTAGGGCAGGGCCAGCAGGGGGGCGGCGGTAAAACCGAAAGAGAGCATTGCCGCGGGCAGGAGGATGCGCGGCGCGTCGTGCCAGTGCTGCAGGCCCCAGCTGAGGCCGCGTATCGACCACAGGCGGGGATGGACCAGATCGCGCAGGTTCGCGCGGCGGCGAATGAGGAGATACAGCGTCGCGACCCAATGCCCGACCGCATCGGCGGCGAAGAGAGCGAGCGCCTTGGGCCCGAAAACGCCGATCAGCAGCAGCATGGCAACGGGCTGCACGAAGGCCTGGACCAGGTTGCTGTTGCCGATGGCGCGGAAATCGCCCTCCGCCGTTGCTTCGCTCCAGAGCAGGCGTAGCGCCGTGCGGGCCGACAGCGACAGGAAGAACACCATTCCGATGAGCGGCGGCAGCCAGCCCAGTTGGACAATGACGATCAGGGCGAGGCCGGCGAGCGCGAGGAAGGCGACACCGCTCGTCAGGGCGAGGCGGAACGCCAGTGCGAGTTCGCGGCGGTTGCCGCTGCGGAAGAACACTGCCTCAAGGCGCAGCAGAGCGGGCAGAGAGACAAAGGTCGCGGCGGCAGAAAAGACCGCGAAGGCGGCGAAAACATGGGGCGGACAGAAATAGGCAGCGACCAGCAGGCCCCAGACCGAGATCAGCCGCGCCTGCACGAAGCGCAGGCCGAGCAGCAACGCGCTCGCGATCGACTGGCGCAGAACCGGGACCCGTCGCGCGACGAAACGCCGCCCCTGTGCCAGGGACAGTGTCGGACGGCGAGGCGGAAAGCTCGCCCGTTCGAGAGCGACATGCGCAACCATGTCCATCCCCACGGCTGGACCATCGGGGAGGCCATCGTCGCGCAAGTCACCCTCGCCGGCCGACGAGGGCGCGTCGGGGCTGGGCATCACGATGAGACGGCCTCAGGCAAACGAGGCTGCGCCAACAGGGTTAATGGCGGGTAAAGAGCGGACATCACGGACCTAAGCGGGGCTGTGCCCCGGGAGGGGGCACAGACCGCAGAAATCGGGCCGTCAGATGGCGGCTTCGTTGAATTTTGTTTTCAGCGCCTCGAAGCGGGCGAGCTGGTCCGGCAGCAAGGCGCGCTGCGCATCGCGACGGACGAACACCTTGAACATGACCTCGCCTGCGCCGTTGAAGAACTGGACGGAGCAGACGCGCCGGCTGGTGAGCTGGCGATCGACGACGTAGATCGCCGCGCAGTTGGACGCCTTGATGTGGCCGCCGATCGGACTGTCGCCATGGATGTTGTAATAGCCATGGCCGAAGGCGCCGACCGGCAGCGCGCCCTCGCATTCCAGCACGATGTCGGGCGTGTGGACGAGGAACATCACGGTCCCCCAGGTCGCGAGCTCCTGCCAGAGAGCCTCGAAGCACTCGGGCGCGATCAGCGTCCGGCCCTCGGGCGGCGTCAGCTCGAGCACGGCCCGGGTCGGCAAGCCGGTTTCCTTCGCCACCGACTCGACCATGGCGTCCGGCTTCTCGGCCAGCATGCGCCGGGCCCGGTCAAGGGCCTTTTCCGCCGGCGCCGCGGTCTCGATGGTGAGCCCGTCGGACATGCAGGCCTCCTCACTCGGCCGCCTGGAGGGGGCGATGCGGATTGGTCTCGCTCAGCACCGTCTCGAAACCCTCGAACTCCGGATGGCCGAGAAAGAGCGGCTGCTCCCGCTTCTCGCCGGCGTTGCGGTGGGAATCCCTGAACTGCTCCGACTTGGTCCAGGCGGTGAAGTCCGCCTTCGTCGCCCAGGTGGTGTGGGAAGAGTAGAGCGTATGGTCGTCCCGCTCCGGCCCCTTCAGCAGATGGAAGGCCACGAAGCCCTGCATCTCGTCGAGCCGGGTCTTGCGCGTCGCCCACACGGTCTCGAACGCCGATTCCTGGCCCTTGACGACCTTGAAGCGATTCATCGCGATGAACATCGGGACTGTCCTGTGCTGAGCCGGCCCGTGGGTCCGGTGGTGAGAATGCCGCGAGCGAGCCGATGGCACCGCGACATCCTGCCGGATCGGTACCCGTCGCCCGCTCTTGACCGCTTCTAGTAAAGCTGAATATCAACGTCAACAACGCCGAGACTAAAATCAGTTTTGAATAATTAAAAACTGACAGTTTACTTGGCTTCGTTCAGTCATGACGGCGGTCGCGCCCCGGTCATCCGGTCGGCGCTGCCTGCGATGGGAGATCGAGTGATGCGCTTCCCCACCCTGCTTTCGGATCGACCGGGCCGCCGGCCTGCGGGCCGGGAGCTGTCCGCGGCGATCGGGCTGAGCCTTCTGGCCGCTGCGAGCCTGTTGGGCGCGTTCGGCCTGCCGGGCACCGCCTTCGGCCAGGCGCCGCAGCGGATCGTGGCCGTGGGCGGCGTCGTCACCGAGGTGATGTATGCGCTCGGCCTGCAGGACCGTCTCGTCGGGGTCGATTCCACCAGCCAGTTCCCGGCGGGCGCCCTACGCGACAAGGCCAATGTCGGCTATGTCCGGGCGCTGTCCGCGGAGGGCGTGCTGTCGCTCAAGCCGTCGCTGGTGATGCTGATCGACGGCGCCGGCCCTCCCGGCGCGGTGTCGCTTCTGGCCGAGACCGGCGTCACCATCGCGCGCATCCCCGACGAGACCAGCCCGGAGGGCGTCGCTGCAAAGATCGAGGCGATCGGCGCCGCGGTGGGGGCGGCCGCGCCGGCCGCGCGCCTGGCGGCGCAGACGCGGGCCGGCTTCGCCGAGCTGGCGACCCTGCGCAGCGGTATCGCCAAGCCGCGCCGCGTGTTGTTCGTGCTCTCGGTCCAGAACGGCCGGGTGATGGTCGGTGGCCGCAACAGCTCGGCCGACGCGATCATCCGCCAGGCCGGTGCGGTCAACGTCGCGGACGGCATCGAGGGCTACAAGACGATGACCGACGAGGCGATCATGGCCGGCGCGCCCGACGTCGTGCTGATGATGAGCCACAACGTCAACCACGCCACCTCGCCGGACGCGCTCTTCGCCATGCCCGCTTTCGCGGAGACACCGGCCGCGCGCCAGAAGCGTCTGATCGCGATGGACGGGCTCTATCTGCTTGGTTTCGGTCCGCGTACGCCGGCTGCGGCACGTGACCTGATGGCGGCGATCTATCCGGAGGCGTCGATCCCGCCGCTCAAGACGGCGCAGGCGCAGTGACGCTGGCCTCGCCCTCTCTTCCGAGCCTGCCGGCCGGGCTGGCGAGCCTCATCGCGGGGCGGCGGCGGCTGGCGGTGATCGCCGCCCTGGGGCTCGGCTTCGGCTGCCTCGGCCTGACGCTGCTGGCGATCGGGCAGGGGGCGATTGCGATTCCGCCAGGGCGTGTGGCCGAGATCCTGTGGGCGCGGCTGACGGGAGACGCCGCGTTGCTCGAGGGGCGCGATGTTCTCGTGGTGATGAACATCCGGCTGCCGCGTGTGCTGCTCGGCCTGCTGGTCGGCGCGGGACTCGCGGTCTCCGGCGCGCTGATGCAGGGGCTGTTCCGCAATCCGCTGGCCGACCCAGGCCTCGTCGGCGTCTCGGCGGGCGCGGGGCTGGCGGCGGCGGCGACGATCGTGCTGGGAGACCGTTTCCTCACCGGGACGCTGATGAAGCTGCCCTTCGCAGTGCTGCCCTTCGGCGCCTTCTGCGGCGGGCTTCTGTCGACGCTCGCGCTCTATCTGATTGCCACGCGCGAGGGACGCACCTCCGTGGCGACGATGCTGCTCGCGGGCGTCGCGCTCGGCGCGCTCGCCGGGTCGCTGACGGGCCTTCTCGCCTTCATCTCGGACGACCGCCAGCTGCGCGACCTGACCTTCTGGTCGATGGGCAGCCTCGGCGGGGCGAGCTGGACCAAGCTCTCGGCCATCGCCCCAATCATCATTCCGCTGCTGCTCGCCATGCCGCTGCTGGCGCGCGGGCTGAACGGTCTGATGCTGGGCGAGGCGGAAGCCTATCATCTCGGTATCCCGGTCCAGCGCATCAAGGCGATGGCCATCCTGCTGGTGGCGCTCGCCGTCGGCGCGAGCGTGGCGGCGGCGGGGCTGATCGGCTTCGTCGGGATCGTCGTGCCGCATCTGGTGCGCCTCGCCGTGGGGCCGGATCATCGTCTCCTGCTGCCGCTGTCGGCGCTAGGCGGGGCGATCCTGCTGGTTGGCGCCGACATCGTCGCCCGGCTCGTGGTCGCCCCGGCCGAATTGCCGATCGGCATCGTCACGGCGGCGATCGGCGCGCCCTTCTTCCTGTGGCTGCTGCTGCGCCGCTCGGGGTCGCTCGATGGCTGAGACCGCAGCCAAAGAGAGCTTTATCGAGGCCCGCAGCCTGAGCTTCCGGGCCGGCGGGCGCGACCTCGTGCACGAGGCCTCGCTGGAACTGGCGCCCGGGACGACGACGATCCTGATCGGGCCCAACGGTGCCGGCAAATCGACGCTGCTCAAGCTGATGACGGGGGAAGCCAAGCCCTCCGGTGGCGAGGTCCGCATCGACGGGCAGGCGCTCGCCGCCATCCCCGCCTGGCGGCTGGCCTGCCAGCGGGCAGTCATGGCTCAGCATGCGCGGCTCGTCTTCCCATTCAGCGTCTACGAGGTCGCGAGCCTCGGCGTCGACGGCATCGGCCGGGCGATGACGCGTCTGCGGCGCGATGCGCTGGTCGGCGAGAGCCTCGCGGCCGCAGGCGTGCTGGATCTGGCCGGGCGGGCCTATCAGACCCTCTCCGGCGGCGAGCAGCAGCGCGTGCAGTTCGCCCGCGTGCTCTGCCAGATCGAGGCAGGGCGCAGCGTCGCGAGCCGGCAGGCGCTCTTCCTCGACGAGCCGATCGCCAGCCTCGATCTCTGCCACCAGCTCGCCTTGCTCGACATGGCGCGGGCCGTCGCATCACGCGGCGTCGCGGTGCTGATCGTGCTGCACGATCTCAACCTCGCCGTGACCTATGCGGACCATCTGGTGGTGATGGACCAGGGGCGGATCATCACGCAGGGCGCCCCCGCGAAGACGCTGGACGACGCGCTACTGCGGCAGGTGTTCAAGGTCGATCTCTCGCTGAGCCGGGCGCCCGTGCCGGGGTTGCCCTTCCTGCTACCGCAGCAGCATCGTGTCAGTCCCGCTGTCTGAAGCTGCCGCGGTTTAGCGGCGATTCATCCTGAATCCAGCCTTCACCATATCGTTCAACCGCCGATTCAGCGCTGCGGTCGCAGCCTTCCACCCGGATTTTCGGGAGGGAGCGAGCAATGATGTCGAGGCGCGCCGCGATGGAGACGGTTCTGGCTGCGGTGGTCGCCCTGCCGGTCTGGGCGGCGTCGGCCGGCGCCGGCGAGGCCCGCGAGATCGTGCAGGCGCCCGACCCGCGCTATCGCCCCGGCACGATCGTGATCCGCACCGGCGAGCGAAGGCTCTATCTGGTGACGGCGCCGGGCGAGGCGATCCGCTACACCATCGCCGTCGGCAAGGCCGGCAAGCAGTGGCAGGGCGTCAAATACGTCGAGGAGATGCAGGTCGATCCGGCCTGGTCGCCGCCGGCCTCGGTGAGGCGCGACAATCCGCGCCTGCCGGACGTCATTCCCGGCGGCTCGCCGCGCAACCCGATGGGGGCGCGCGTGATCGGGCTGGGGCCGGGCGGCGAATATGCGATCCATGGCACCAACATGCCGGGCACCATCGGCACGGCGGCCTCCTATGGCTGCTTCCGCATGCACAACCACGATGTCGCCGATCTCTACGAGCGCGTCCGCATGGGGACGCCGGTCGTCGTGCTGCCCTAGCGGCTAGAGCGGCACGCCCGAGGGCAATGGCTGCCCCGAGAAGAAGGCCTCGAGATTGCGCAGTAGGAGCGCCTGCTGGGCCGCCTGGGCGCTGTCGGCCATGGCGGCGATGTGCGGCGTCAGCACGGCGTTGTCGAGCGCCTTGAGACGGTCCGGCACATGCGGCTCCACCTCGAAGACGTCGAGTCCGGCGCCTGCGATGACGCCCTGTTCCAGCGCGTCGCAGAGTGCCTCCTCGTCCACGGCGATGCCGCGCGAAATGTTGATCAGATGGCCCTGCGGCCCAAGCGCCTTCAGGACTTCTGCATTCACGGCATGGCGGTTCTCGGCGCTGGCGCGCACCGCGACCATCAGCACATCAGACCATTCCGCGAGCCCGGTGAGGCTGCCCTCATAGCGATAGGGCAGTTCCGCGCGCCGTAAGCGGTTATGATAGGCGATCTCCATGCCCAGTGCGGTCGCGATGGCGGCAATACGGGTCCCGATGGCACCCAGCCCGTAGATGCCGAGCCGGCGTCCCCGGAGCCCCGGCACGATCGGCATGCGCTCGACGGCGTTGCCCTGCCAGCGCCCGGCGCGAATGAAGCGGTCGCCCTTGCCGATCTGGCGCACGCTGGCAAGCATCAGGCCGATCGCGAATTCCGCCACCGCGTCGGCATTGGCGTCGGCCGCGTTGCTGAGGAGGATGCCGTGGGACTTGGCATGTGCCTGATCGACTCCTTCGATGCCCGTGCCGTAGCAGGCGATCAGGCCGAGATGGGGCAGGGCATCGATCAAGGCAGCGTCCGTGCGCCAGCCACCGACGGTCAGAAGCACGCGTGCGGCCTGCGCGCCCGGCGGCAGGGCCTCGGGAACGGGCCGATCCATCGGACCCAGCACGACGTAGTCCTGCTGCAACCGCGCCACCAGCCCGGCTGGCATCTTCGGGGCCATGAGGAGGGTGGGCTTCATCGTCATATCGTCTCCGGTCGATGCTGCATCGCAGCATTCCGGAGGTTCTGCCTCAAGCGCCAGCGGCGCGCAGGTGCCATCCTTCTGATGCATCCCGGCCGAATGTTGCGCTGGGTCAAAAATGCGCCCGTGCGGGCCTGTGCCTATCGACAGCGCGTTAATCCGCGTTAACGTTTGGTCGCGCGATAGACACAACCGGGCGCGGCGCCGCTCGGAGCAAGAGGGGCTCACGATGGACCATCTGGCCGACGTCAAGAAATTCGCCAAGAAGCCGCTCAATGAGGCGGCCTTCGCCGGCATGGCGAAGTCCTACGCACTGGTGATGAGCAAGCCCGACACCCGCTACGTCGCCTGTTCCGACGCCGCCGAGCTGGAGCGCGTCCGCGAGAACTTCCTGAAGAAGAAACTGGGCCTCAAATCCGCGGATCTCGACGCCTCGCTGAAGGCGATCTGCGAGCACATGAAGGCCGACAAGACCAAGTCGCGCCTGACCTTCTACTACCTTCTCGCCGAGCATTACGGGAAGCTCGACCTGTTCGTGAAGAAGTAGGCCGGGCGCCGTTTTCGGGCGAAGCCCGGGTCGAGCCCGAGCAACGTCCGGGGGCGCCTCTAGCGATACAGATCCGTCCGCGTCAGCGGCAGGCCCGAGGCGCCCTTGCGGCGCTTCGAGGCCAGCGTCTGGTTGACCAGCGCGCCACCGCGCTCGAAGGCGAGCGAGCAGCCCGCAAGGTAGAGCAGCCACATCCTCGTGCGCTCCGGCCCGATCTCCGCCTCGGCCTGAGCGCGGTTGGCCTGCAGCCGCTCCCACCAGAGCCGTGTCGTGCGCTGGTAGTGCTCGCGCCAGCCTTCGACGTCGTGGATCTCGAAGCCATGGCGCTCGAGATTGGCGATCGACATGCCGAGATGGTCGAGTTCGCCGCCGGGGAAGATGTAGCGCACCAGCGCGCGGTACTCGGCCGGCATCTTGTTGAAGGCTTTGTCGGTCTTCTTGGCGCGGCGCGAAATGCTGTGATGCAGATAGAGCCCGCGCGGCTTCAGCAGCCGGTTCACCGCCTTGAAGTAAGTGGGGTGGTTGCGGATGCCGACATGCTCGAACATGCCGATGGACGAGATCTTGTCGAATTCGCCCTCCATCTGGGTAAAGTCCTTGAGGTGTAGCGTCACGCGCCCCTGCAGCCCGAGCCGCTCGACCTTCTCGCGGGCCAGAGCCAGCTGCTCCTCGGCGAGCGTCACGCCATGGGCCTCGACGCCGTAATGCTGCGCGGCATGGCAGACCAGCGCGCCCCAGCCGCAGCCGATGTCGAGCAGGCGGTCGCCGGGCTTCAGGCGCAGTTTGCGACAGATCATGTCGAGCTTGTCGCGCTGGGCGCGGTCGAGATCGCCATGGTCCTCGGTGAAGTAGGCGCAGGTGTAGACCATCTCGGCATCGAGAAAGAGCCGGTAGAAGGCGTTCGAGACGTCGTAATGATAGGCGATGTTGGCCTTGTTGGTCGCCGGCGCGCCGTCGCGGGCGATCTCGTCGCCCCGCTTGTGGTCGACCGCGTCCGGGGCCGCGCCCGGCGCGAAGAGGAAGCGGCGCAGGACGTCGAAAACGGCGCCCTTCGGGATGGTGCGCGCCAGCCGGCCGATCTTGCCTTCGGGGCGTGCGGCGGCGAGATCGAAGACCGAGCCGTTTTCCAGCGCGATGCGGTCGGTCACATGCAGGTTCAGCAGCGTGTCGAGCTTCGGCTTGCGGATCAGGGCCGCAACGGCGCCGGGGTCGCGGATCGCAATGGCGAGCCCGTCTCGTGGCCATGTCGCCGGGACGACGCTGCCATCCCAGAGCCGGAAGCCGAGCTTCAGCCCCAGCTTCTCATGCGCCTGCGCCAGGAGATGCCGCAACGCTGCAAGACGCTTCTGCCCGGTATCCATGCTGCCCCACCGCACCGATGCCTTCGTCCTGTCTGCCGACGCCATGTCGGCTTGGCAACCCGCCCAGACGCAGAGCCGGTGCGATCTCACCTCTCGTCTCGCGGCGCACAACAAGACCGTTCCCGACTTTGATCTGGATCAATCTTGCGGCGGGTCGGGCTGCGTGTTGATATATGACGCATCGGCGTGACCGGCGGCTGGCGGCCAACGGTCATTTCGATGAAGCTGGCGGTGATCCATTTCTGGAGGGGGTCTCGCAGGGTGGTTGGCGTAATCCTTGCGTCTGCCAGTCCCGCAGCCGGAGCCTGTTGGTGCCCGGCAATATATGAGTTGCTTCGCCCTCTGGCCTGTTCGTCCGGGGCGTGACGTCAGGCCGGCTGAGGAGGCGGCCGGAAGAGGAGGCGGGGCGCACGGGAGCGCCTGCCTGTGACGAAGACAGCGTCCTCGTGCCGGTACGGGCCATCAAGGCCGGTCGGTGCGGCAGGCCTGGGTTGCCTGTGAAACGACCAACATCACAACAGAGGGAAAGGCCACACCATGACCGGATTCAAGACCATCGCCGCCATGATCGCCACCGCCGCCAGCCTCGTGCTGGGTTCGCAGGGCGCGCTGGCGCAGAACAAGATGGAACTCAACATGGCGACGCCCTGGGCGGGCGGGCACTGGCTCGACATCGGCGCCAAGAAGTATGCCGAGAATGTCGAGCGCATGACCGAGGGGCGGATCAAGATCAACGTCTTCCCGGCCGGTGCGCTCGGCCCGGCGCTGAAGGTTACCGAGACCGTGCAGAAGGGCGTCGCCGATATGGGCCATGCCTGGCCGGGCTATGACTGGGCGGTCGACCGCACGGGCGCCATCTTCTCCGGCTGGTCGGCGGGGCCGAACCCGGAAGAGATGATGATGTGGCTCTACAATGGCGGCGGGGCCGACCTCTGGAAGCAGTGGCGCAAGGAGAAGTTCGACGTCGTCGCCTTCCCCTGCGGCGTGCTGGAGACCGAGTTCTTCATGCATTCCCACAAGCCGATCCGCACGGTCGAAGACATGAAGGGCCTCAAGCTGCGGACCTCCTCCTCCTGGGCCGAGATCGCGCCGATGCTCGGCGCCTCGACGGTCGTCCTGCCGGGCTCGGAAGTGTTCAGCGCGCTCGAGCGCAAGGTCGTCGACGCGATCGAGTGGGGTGGGCCGGGCAGCAACCTGTCGGAAGGTTTCCACAAGGTCGCGAAGTACATCATCATGCCGGGCCTGCATGCGCCGTCGGGCGCGCATGACTGCATCTTCAACAACGCGACCTGGGCCAAGATCGGCGACAAGGACAAGCAGCTGCTCGAACTGGCCGGCCGCCTGACGGTGCTCGACACCTATCTCGGCTACGCCAAGAGCGATCTCGACGCCTACAAGCAGATCAAGGCGAGCAATATCGAGGTGATCCAGGTCGAGCCGAGCCTGACCGCGGCCGTGGTCAAGGCGTCCGGCGAGTGGGCCGAGAAGCAGGCGGCGTCGAATGCCTGGTTCAAGAAGGCCTATGAGAGCCAGAAGGCCTTCATGGCGAGCGTCAAGCCGCTGAGCGAGTTCCGTTTCGCCGTCGGCTCGCGCTGACCTTCCGCCCGCGGCGGCGGCCCTCGCGGTCGCCGCCACGGGCCCTCCTGCGCGAGGTTGCCATGCCCGTCGTCCGTTTCATCAATGCGCTGTCGCTCTGGTCGGGGCGCTTGGGGGCGCTCGTCGTCGTCCCGCTGGTGCTGGCCATGGTGTTCGAGGTCGTCAGCCGCTACGCCTTCGCCGCGCCGACGCAATGGGCCTTCGAGCTCAGCTACATGATGATGGGCACCATCTTCCTGCTCGGCCTGTCCTATGCCGTGCTGATGGACCAGCACGTGAACGTCGATTTCATTCATCAGGTGCTGCCGCGCCGGGCCGTCGCCGGCATCGACGCGGTCGGCTACCTCATCATGGCGGGGCTGCTGGCCTGGCTGACCAACGCATTGGTCGGCAATGTGGCGAGCGTCTACCGGACGGGTGAGGGCACGGGGCTTTCGGCCTGGAACCCGCCGATCTGGCCCTATCGCGTGATCTACGTGATCGGATTTGCGCTGTTCGCCCTGCAATGCTTCGCGAAGGCGATCGAAAATCTGCTGGTCGTCTTCGGCCGCACGACGGAAAGCCCGGCCCGATGACCTCCCAGACCGTCCTGTGGATGTTCCCGGCCCTGCTGGGGCTGATCTTCCTCGGCTTCCCCGTCGCCTTCTCGATGATGATCGCGGCGCTCGGCTTCGGCCTGATGCGTTTCGGCGGCACGCTGGTGCACCAGTTCGCCCAGCGTATCGACGACATCGCGACCAATTACGTTCTGGGCGCGATCCCGCTCTTCATCTTCATGGGCTCAATCCTCGAGCGGGCCGGCATCGCCGAGCGCCTGTTCGACGCGCTCTATATGTGGACGCGGCGGCTGCCGGGCGGGCTGGCGATCGCGGCGCTGCTGATGTGCACCATCTTCGCGGCGGCCAGCGGCGTCGTCGGCGCAACCGAGACGCTGGTCGGCATGCTCGCCATTCCGGCGATGATGAAGCGCCATTACGACAACAAGCTGATCTCGGGCACAATCTGCGCCGGCGGGTCGCTGGGCACGATCATCCCGCCATCGGTTCCCGTGGTGGTGCTAGCGCCGATCGCGACGCTGCCGATCGGCGATCTTCTGGCGGGAATCCTGTTCCCGGGCCTGCTGATGTCGGGCCTGTTCATCGCCTATATCCTTATCGCGTGCGCGGCGAGGCCGCATCTCGCCCCTCCGGATCCCGAACCCGATCCGCGCGGCCTGGCCGAGAAGATCCGCTTCACGCTGAGCGCGCTCGTGCCGCCCGCCTTCCTGATCTTCACCGTGCTCGGCACGCTGTTCATGGGGCTGGCGACACCGACGGAAGCGGCCGCCTGCGGTTCCTTCGGCGTCATTCTGCTCGCCATCCTCTATCGGCGCCTGACCTGGTCGCTGCTGTTCCAGGCCTGCAAGCAGACGGTCTCGCTGACCGCGATGATCCTCGCGATCGTGCTCGCGGGCGGGATGTTCTCCGGTGTCTTCTTCGCCTCGGGCGGGATGGCCGCCACCAAGGGCATCCTCGACGCCTTCGGATTGTCGCCCTGGTCCGTGATCACCGTCATCCTCTTCGTCGCCTTCATCCTCGGCTTCCTGGTGGATTCGATCTCGATCATCCTGATCATCGTGCCGATCGCGATCCCGCTGGTGAAGGGCTTCGGCATCGACCCGCTCTGGTTCGCGGTCGTGCTGCTGGTGATGCTGCAGACGAGCTATCTGACGCCGCCGATGTCGCCGTCGATCTTCTATCTGCGGGCGATTGCGCCGCCGAGCATCCGGCTGCAGGACATGTACTGGGGCGTGATCCCCTTCATCCTGTGTCAGCTCGTGGTACTCGGCCTGCTGCTGTTCTTCCCGGCGCTGGCGACCTGGCTGCCCAAGGTCATGTATGGCTGATGGTCGTGGGACCACTCCGCTGGTGACGGCGGCGAAGCGAGAGCGAGACAGACGATGATCTATGAAGAGCGCGACTATCGGATCAAGGCCGGCAAGCTGGCCGAGTTCGTGAAGCTCTATGGCGAGTACGGGCTGCCGCTGCAGAAGGAGCATCTGGGCACCTTCATCGCCTATTTCACCACGGAGATCGGCGAGCTCAACCATGTCGTCGCGCTGTGGAGCTACAACAGCCTCGATGAGCGCGCCGCCAAGCGCAAGACGATGCTGGCCGACCCGCGCTGGCAGGACTATCTCAAGCGCGTCGACGGGCTGATCGACATCCAGAACTCGCGCATTCTGACGCCCGTCGTCTATTCGCCGCTGCAATGAGCGCGGCGTCTCCGACCGGCGCGTCCGGCGCCTTCACCGTCACGACGCCGGATGGCGCCGTGTTGCAGGCCTTCGTGGAGGGGGCGGGACCGGCGCTGCTGCTGGTCAGCGGGCTCGGTGGCACGGCAGGGTTCTGGAAAGGCACTACGGCGACGCTCGCGCGCTCCTTCCGGGTGATCCGGTTCGATCAGCGCGGCATCGGCGCGAGCACGCGGGGCAGCGCAACCTGCACGATCGATCAGCTCGCGCGCGACGGCCTGAGCGTGCTCGACGCGGCGGGCGTCGAACGGGCCGTCCTGCTCGGCCATTCCACCGGCGGCTGCATCGGCCAGGCGCTCGGGCGGATCGCGCCGGAGCGGCTCGACGGGTTGATCCTCAGCGCCACTTGGCTGAAGCCGAGCCATTATATGGGCGCGCTGTTCGGGGCACGGCGGGCCATTCTCGCCGAGAATCCGCAGGCCTATGCCGCGACCGCCGTCCTGATCTCCTATCCGCCGGCCTGGCTGGAGGCGAACTGGGGCGTCTACGAGGCCGCCATCGCGGCCGCGCCCGTCACGCCGGAAGCCCGGCAGGTCGTGCGCGAACGCATCGATGCGCTGCTCTCCTTCGACGGCTCGGCCGACATCGCCGCCCTGCCGATGCCGACGCTGGTTCTGGGTGCGCGCGACGACATGATCGTACCCTCCTTCCTGCAGGAAGAACTGGCGGCAGCGCTGCCGGGCGGGCGCTCGATCCTGCTCGACTCGGGCGGGCATTTCTTCCCCGTCTCGCGGCCCGACGCCTTCACGGCCAAGGTCGTCGAATGGATCGGCGAACTGGCATGAGCGCGCGCCGGGTCGTCCTCATAGGCTATGGCGCCATTGCCGGCGATATTGCCGAGGCGCTGAGGGTGGCGCGTGAGCCCGGCTATGCGCTGGCCGTGCTGCTGCGGCCGGGTTCGTCCTCGGCCGGTCGCGTGCCGAAGGACATGCCCATCCTGGACGGCTCCGACGCGGTCGCGGCCTTCGCGCCGGATCTCGTCATCGAGGCGGCGGGTCATGGGGCGGTGCGCGAGAGCGTGCCGGCCTGCCTGGCGCTTGGGCTGCCCGTGCTGATCTCGTCGATCGGCGCGCTTCATGATGACGCCCTCTACGCCGATCTCGTCGCGGCGGCGCGCCGCGGCGGCGGGCGGCTCCTCCTCGCCTCGGGCGCGCTCGGCGGGCTCGACTATGTCAGGGCCGTGTGCCACGCCAAGCAGCTTGAGCTGCGCTATGAATCGCGCAAGCCGCCCGCCGCCTGGGCTGCCGAGTTGCGCGCCCTCGGCCATGATCCGGCCGCGCTCGCCGTGCCGGTGACCTTGTTCTCCGGCACGGCGCGCGAGGCGGCGGCGCGCTACCCGCAGAACCTCAACGTCGCGGCGGCGCTCGCCCTGGCGGGGCCGGGATTCGAGGCGACGGGCGTCGACGTCGTCTGCGATCCCGCTGCGAGCGGGAACACGCATGTCGTCAGGGCGAGCAGCGAATTCGGGACGATGTCGCTCGAGATTGCCAACCAGCCTTCGCCGACCAACCCGAAATCGTCCTGGATCGTCGCGCAGGCCCTTCTGGCGGCGGTCGATCAGCATTTTTGTCCCGTGGTGATGATGTGAGCGCTGAGCGCCGGGATCGCCGCGGGGTCCTCGAAGGGAGGCCAAGGCCATGAAGCTCACAGGCAAGATCGCGATCATCACCGGCGGCGGCTCCGGCATCGGCCATGCGGCCTGTGTCCTCTTTGCCCGCGAGGGGGCGACCGTCATCGTCGCGGATCGCGATGTCGCGGCCGCTCAGCGCGTCGCCTCCGAGATCGCGGGGCAGGGCGGCCGGGCTTCGGCGCATCAGGTCGATGTCAGCCGGGATGCCGAGGTCGCGGGGATGATCGCGAAAGCGGTCGCCGATCACGGCCGGCTCGACATCCTCGTGAACAATGCGGGCTACGGCATCGCTGGGACCGTGGTCACGACGGCGGAGGCCGACTGGAATGCGCTGATGGCGGTCAACGTCAACGGCGTCTTCCTCGGCTGCAAGCATGCGATCCCCGTGATGGCGCGGCAGGGCGGCGGCGCGATCGTCAATACGGCTTCGGCGGTGGCGAATGTCGGCATCCACGACCGCGCGGCCTATGTCGCCTCGAAGGGGGCTGTGGCGGCGCTGACGCGGGCCATGGCGGTGGACCATGTTGACCAGAAGATCCGCATCAATGCGGTGGCGCCGGGCACGATCGAGTCGCCCTATTTCACCCGCATTCTGAGCGGGCCGGACGGCGCGGAACTGCGCCGGGGCCTCGAGGAGCGCCAGGCGATGGAGCGGCTCGGCCAGCCGGTCGAGATCGCCCAGGCGATGCTCTGGCTCGCCAGCGACGACGCCTCGTTCTGCACCGGCACCGTCATGGTCGTCGATGGCGGCTGGACCGCCCGCGGCGACCGCAAACCCAAGATCGAACGCTGATCCAAGGCACAGGACTGACAGATGTATGGATTGAACGGCCGCAAGGCGATCGTCACCGGAGGAGCGCACGGCATCGGACGGGCGATCGCGGCGCGACTCGTGGCGGAGGGCTGCGAGGTCGGCATCTTCGACCTCGACCGTGCGGCGGCGCAGGCCACGGCGGACGCACTCTCCGCGCAGGGCGGCCGAGTCGTGGTGGCGGCCGGGGACGTCTCGTCGCGGGAGGATGTCGCGGCCGGCATCGGCGCGCTGAAGGAGGCGCTCGGGCCGATCGATATCCTCGTCAACAATGCCGGCATCTGCAAGGTCGGCAAGCTGCTGGAGACCAGCGAGGCGGAGTGGAAGGCGACCTTCGGCATCAATGTCGACGGGCTGTTCCATGTCACGCGGCAGATCGCGCCCGGCATGGTCGAGCGCCGCCGCGGCACCATCGTCAACATCGCGTCCTGGATGGGCAAGTCGGGCGTGGCGGCCTATGGCGCCTATTGCGCCTCGAAATTCGCGGTGGTGTCGCTGACGCAGTCCCTGGCGCTCGAGATCGGCGAATACGGCATCCGGGTGAACGCGGTCGCGCCGGGGCTGATCGTCGAGACCAAGATGCGCGACGAATCCGAGATCCAGCGCGCGGCCGAAGGGCTGCCGACCGCGAAGGACCGCGCCAAGACGATCCCGCTGCGCCGCGCGGGGCTGCCTTCCGACATCGCCAAGACGGTGGCGTTCCTCGCCTCGGACGAGGCAGACTACATCACCGGCGAAACCATCAGCGTCACCGGCGGCATCTGGAACGACTGACCCGCCGACAACAGGAGACGGCCATGCCTCGCTTCAAGGACTTCCGGCCTGCCGGCGTGATCCCGGCGACGCTAATCGCACTCCATGACGACATGAGCATCGACGAGTGCCAGACGCGCCGCCATCTGCGCGATTGCGCGCTGGTCGACGGGGTCAGCGCGGTCACCGTGAACGGCCATGCCTCCGAGGTGCATGCCTGCTCCTTCGACGAGCAGCAGCAGATCCTGGCGGCGTCGCTGGCCGAGGTCGGCGACCGGGTGCCGCTGATCAACGGCATCTATGCCGATGGCTCGATCGAGGCGGCCCGGCTGGCGGCGATGGCGGCGCGCGAGGGCGCCTCGGCCCTGCTGGTCTTTCCGCCCAACAGCATGGCGATGGGCGGGCAGTTGCGGCCGGAGATGGCGATCGCGCATTACCGGCGGATCGCCGACGCCACGGATCTGCCGATCATCGCCTTCCAGTATCCGATGGGCGGCGGGCTGGGTTATCCGTTCGAGACGCTGCTCGCCCTGTTCGAGGCGGTGCCGACGATCGCGGCGATCAAGGACTGGTCGAACGATCCGATGCTGCACGAGAAGCACATCCGGACGTTCCAGGCCCTGCCTCGCCCGGTGAATGTGCTCACCACCCATTCCTCCTGGCTGATGGCCTCGCTGACGCTCGGCTGCAACGGGCTGCTCTCGGGCTCGGGCAGCGTCATCGCCGATCTGCAGGTGGCGCTGTGGCGGGCGGTCCAGGCGGGTGATCTGACGGCGGCTCAGGCGGTCAATGATCGCATCGTGCCGCTGTCGCAGGCCTTCTACGCCCCGCCCTTCCTCGACATGCACAACCGCATGAAGGAGGCGCTGGTGCTCCTCGGGCGGCTCGACAAAGCGGTGGTGCGGCCGCCGCTGATGAAGCTGCCGGAGGCCGAGATCGCGCGGATCGGCGCGGCGCTGCGGCAGGCGGGCATCGCCCGGGAGGGCGCGCTGTCGCTGGCGGCCTGAGAGCAGGGCAGGCGCTCCCTGCGGGGAGCGCCCATCAACCTCATTTCGTCCCGGCGGTGACGAAGTTGCGCAGTTCCGGCGTCTGCGGGTTTGCGAAGAGCTCCTGCGAGGGGCCGCTCTCCCAGATCTTGCCCTGATGCATGAACACCGTCGTGCTCGCGACGGTGCGGGCGAAGTTCATCTCATGGGTGACGAGCAGCATGGTCATGCCGTCCTTCGCCAGCTTCTCCATCACGAGCAGCACCTCGCCGGTCAGCTCGGGGTCGAGCGCCGAGGTCACCTCGTCGAACAGCATGACCTTGGGGCGCATCGCCAGCGAGCGGGCGATGGCGACGCGCTGCTGCTGACCACCGGACAGATTGTCCGGATAGCTGTCGAACTTCTCGGAGAGACCGACCTGGGCCAGCACCTCGCGGGCGCGTTCGGCCGCCTTGTCCTGCGGCACATTCTGGGTGATGCGCGGCGAGAGCATGATGTTCTGCCCGACCGTCAGATGCGGGAAGAGGTTGTAGCTCTGGAAGACGATGCCGACGTCCTTGCGCAGCTCGCGCAGCTTCTTCGGGTCCTGGTCGACGACATGGCCGGCGACCTCGATGCGACCGGAATTGATCGCCTCGAGACCGTTGATGCAGCGCAGCAGCGTGCTCTTGCCCGAGCCCGAGCGGCCGATGAGCGCGACGACCTGGCCGCTCTCGACGTTGAGAGAGACGCCCTTCAGGACCTCGAGGTCGCCGAAGCGCTTGTGGACGTCGTCAATGAGAACGGCTGGCATTCATCACCTTTTCGAGATGGCGGCTGAGCCGGGACAGCGGGAAACAGATCGCGAAATAGATCACCGCCACCAGCGAGAAGACCTGGAAGGCCTGGAAGGTCGCATTGTTGACGAGCTGCCCCGCGCGGGAGAGCTCGACGAAGCCGACGACCGAGACGATCGAGGTGTTCTTGACCAATTGAACGAGGAACCCGACCGTCGGCGGCAGCGAGATGCGCACCGCCTGGGGCAGGATGACATAGCGATAGGTCTGCGCCGGCGAATGGGCGAGCGAGGCCGAGGCCTCCCATTGCTGGAACGGCACCGACTGGATCGAGCCGCGCCAGATCTCGGCGAGATAGGCCGAGACATAGACGGCGAGCGAAGCCGAGGCCGCAAAAAAGGGCGGCAGCTCGATGCCGATGATCGACAGCCCATAATAGCTCATGAACAGCACCATGAGCACGGGGATGGACTGGATCACCAGGATATAGGCGGAGGCGAAATGGCGGATCGGCGCGATCCGCGACAAGCGCATGATCGCCAGCGCGCCGCCCATGACGCCGCCGATGGCGAAGGCGATGACGGTGAGCAGCAGGGTCCAGCCCGCCGCCCGGAAGATGAAGAGGGCCTCTGGCCAACCGAAGGTCTGCATCAGGCCGCCTCCGCCTTGGCATCGAGCCGGGCGAGGCCCGAGACCTGCGGGAACAGCCGGCGGCCGAGCCAGAGCAGGAAGACCTTCAGCGACAGCGCCATCACCAGATAGACGCCGGTGACGATGATGTAGGTCTCGAACGAGCGGAAGGTGCGCTGCTCGACGAGCGCGGCCGCTCCCGAGAGCTCCTGCACCGAGATGAAGGAGCAGATGCTGGAGGCCAGCATCATCAGCACGAACTGGCTCGACAGCGCCGGCCAGACCCGCGCGAAAGCCGGCTGCAGCATGACGTACTGGAAGACCTGGCGGCGCGAGAGCGCCAGCGAGAGCCCGGCCTCGAGCTGGGATTTGTGGATGGAATCGATGCCCGCCCGAATGATTTCGGTCGAATAGGCGCCGAGATTGAGCGTCATCGTCAGCAGGGCCGCCTCGACGCCGGACATGCGGATGCCGAGCAGGGGCAGGCCGAAGAAGATCATAAAGAGCTGGATCAGGAAGGGCGTGTTGCGCATCAGCTCGACATAGGCGTCGACGACGATGCCGGCCCAGCGGCCCGCCAGCGTGCGCAGCGCCACCAGCAGCACGGCGAGCGTGCAGCCGAGCAGGATCGCCGCGGCCGAGAGCCAGAGCGTCAGCACGATTCCGCTGATGATCAGGTCGGATTCGGCAAGGACAGGGTCGAACTGCAAGGAGGTCTCCTCCCCCGCTCAGGGGCTGCGCCGGGGTGCGAGGAGCACCGCCGTTGGGCGCTCGACGCGGGTCATGAAAAGGCCGGCGCGGACGAATCCGCGCCGGCCCGGTGCAGGGATCAGAAGGTGGGCAGCGCCGGCAGCGGGCCGCCGACCCACTTCTCGGAGATCGCGTTCAGTTCGCCATTCTGCTTGATGTAGTAGATCACGTTGTTGAGCCACTGCTTCAGCTCGTAGGCGTCCTTGCGGACGGTCATCGAGTTCGGCTGCATGCCGAAGAAGAACTTCACCTCCGTCTCGGTCTCGCCGCGTGCCTTGATGGCGGCGTTAGCCTGGGCGTCGGGGCCGGCGATGGCGTCGACCTGACCGGAGAACAGCGCCTGCATCGTGGTCGAATCGTCCTCGAAGCGCAGGATGGTAAGGTTCAGCTCCTTCTCACGGTTGACGAATTCGCGCTCGACGCTGGAGCCGCGATTGACGCCGACCTTGCGGCCCTTCAGGTCCGCCCAGGTTTTGATGGGCGTGCCCTTCTTGGCGTAGATGCCCATCTGGAAGGCGCTGTAGGGGATGGTGAACATCACCGCCTTGGCGCGCTCGGGCGTCGGGGCCAGCGTCGCGACCAGGAAGTCGACCTTGTTCGCCTCGAGCGCCGGGATGCGCGACGGCGGGGTGAGCTGAACCACCTCCATCGGCAGGCCGAGATACTTCGCCACGAGGGCAGCAACGTCGGCGTCGTAACCGATCGCGTTGCCGGTCGAGTCGACGGAGCCGTAGGGGGGGGCGCCGATCAGCACGCCGATGCGCACCTTGCCGCGCTTGGTGATGTCGGCCAGCGTCTGCGCCGAGGCCTGTCCGGCGGCGAGAAGGCCGGCGCCGAACGCGAGCAGCGTGCCGGCGATCTTGAGATGCTTCATCAGGTTCATTGTGCCGTTTCCTCGGTGTGGCGTGGTGTCAGGTGTTGTTGCCCCGGCTTCGGATGGCCGGTTTGCTGGCGATCGGGACTCAGGGCTGTCCTTCTCGCACGACGTTGACGAGAGCGGTACCGGAGAAGCACCGCCTGATGTTGTCCGCCATGACCTGCTGGCGGCGGCGGATGGTGCCACTGGTCCAGCCCGACATGTGCGGTGTCATTAAAACGTTTGAAAGCTCATGGAAAGGCAGTCGGGATGGCAAAATATGAGGCTCCCCCGGATTTGGGTAGCGATACCATGTGTCAATGATCGCGCCGCCGATGCGGCGTTCGCGCAGGGCCTCGAAAAGCGCGGTTTCGTCGATCGTGGCACCGCGGCCGACATTCACGATCACACTGTCGTGCCTCATCGCGGCGAGCGCTTCGCGACCGACGATGCCGGTGGTGTCGGCCGTCTGCGGCACGGAAACGACGAGCGCATCGACCGAGGCGCAGAAGGCCTCCAGCTCGTCGAGGCCGAAAGCGCGGTCGACGAGATCCGAAGTCGCGACCGGGCTGCGGTTGGCGACATGGACCGTCATCTCGAAGGCCTTGGCACGCCTCGCGATGGCCTTGCCGATATGGCCGAAGCCGAGCAGCCCGATGGTCTGTCCCGCGATCTCGCCATGGACCCGATCGGGCGAGCCGGCCCAATAGGCCCAGTCGCCGCGGCGCAGCCGAGCGTCGGCATCGGCGAGCGGGATGGCGCGGGCCAGCAGCGCGCTCATGACATATTCCGAGATCGCCTGCTCGTGGCCGAAGCAGTTGCAGACGCTTGCCCCGGTCGGGAGCCGCGCGAGATCGACCGCGTCATAGCCGGCGCCGGGCACGTGGAAGAGGCGCAGATCATGCGGCATCGGCAGGCCGGCATCGAACTTGACCCCGATGATCGCCTCGGCCGCGGCATAGGCTTCGCGGTCCGCTGCGGCTTCTAGGGCGTCCGGCAGGATGCGGATTTCGGCCTCGGGGCCGACAAGTTCGTCAAAGCCTTGGCTGAAGGAAGCGGCGTTCTCGCCGTGGAAGATGATGCGCATGGTCGGCGGTTCCGGTTCGAGCGGTTGAAATCCGTCAGGGGGCGAGAAGGGGTTCGACGCTGCAGTCGAGCAGCGAGGGATCGAGCCGCGCCTCCATCTCGTCGAACATGGTCTCGACGAAAGCGATCAGCGCGTCGGAGGCCACGACAGCGCGTTCGACATGGCGGTTCGCGATCGCATTCAGCACGGCGAGATGATGGTCGATCGTGCCGGTGAGCCCCGGCTGCTCGGCGATATGCGTGTGGTAGAGGAAGCCGATGCGCCGGAACAGCGTGTGAAGCGGCCGCAGCGTGTGTTCAAGGAAGGGCTCGCCCGCCGCCGCCAGCACCATCTGATCGATGCGCCGGTCGAGGCCGTTGAACTCGGCCAGTGTCAGCCCGTCGCGCTTCTCGCGCAGCAGCCGCTCCATGTGCAGCAATTGGTTGCGATGGGAGGGTCCCGCCCGCTCGGCGGCGAGGCGGATCACGAAGCGCTCGATGTCGCGCCGCAGATGCAGCAGCACCCGCTCGCGGGCGAGATCGATCGGCGCGATCTGCAAACCGTGGCGCGGGCGGACGATGATGAGCGTATCGGCGGCGAGACGGTTGACGGCGTGGTGGACGGGCGTGCGACCGAATCCGGTCATCGCCTGCAGGTCCTGCATCGCGAGGAAGCGGCCGGGGGCCAGTTCGCAACGCACCAGCATCTCCTCGAGGCGCTGGTAGGCCAGCTCGAACAGGTTGACGCGATTGCGCCGCGCGGGGGCCGCATCGTCCGCATCCACCAAGGTCGGCCGGCCTGCGCCCTGCGCCATCTGTTTTCCTCCGACGAAGCTCGTTGGGCGACCCCGATCAGGCAGAGCCTAAACATATTGTGATATTTTACAAGCGGCCCTATGGTCTCGCGGTGCCGTCGTGGCCGTCTCGTCGGACGGCTGCGGCCGGCTGGCACTCATCAACGATGCTCAGCGGTTCGTGCCGCGGAAGAGCGTCCGCCGCCAGGGAGGCAGGCCTTGAAGATCACCGCCATCGAGACGCTGCGGACGGAGGAGTTCGCCAATGTGCTGTGGGTGCGCGTCCATACGGATGCCGGCATCATCGGCCTGGGCGAGACCTTCTATGGCGCGGGCGCCGTCGAAAGCCATCTGCACGATACGCTCGCCATGCGGCTGCTCGGCAAGGACCCGCTCCACATCGAGGCGCTGCACCGGGAGATGACGAACCTGCCGATGGCGCAGGCCTCGACGGGCGTCGAGTCGCGGGCGACCTCGGCGGTCGACATCGCGCTGTGGGACATCTTCGGCAAGCTCTGCGGCCAGCCGGTTCACCAGATGCTAGGCGGGCTGTGCCGTGACAGGCAGCGAATCTACAACACCTGTGCCGGCTATGGATATGTCCGCTCGCACAACATCAAGCCGGTCTCGACCTGGAATCTCGGGCTGAGCGAGGGCCCCTATGAAGACCTCCATGGCTTCATGAACCGCGCCGATGCGGTGGCCGAGAGCCTGCTAGAGAGCGGCATCACGGCGATGAAGATCTGGCCCTTCGACCCGGCCGCGATCGAGAACCACGGGCTGTTCATCACGCCCGAGCAGATGCGCAAGGCCTGTGAACCCTTTGAGAAGATCCGCAAGGCGGTCGGCGACAAGATCGAGATCATGGTCGAGTTGCACTCGCTCTGGAACCTGCCGACGGCGATCAAGATCGCCCGTGCGCTCGAGCAGTACGAACCGACCTGGTACGAGGATCCGATCCGGATGAACTCGCCGCAGGCGCTGGCGGAGTTTGCCCGCGCGACGACCGTCTCGGTCTGCGCCAGCGAAACGCTGGGCTCGCGCTTCCCCTACAAGGACATGCTCGACCGCGACGCGATGCACATCGTGATGGCGGACCTGTGCTGGACCGGCGGACTGACCGAAGGCCGCAAGATCGCGGCGATGGCCGACACCTATCACCGCCCCTTCGCGCCGCATGACTGCATCGGCCCGGTCGGGTTCATCGCGGCGATCCACGCCTCCTTCAGCCAGCCCAACACGCTGATCCAGGAATCGGTGCGCGCCTTCTACACCGGCTGGTACAAGGAGCTGGTCACGACGATGCCAACGATCGAGAACGGCTATGTCCTGCCGATGGAAGGCCCCGGCCTCGGCGTCGAGCTGCTGCCGGCCGTCTTCGAGCGCACGGACCTGACCGTCCGCCGCTCCAGCCTGTGAGGATGTGACATGACCAATCCCCTCTTCGACCTCTCGGGCAAGACCGCCCTCGTCACCGGCTCCTCGCGCGGGCTCGGCCGGGCCATGGCGGAAGGGCTGGCGGTCGCCGGTGCGCGCATCCTGATCAACGGCACCGATCCGCTGCGCGTCGCCGAGACGGTGTCCCAGTTCCAGGCGGCGGGACACGCGGCCGAGCCGGCCGCGTTCGACGTCACGGACGAGGCGCAGATCGTCCGGGCCTTCGACACCTTCGACGCTGCGGGCATCGCGGTCGACATCCTCGTCAACAATGCCGGCATCCAGTTCCGCAAGCCGATGGTCGAGCTCGCCACCGCCGACTGGCAGCGCGTGATCGACACCAACCTGACCTCGGCCTTCATGATCGGCCGCGAGGCGGCCAGGCGCATGATCGCGCGCGGCCATGGCAAGGTGATCAATATCGGCTCGCTGACCAGCGAGCTCGCGCGGGCGACGGTGGCGCCCTACACGGTCGCCAAGGGCGGCATCAAGATGCTGACGCGGGCCATGGCGGCGGAATGGGCCGAGGCCGGCATCCAGGCCAATGCGATCGGGCCGGGCTACATGATCACCGACATGAACCAGGCGCTGATCGACAATCCGAGCTTCGATGCCTGGGTCAGGGGCCGCACGCCGGCGCGCCGCTGGGGCAAGCCGGACGAGCTGATTGGCACGGCGGTGTTCCTAGCCTCGCCCGCCTCGAACTATGTCAACGGCCAGATCATCTATGTCGACGGGGGCATGTCCTCGGTTCTCTGAGCCACAGGGCGTTTGGAACTTTACCAAAGGTGAGGCATTTCTGAGGGGTAGCAGGTGCGGCTGGCCGCCCTGCCGTCCTCTCTCCGATCCCGGTCGGCGAGCCGGCATTTCTGAAGGCCTTCGCACGACCCGTTCCGCCCCATGCCCGCCTCCTCCTTCCGCTTTCTGCTGCGCGACCGGACGCGGCCCGCGCATGAGCGGCTCGACCGGCTCGTCGGCCCCATCGACAGCGAAGCGCGCTATGCGGCATTCCTGCGCGCCTCCTATGCCCATCGCGGTGCGGTCGAGGCCTATCTCGCCGGAGCCATCTGGCCGGCGGCTTTCGGCGCATGGCGGCCGGCGGTGCTGCTGCCGTTGATGCGGCGGGATCTCGCCGATCTCGGACTGGCGCTGCCCGACATCCGGCCGCTCGACCTGTCAAAAGACATCTCCAGCCTGATCGGCGTCGCCTACGTGCAGGAAGGCTCGTCGCTGGGTGCCCGCCTGATCGTGAAGATGGCCGGGCGCCTCGGCTTCGACGGGGCCCATGGTGCGCGCCATCTCGCCGCGCAGGCCGGCGGTCTCTCCAACTGGCAGAGCTTCGTCGGGATCATCGATGGCCTTTCGGGGGTCGATCAGGCGGTCGCGATCGAGGCGGCGGCCGCCGCTTTCGACCATGCTGCGGCGGCCATGAAGGGCAACGGATTTTCCTGAGATGGCGACCGTCGATCTGACGAATTGCGACCGCGAGCCGATCCATGTTCCGGGTAGCATCCAGACGCATGGCTGCCTGCTGGTCTGCGACGAGGGCGCGGTGGTCATCCGGCGCCAGTCCGCCAATGCCGCGGCCTTTCTGGGCCTGCCGGAACAGAATCTGGTGGGGCGGAAGCTCGAGGAGGTTCTGGGCGGGACGCCGGTCCACGAGTTGCGCAACGCCCTGTCCCGCTCGGGACAGCCGTCGCGGCCGGGGCTGATGCCGCGCCTGACGCTGCCGACCACGGGGCGGACCTTCGACATCAGCGTGCACCGCTTCAAGGGCAACGCCATCGTCGAATGCGAGTTGTCGACGCCGGACGGTCCGGCCTCGCCGCTGGAATTCGCACGGACACTGGTCGGCCGGCTCAGCCATGTCCGGACGCCGCGTGAGCTGATCGAGAGCGCGGCCCGGCTGTTGCGCGCGATCCTGCAGTACGACCGGGTCATGGTCTACCAGTTTGCCGCCGACGGCTCGGGCAAGGTCGTCAGCGAGGCCAAGCGCGGCGACCTCGAGAGCTTCCGCGGCCAGCATTTCCCCGCCAGCGACATCCCCCAGCAGGCCCGCCAGCTCTATCTGCTGAACCCGATCCGTCTGGTGTCGGATGCGAGCGGTGCCCGCCATCCGATCGAGCCCGTGCTCGACGAGTCCGGGCAGCCGCTCGACATGACCTATTCCCATCTGCGGAGCGTTTCGCCGATCCACTGCGAGTATCTGCGCAACATGGGCGTCGCGGCCTCCATGTCGGTCTCGATCATCGTCGACGGCGCGCTCTGGGGTCTGATCGCCTGCCATCATTACACGCCGCGCGCAATGTCGATGAATCAGCGGATCGCCGCCGAGATCTTCGGAGAGTTCTTCGCGCTGCAGCTCGGGTCCCTGACCCAGAAGCAGAAACTGGAGGCGGGAGACCGCGCCCGGCGCTTCCTCAAGGATCTGCTCGCCTCCTCCGTCCATACCACCGACATCGCGGCTTTCCTGCGCGGGCATCTCTCGTCCTTCCCGCAGCTCGTCGCCTGCGACGGCGTCGGCCTGATGCTCGACGGTGCGTGGTCGTCCTGGGGCCGGGTCCCGCCGGCCGAGGCAATACCGCCCTTGGTGGCCTTTCTCGGCCAGGTTTCGCCGGGCGCCGTCCATGCGACGGATTGCCTGTCGGAGGAGGTGCCGGCCGCGCGCGCCTTCGCCACTGAGGCGGCCGGGGTGCTGGCGATCCCGCTCTCGCAGCTGCCGCGGGACTATCTGCTGCTGTTCCGGCGCGAACTGGTGCAGACGGTCGAATGGGGCGGCGATCCCAACAAGACCTACAGCTCCGGCCCGCTCGGCGACCGGCTGACGCCGCGGCAGAGCTTCGCCGTCTGGAAGCAGACGGTCGAGAACCGCTCGCTGCCCTGGACGCAGGTGGAGCGGGATCTCGCCGAATCGGCGCGGGGTGCGCTGATCGAGGTGGTGCTGCGCCAGGGCGAGTTGCTGTCGGAAGAGCGCGGCAAGACCGAAGCGCGCCAGAAGATGCTGAATCAGGAGCTCAACCACCGGGTCAAGAACATCCTCTCGGTGATCCGCTCGATCGTCTCCTATCCGGTGCAGGACGAGACGGCGATCCGCGCTTATGTGCAGACCATCCAGGGCCGCATCGACGCGCTCTCGCTCGCCCATGACCAGGCGACGCTCGGCGCGGGCGGCGGGGCGCTGCGGGAGCTGTTCGAGGCCGAACTCGCGCCTTATCTCGGCAATGGCCAGCGCATCGCGATCGCAGGGCCGCCGGCGGCCCTCGAGCCGCGCGCCTTTTCGGTGTTGGCCCTCGTCATCCACGAACTCGCGACCAACGCCGCGAAATATGGCGCCTTGTCGCGCGAGAGCGGGCGACTTTCGGTCGATTGGGCGCGCTCGGCGACCGGCGACTGCGAGATCAGCTGGCGCGAGAGCGGCGGTCCGCGCGTCGCCGCTCCCCAACGGACCGGTTTCGGCAGCGCGCTCGTCTCCCGCAGCATTCCCTTCGATCTCGGCGGACGCAGCGACATCAGCTTCGAGCCGACGGGCGTGGTGGCATGGCTGAGCATTCCGGCCGCCTTCCTGTCGTGGCCGGACGCGGCTGCAACCTCCGAGCCATCGGCACCCGTGGGGATGCCGGAGAACGGGCCTTCGCCGGTTGAGGGGAAGTCCGTGCTGCTGCTGGAGGACCAGTTCCTGATCGCCATGGATGTCGAGGAGATGCTGCTGTCGATGGGCGCAGCGAGCGTCTCGATCTGCGCCAGCGTTGCCGAGGCGATGAGCCTGCTCGAGCACGGGCTGCCGGATATCGCCGTGCTCGACGTCAATCTCGGGGCGGAGACCTCGGAGCCCGTGGCCCGCCGGCTGGTGGCAGCGCGGCGCCCCTTCATTTTCGCGACGGGCTATGATGACGGCTCGCGCCTGCCGATCAGCGACCACCCGGCGCCGGTCGTCCGCAAGCCCTATTCCACCGCCGCCCTCAGTGCCACGCTGCGTCAGGCGCAACTCGGCCTGAGCTGAAGGCGCTGCGGGGGCGACACCGGGCGCTTTGCCGCCTGGGTCGGAGACCGTCGCGGGCCCCAAAACGCAAAAAGCGCCGGGAAGCCCGACGCTTGCGACAGTCTCGAAGGCTGCATGTCCTGGAGCGGGAGAAGGGATTCGAACCCTCGACCCCAACCTTGGCAAGGTTGTGCTCTACCCCTGAGCTACTCCCGCATCAGGACATCGGCGCGGCGTTTCCGCCGCGGAGGCCGGCTTATTGCCCCAAAGCGGCGCGCAGTGCAAGCGCCTTGTTGCAGCCTCGTCATCTTTTTCGGGATGGCCCCGAGATGACCCGATTTCGGCCTTCGCCGCGCGCTTGTGGTGGCGGTTGCGGCGGGTTACGCAGCCCGCCAACGCTGTTTCGAGGCCGGACCCGCCGCTCCATGTCGCCGACCATCCCCGCCACACCCCTGACTCCCGAGCAGCTCTGCGCGCATCTGGACGAGCGCGGGATCCCCTATGTCCGCGTCGATCACGAGGCGGTCTTCACGGTGGCCGAATCGCAGGCCCTGCGCGGCACGCTGCCGGGGTTGCATTCGAAGAACCTGTTCGTGAAAGACAAGAAGGGCCGGCTCTTCCTGGTCTCGGCCCGCGAGAATGCGCGCATCGATCTCAAGCGCCTGCACGAGACGATCGGCGCGAGCGGGCGGCTCTCCTTCTGCTCGGCGGAGGTGCTGATGGACAGGCTCGGCGTGACGCCGGGCTCGGTCACTGCGCTCGCCGTCATCAACGACCGCGAGGGCGCGGTCACGATGGTGCTCGACCGGAACCTCGCCACGGGCGAGCCGGTGAACTTCCACCCGCTGATCAACACCGCGACGCTGCGGCTCGCGCTGGACGATCTGCTGGCCTTCCTGCGCGAGACCGGCCACGATCCGATGATCGTCGATTTGCCGGTTCCCGCCGATGGACAGAACGACTGATCCTCCCCATCTATGGGCTGGCTGCGGGCGCGGCCGGACCACCCCTTTTCCGATCTGCGTGCGATGAAGGACGACCCATGCTGGTCAATGGCGATGCGGCCGAGCAACCCGGCCTGATCAAGGACACGAGCACCCAGGGCTTCCGGCAGGACGTCATCGCGGAGTCGATGAAGCAGCCGGTTCTGGTCGATTTCTGGGCGCCCTGGTGCGGGCCCTGCAAGCAGCTCACGCCGGTGATCGAGAAGGTCGTCAAGGCGGCGCGCGGCAAGGTGCGCCTCGTCAAGATGAACATCGACGAGTACCCGGAGATCCCGGGCCAGCTCGGTATCCAGTCAATTCCTGCCGTCATCGCCTTCAAGCAGGGACAGCCGATCGACGGCTTCATGGGCGCCCAGCCCGAGAGCCAGGTGAAGGCCTTCATCGAGAAGCTCGTCGGCGCGATGGGGCCCGGCCAGACCGAGGAGCTGATCGCGGCGGCGAAGGCCGCGACCGAGGCCGGCGACGCGGCCGGCGCCAGCGAACTCTACGCCCATGTGCTGGAGCTCGAGCCCGACAACATCGCGGCGATCGCAGGGCTGGCGAAGCTGCATCTCGATCTCGGCGATCTCGAGGGGGCGACGGGCATCCTCGGCATGGTGCCCGAGGCGAAGGCCGCCGATCCCGCGGTCGCGGCCGTGCGCGCGGCCATCGAGCTGGCACAGCAGGCCGCCTCGCTCGGCGACACGGCCGAGCTGGAGGCGAAGGTCGCCGCCAATCCGAAGGACCATCAGGCCCGTTTCGACCTAGCGCTGGCGCTGAATGCGCGCGACCGGCGCGAGGAGGCGGTCGATCATCTGATCGCCATCATCAAGGCCGACAGGGCCTGGAACGAGGACGGCGCGCGCAAGCAGCTGCTGCAGTTCTTCGAGGCCTGGGGTCCGATGGACGAGCACAGCATGGCGGGGCGGCGCAAGCTCTCCACCCTGTTGTTCTCCTGAACGCGAGGAGCGGCCGATGGGCATGAACGCCGTCTACAAGGGACCGGAAGATTGCCCGGCCGTGGTGCCGGTCTTCCCGCTCGGCGGCGCACTTTTGCTGCCGCGGGGGCAGATGCCGCTGAACATCTTCGAGCCGCGCTACATCGCGATGATCGACGATGCGATCCGCACCCATCGCGTCGTCGGCATCGTCCAGCCGGAGCCGGAGAGCGGCCGGCAGGCGGCGACGCCGCCGCTGCTGCAGGTCGGCTGCCTTGGGCGCATCACACAGTTCGCCGAGACCGGCGACGACCGTTACATCCTGACACTGACGGGCATCGCGCGCTTCCGCATCGCCGAGGAGCTGCCGGTGACGACGCCTTACCGCCAGTGCCGCGTCGGCTATGACGACTATCTGATCGACTTCACGGCGCGCGCCGGCGAGGATGCGGTCGACCGCAACGCGCTGCTCAAGGCGCTGCGGGCCTTCGCCAAGGCGAGCGAACTCAAGATCGACTGGAAGGGCGTCAACGAGGCCCCCAATGAGGCGCTGGTCAACGCGCTCTCGATGATGTGCCCCTTCGGTCCGCGCGAGAAGCAGGCCCTGCTGGAGGCGCCGACCCTGAAGGAGCGGGCCGAGGTGCTGGTCGCGATCACCGAGATCGAGCTGGCCCGCAGCGGCGGCGATCCCGAGACGACGCTGCAGTGAACGTCTCCCGGTTTCCCTGTCCTCGCCGTCATTCCGGGCGACCCAAGGGAGACCCGGGACCCATTCCTGAGCTTCCCAAAACCAGCGTTCTGGAATGGATCCCGGATCTCCGCTGCGCTGCGTCCGGGATGACGGCGCTGTTGGGCTCGGGTGCTGAAGCCTCCAACGGTTGGTGGTGTCGATGAACGCGGTCATCGAGACGGCGGCCATAGCACCCGCCCATTATCCCCCCCGCCGAGCCGTCACAGCCTGGCTGTTCTTCGACTGGGCGGCGCAGCCCTTCTTCACGCTGATCACAACCTTCGTCTTCGCGCCCTTCTTCGCCGCGGCGCTCGCCGCCGATCCGGCGCAGGGGCAGGCGCTGTGGGGCTATGCCACGGGCTTCGCCGGCCTGTGCATCGCGCTGCTCTCGCCGCTGCTCGGCGGCATCGCCGACCGGACCGGGCCGCGCAAGCCCTGGATCGCGGTGTTCGGCGCGATGCTGGTGCTGGGCTCGGGCGCGCTCTGGTTCGCGGTGCCGGGATCGCCCTGGGCGGTGCCGATCGCGCTGACGGGCTTCGTGCTGGCGACGATCGGGGCCGAGTTCGCGACCACCTTCAACAATGCGATGATGACGCGGCTGGTGCCGCCGGAGCGGCTGGGCTGGCTCTCGGGCACCGGCTGGGCGATCGGCTATCTCGGCGGGCTGATCTCGCTCGGGCTCACGCTGGCGCTGCTCGCGGCCGATCCGCTCACCGGCAAGACGCTGGCCGGGCTGGCGCCGATCCTCGGGCTGGATGCCGCCGCGCGCGAGGGGGACCGTTTCTCCGGGCCGCTGACGGCGCTGTGGTTCATCGTCTTCGTCGCGCCGATGTTCCTGTTCACGCCCGACACGGTGCGCTCGGGGCTGAGCCTGCGCGAAGCGGCGGAAGGCGGCGTCGGGCGGCTGATGGCGACCCTGCGCGAGCTGCCGCGGCTGCCCTCGCTCGGGCGCTTCCTGCTCGCAAACATGGTCTATCAGGATGCTCTCGTGGCGCTTTTCGCCTTCGGGGGCATCTATGCCGCAGGCGTCTTCGGCTGGCAGACGATCGAGATCGGCGTGTTCGGCATCCTGCTGACGGTGACGGGCACGTTCGGCGCCTGGATCGGCGGCCGGGTCGATGACGCGATCGGCGGCAAGACGGTGGTGCTGGGCTCGATCGCCTGCCTGCTGCTGGCTTGTGTCGGCATCCTGTCGCTGGCGCCCGATCGGATCCTGTTCGTGATCGAGGCGGCGCCGGCGACGTCCGGCGACGGGCTGTTCGGCTCGCTGCCGGAGAAGGTCTATCTAGGCTTAGGGCTTCTGATCGGACTCGTCGCGGGGCCGCTGCAGGCCTCCTCGCGCAGCCTGATGGCGCGGCTCGCGCCGCCGGAGCGCGTCGGCGAGTTCTTCGGGCTGTTTGCCCTGTCGGGGAAGGTGACGTCGTTCCTGGGGCCGACGCTGGTGGCGCTGGCGACCACGGTGTTCGCCAGCCAGCGGGCTGGGCTGGCCGTGCTGATCCTGTTCTTCCTCACCGGCGGGGCGCTGCTGGCGGGGGTTAGGGTACAAAGGCCGAAGTGACGGGCGAGGCCCTTGCCGTCATGCTCGGGCTTGTCCCGAGCATCCACGTCTTGACCGCCGCCCTCGACCAGCGAAGACGTGGATGGTCGCCACAAGGGCGACCATGACGGCGTCGGATGCTCTCAGCGAACCAGAATGTTCCGGAACTGCCAGGGATCGCTCTCGTCGATGTCTTCCGGGAAGAGGCCTGGGCGGCCATCGAGCGGGGTCCAGTCGGTATAGTAGCCGTTGACCGGGCCGAGATAGGGCATCTGGATCTCGAGGCAGCGGTCGAGATCCATCTCCTCGACCTCGACGATGCCGGCGTTCGGATTCTCCAGCGCCCAGACCATGCCGGCGAGCACGGCCGAGGTGACCTGCAGCCCGGTCGCCGTCTGGTAGGGGGCGAGCTTGCGGGTCTCTTCTGTGGAGAGCTGCGAGCCGAACCAGTAGGCGCCCTTCTCATGGCCGTAGAGCAGCACGCCCAGTTCATCGATGCCGTCGATGACCTCCTCCTCGTCGAGGATGTGATGCTCCTCCTGCGGGCGGCCGGCATTGCCGAACATTTCGTGCAGGGAGAGCACCGCGTCATTGGCGGGGTGGTAGGCGTAATGGCAGGTCGGCCGATAGATCGCCTTGCCGGTCTCGTCGCGCACCGTGAAATAGTCAGCGATCGAGATCGACTCGTTATGCGTCACGAGGAAGCCGTGCTGGGGACCCGGCGTCGGGCACCAGCTGCGGACCTTGGTCGCGGCGCCCGGCTGCATCAGGTAGATCGCCGCCTGCGAGCCGGTCTCGTGGGTGCGGGCGTTCTCCGGCATCCACTTCTCATGGGTGCCCCAGCCGAGTTCGGCCGGCTGGACGCCCTCCGAGATGAAGCCCTCGACCGACCAGGTGTTGACGAACACGCCCGGTGGCTTGGGGTTCTTCGAGCGCTGCGTGTCTCGCTCCGCGATGTGGATGCCCTTGACGCCGACGCGCTGCATCAACGCGGCCCACTCCTCGCGGGTGGTCGGCTGCGGCACGTTCAGGCGCATGTCGGCGGCGATGTTCAGCAGGCCCTTCTTGGCGAGCCAGGAGGCCATGCCGGGATTGGCGCCGCAGCAGGAGACGGCGGTCGTCGAACCGGGCGGGCGGGCGCGCTTGGCGGCGAGCGTCATCTCGCGCAGCGCATAGTTCGAGCGCTCGCCCGGGCCCTTGGTCTCGTCGAAATAGAAGCCGAGCCAGGGCTCGTTGACCGTGTCGATATAGAGCGCGCCGAGGCTGGAGCAGAGCTCCATGATGTCGCGCGAGCCGGTGTCGCAGGAGAGGTTCACGCAGAAGCCCTGCCCGCCGCCGGCCGTCAGCAACGGCGAGAGCATGGTCTTGTAGTTCTCGAGCGTCACGGCTTCGTGGATGAAGCGGATGCCCCGCTCGTCGAGGAGGTGGCGGTTCTGGTCGTCGGGCGCGATGACGACGAAGCGGCTCTTGTCGAACTTCAGGTGCCGTTCGATCAGCGGCAGCGTCCCGCGGCCGATCGAACCGAAGCCGATCATCACGATCGGGCCGGTGATCTCTCCATAGACGGGCCAGGTGCTCATTCTCGGGTTGTCTCCTTGGGATCAGCGGTGTTGGGGGTGGCCGCGCGGAGCCACCCCGGCTCCTAGGGGGGAAGCGTCCCCCAAGTCAAACATCAACCGCACAAGCGGTCGCCGCTGCGCCCTCGTGACGTCTAGTGGCTGCCGGGATAGTCGGCGTCGAGAACGAAGGGGTAGGGGCCGGGCGAGCGTTCGACGAAGGCCGTGTGCGTGACGAAGCCGGCGCCCTCGCGGAAGGAATGGAGCAGATAGGCCGGCGGCTCCATGTGGAAGGTCGAGGGGCTCGCCTCCGAGAGGTCGAGCGTGACGGCGTGGGTCACGCTCGGCGCGATCTGCGCGATCGTGCCGGCAAAGCGCGTCACGATCGGCCGGTGGTGGTGGCCGCAGAGAATGCGCTCGATATTGGGATGACGCGCGACGATCGCCGCGAACTCCTGCGCGCCGTCGAGGAGGCGGATCGCATCCATGTGGCGGATGCCGCAGTCGAAGGGCGGGTGGTGCATGAAGATCGCGACCGGCTTGCCGTCGGCTTCCGTCAGAGCCTTTTCGAGGAATGCGAGCCGCGTCGCGCAGAGCGCGCCGGCGCTCTTGCCAGGCAGCAGCGTGTCGAGGCCGATCAGGCGCATTGGGCCATAATCGGCGACGAACTGGACGAACCCGCCGTCGAGAACCTGGCGGGAATCGAGCGAAAGACCCGCGGTCAACGTCTCGCGGCGGTCATGGTTGCCGGGCACGAGCAGAACCGGGATGCCGAGCCCGTCGAGCATGGTGCGCAGCAGCGCACATTCCTCGGCCAGCCCGCAATCGGTGAGATCGCCGGTGATGACCAGCAGATCGGGCCGGGGCGAGAGCCGGGCGACGACATCGAGCGCGCGCTCGCTCAGCGCATTGGTCTCGGAGACGCGATAGGCGGGCTTGCCGCGCGGGCGGATATGCAGGTCGGTGATCTGGGCGATGAGCATGGCGGTGTCCGGATGCGACCTCCCCGTCATGCTCGCCCTCGTGGCGAGCATCCCCGTCTTGCGACGGCGAGGAGGAAAGACGTGGATGGTCGGGACAAGCCCGACCATGACGGTAGAAGGCGGTGATGAGGGTCATCCCCGGCTCGAGGCCGGGCATGACGTCGAACAAGCGTTCAGTTCGTCGGCAGCTTCAGCGCGGTCTGCTCGACGTAAGGGCGCATGATCTCGTCGGCGCCCTTCTGCGCGGCGACGAGGGCCTCCTTCGGCTGCTTCTTGCCCGAGAGCACGGCGGCCAGCTCGTCCTCGATCGCCTTGCGGACGGGGACGGTCTTGTAGGTGGCGAACCACGGCTTGGCGACGGCGAGCTGGCTCACGGCGATGCCGGCGTCGGGGTTCTTGGCGAGGAACTCCTTCATTTCCGGCAGGTCATAGGCGGCCTTGTTGGGGGCGAAGTAGCCGGTGGCGCGGCTCCACCAGCCGGACTTCTCAGGGCTCGTCATCCAGTTGATCAGCGTCCAGGCGGCCTTGCGGCGCTCGCCCTCGACGCCGGTCGGAATCACCAGCGAGGCGCCGCCGATCGGAACCTCGTTCTTCACGTTCTTCGGCACGAAAGCGACCTTGTAGGGGAACTTCGCGTTGTTGCGGATATGGGTCAGCGAGCCGGTCGAGAGCAGCATCATCGAGGCCTGGCCGGAGAGGAAGGCCGAGGAGACGGCGCCGCCCGCCTGCACGCCGGCCGGATGCACCTTGTGCTTGGCGATGAGGTCGGACCAGAAGGTCAGGGCGCCGAGCATGGAGGGGGTGTCGTAATAGACCTCGCCGCCGTAATCGACATTGAACCACTGGCCGCCATTGGAATGGGTCAGGGCCTGCAGGATCCAGCCGCCGTAGTCGTAGTTCGACGGCATCATCATGCCCCAGCGGGTGACGCGGTCTCCCTCGCGCTTGGTCAGCTTCTTGGCGGTGGTGACCAGCTCTTCCCAGTTCGTCGGCAGCTTGTCGGGATCGAGGCCGGCTTCCTTGAGATGGTCGGTGTTGACGTAGAGCAGCGGCGTCGAGTTGTGGAAGGGCACGCCGTAGACCTGCCGGTCGAGGACGGCGTTGCCGTGCAGCGCGTCGAAGAACTGGCCCATGAACTGGTCGTTGGTCTTGCCGTCGGCCTTGATCAGGCCGTCCATCGGCTGGATCTCGCCCTCGATCTTGAGGTCGAGCAGGAAGTTCGCGGACATGATGACGGCCGCCGGCGGCTTGCCGGCCTTCATCGCGGCGCGGGTCTTGATCAAGGTCTCGTCATAGGAGCCGGTGTAGACCGGGGTCGCCTTGATCGAGGGGTTCTTCTCGTTGAACTCCTTGATCATCGCGGCCATGTCGCGGGCGAGCTGGCCGTCGACGGGGACGGGGAAGAACAGTTCGATCTCGGTCGGCGCCTGGGCGAAGGCCGGCGAGAGCGCGAAGCTCGCGGCGAGCGCGGCGCCGGCGAGGACGTTGCGTCTGGTGGTTGTCATGGTGGCTTCCCTTACTTGATGCCTGAGGAGACGAAGGAGTTGACGAAGGCGCGCTGGAACAGCGCGAAGGCGATCAGCAGCGGCGCGCTGACCAGGAGCGTCCCCGCCGCGATGACGCCCCAGGCCTGTGCGCCCTCCGCCCCGCGGGTGAAGGAGGCGAGACCGACGGTGAGCGGGCGTAAGTCCGGCGAGTTGATCACCATCAGCGGCCAGAGGAACTCGTTCCAGTGGGCGGTGACGGAGACGATCGAGAAGGCGACGAGCGAGGGCTTCGCCAGCGGCAGATAGATGAAGCCGATGCGTTGGAAGACGCTGGCGCCGTCGATCAGGGCGGCGTCCTCGAGTTCGCGCGGGATCGCCCGGAAGGCCTGGCGCATCAGGAAGGTACCGAAGGCCGAGGCGAAATACGGCGCCATCACGCCGAGCAGGCTGTCATAGAGGCCGAGCTGCGCGATCGTCGTCAGATTGGGGACGATCAGCACGACCGGCGCCAGCATGAGCTGGAGCAGGAAGAGATAGAAGCAGACGGTGCGGCCGGGAAATTCGAGCCTTGCGAAGGCGTAGCCGGCGAGCGTGATGGTCACGATCTGCACGGCGAGGATGCCGAGGCTGATGATCGCCGTGTTCAGGCCGTAGCGCGGGAAATCGGCCGAGGCCCAGGCCTCGCGGAAGTTGGCCAGCGTCGGGATGTAGGACGGCACCAGCGACGCCATGCCGGCGCCGACGCTTTCCGGATTGAAGGCCGCGACCAGCATCCAGAGGAAGGGCACCATCCAGAGCGCCGCGATCAGCAGCGTCGCGGCATAGCCGAGCTTCGGCGTGATCTCGCCGGTCGAAACGCCGGTGCTGGCGTGGCTCATGCTCGCGGCGCTCATGGCTCCTTCTCCCCGAAGGAGCGTTCGAGCGTGCGCAGCGAGGAGGCGGTGACGACGAGCAGCAGCGCCAGCATCACCAGCGTGCCGGCGGCGGCGCGGCCGGCGTCGTAGTTCTCGACCGCCTGCTGGTAGACATAGAACAGCAGCAGATTGGTGGAGTCGGACGGGCCGCCCTTGGTCAGCACGAAGACATGGTCGACCTGCGTGACGACGTTGAGCAGGCCGATGACCAGCACGAAGCCGATGGTCGGCTTGAGATAGGGCAGGGTGACGTAGCGCAGGCGCTGCCAGGGGCCGGCACCGTCCAGGATCGCGGCCTCATAGGCGTCGGCCGGCACGGCCTGCAGCCCGGCGAGGAAGAACAGCATATAGTAGCCGGCGTTCTTCCAGATCGTCAGCGCCATGATCGACCAGAGCGCGACATCGGGATCGCCGAGCCAGTTGGGGCCGGAGAGGGCGAGCTTGGCGAGATGGTAGTCGAGCAGCCCGACATTGGGCAGGAACAGGAACAGGAAGATCGAGGCTGCCGCGACCAGGGGAATCAGCACGGGCAGGAAGAACAGGGCCCGGAACAGCGCATTGACCCGGCTCGACCGCGCCAGCGCCATGGCGAAACCCAGCGCCAGGACGAGGCTCGGGATCACCGTCCCGAGCGCGTAGACGAGGTTGTTGCCGAGCGCCTTGCGGAAGGCGGGATCGGCGAAGAGCTTGAGGAAGTTCTGCGCGCCGATGAAGGTCTGCGGGCCGCCGACGCGGGCCTGACCGTGCAGCGACTGCCAGAGGACCTGAACGACCGGCCAATAGGTGAAGAGCGCCAGGAACAAGAGCGAGGGCGCCAGCATCGCGAAGGCGAGCAGGGTCGCAGGGCGCGGCCGCCAGCGCGGCGCGCTCCAGTCCCTCGTCTTGCCCGCTGTCAGAACCGCCTGCGCCATGGACCTCCCCTTCGGGCGGGGTCATGGCGGGCGGGGACGACGGAGCGGCTACGTTTCGATGACGGATGCGTGACGGCCCCTGCGAAACGCCGTGGCCGCCACCTTTATCCTCAGGCGGCGCGGCGCGCGGGCTCAGCGGCCGGCGAGGCCTCGGTCGGACGGCCGGTGGCGACGAGAACGCCGCTCGCGCCCGCCAGCGCGCCGTCGCGCAGTTCGAGGCCGAGGAAGCGCTCGCGCTCGACCGGGCCGGGCATGGCGAGATCGCGGGCGAGATCGCCCGAGAAGCCGAAGCGCTCGTAATAGGCGGCGTCTCCGACGAGCAGCACGGCGCCATGGCCGCGGCAGGCGGCGCGCCAGATCGCTTCCCGCATCATGGCGCGGCCGAGACCTTCGCCTTGCAGCTCGGGCGCGACCGCGAGCGGGCCGAGCAGGAGCGCGGCCTTGCCGCCGGCCTCGACATGCCAGAGCCGCACCGTCGCCACGACGATGCCGTCGCGCTCGGCGGTCAAGGCCAGGCCTTCAGCCGGCAAACGACCCTCGCGGAGGCGCTCGCTCGACTTGGCGGTGCGGCGCTCGCCGAGGCAGCGGTCGAGCAGCGCCTCGCGGGCGGGGACATCGGCAGCGATTTCGTCGCGGATCGTGATCATGACGCACCTCCGGCCGGAGCGCCTGCGCGCAGCAGACCTTCCCGGCGCCGCGCGAACGCGGCCACAAGCAACAGGGATGTGGGGAAGAGGGTCCGGCGGGAGCCACGTCCGCCGCGCTTCCTTCTGGACGCGCGGACGCTCCGCCCGAAACCGCGGGCGGCCTGCCGATGACGGCAGGGCGCTTTGCCGGACCCGATGGTGGAGGGGCGCGGGTTAAGGCCGCGCCCCGATCACGTCAGATGACGTACTGCTTCAACGGCGGGAAGCCGTTGAAGGCGACGGCCGAATAGGTCGTCGTATAGGCGCCCGTGCCCTCGATCAGCAGCTTATCGCCGATCTCGAGGCTGAACGGCAGCATGTACGGCGTCTTCTCGTACATGACGTCGACCGAATCGCAGGTCGGGCCGGCCAGTATGCAGGGCACCGTCGCATCGCCGTCACGGGCGCTGCGGATCGGGTAGCGGATCGCCTCGTCCATGGTCTCGGCGAGACCGTTGAACTTGCCGATGTCGAGATAGACCCAGGCGACCTGATCGTCCGCGGCCTTCTTCGAGATCAGGACGACCTCGGTCTCGATCAGGCCGGCATTGCCGACCATGCCGCGACCCGGCTCGATGATCGTCTCCGGGAGCTGGTTGCCGAAATGCTTCGACAGCGCCTGGAAGATCGCATCGCCATAGGACGGCACGCCCGGGATCGGCTTCAGGTAGCGCGCCGGGAAGCCGCCGCCGAGGTTGACCATCGACAGCGAGAGCCCACGGGTGGCGCATTCCTTGAACACCGCCGAGGCCGAGGCCAGAGCGGAATCCCAGGCGTTCACATTCGCCTGCTGCGAGCCGACATGGAACGAGATCCCATAAGCGGCCAGGCCGAGGCGATGGCCGTGCTCCAGCACGTCCGCGGCCATTTCGGGCACGCAGCCGAACTTGCGCGAGAGCGGCCAGTCGGCGCCGGCGCCGTCGCAGAGGATGCGGCAGAAGATGCGCACATCCTTCGCGCCGGTGGTACCGGCCGATCGGGCGACCTTCTCGACCTCGGCCGTGCAGTCGACGGCGAAGAGGCGCACGCCGAGCTCCATGGCGCGGGCGACGTCGCGCTCCTTCTTGATCGTGTTGCCGAAGGAGATGCGATCAGCCGTCGCGCCGGCCGCGAGGGCGAGCTCGATCTCGACGACCGAGGCGCAATCGAAGCAGGAGCCGAGCTTGGCGAGCAGGGCCAGCACCTCCGGCGCGGGATTCGCCTTTACGGCGTAGAAGACGCGCGTGTCGGGAAGGGCCCGGGAGAAGGCATGATAGTTCTCGCGCACGACATCGAGGTCGATGACGACGCAGGGCCCATCCTCGCGGCGGGTACGAAGGAACTCACGGATGCGCTCGGTCATGAGACGCGACTCCCTCCGGCGCAATCGGCGCCGATGCGACATGAAGCCGGCTTGATTCGATCGGGCGATTGGCGACGCGTTGGAAACGCCGCACATCACCGAACGAAACGTCCGGACCCTGGTAACCGTCGCTTGGGGAGACCCCGCACGCCCGGCAATGAAGGACAAGCCTCTTCGGTGCTGGTCTTTGGAGGACCAGCGAGACCAAAAAAAGCCCGTTCCGTCGTTGCTTTAAGCTGCGTCCCCCGTGGAGATTCGGGGTTCGCCGGTTTCGCCTCCGGCTGCCAGTCGCTGTTCGGTGACAGTTCCCCGGAGAAGGGAACCGGGAGCGTGATTTGAGGGGATATCCATCCCCCTCCATCCGTCTCCAACACCTGGCGGCTGTCCGGCCTCTTGTCCGGATGCCCACCGACCGGCACGCGGCCACAGGCACGTGCGAATTGGGTAAAGCGCATATACGGATGATGGCCCCCCGCTACAAGAGGTTTTTTGGGGTGCGGGGTCAAAATTGCGGACGAGATCGTCGATGTGTATGGTGTTGCCGGTTCATACACAGAGGGGCAGCGATGCGCACGAATATCGACATCGACGACGCTCTTCTCAAGGAGGCGATGGAGGTGACGGGGCTGCCGACCAAGAAGGCGACCGTCGAGGAGGCGCTGCGCCGACTCGTCAAGAACGCCGAACTGCGCCAGGTGATCAGCGATATGCGCGGTCTGGGGTGGGAGGGCGATCTCGACGAGATGCGCACGGACAGGCCCGCCGACCATCGCTCATGATCGTGGTCGACAGCTCTGTCTGGATCGCACAGCTGCGTGCGCAAAGCAGTCCATCCGTCGCCGCGCTGTCAGGGATGCCGTCGCCGACGCGGATCATCGTTGGCGATCTGGTCCTAATGGAGGTTCTGCGCGGCGCCCGCGACGAGCGCCACGCCGAAAGTCTCGAGTGGGCAATGCGCCGCTTCAGGGTCGAGCCGATGGTCGATGTGTCGCTCGCGCTGGCCGCCGCCCGGCATTCGCGCTTTCTGAGGGGGCGGGGAGTGACCATCCGCAAGACGATTGATCTCCTGATCGCCACCTTCTGCATCGAGCGCGGCCATGCCCTGCTCCATCAGGACCGGGATTTCGACCTGATGGCGCTGCACCTGCCGCTGACCATCGCGTAGCGCGAGCGAATTCTCCGTTCTTTCCGGCCCTAGACCGGCCCCATTTCCTCGCCTAAGTCACGGGCGTGCAAGCCTTCGGCGGCCGTCATCCGGCGGTCGCCAGACCACGGATCCGTCATGTCCACGATCGACCGCCGCCGCGTCCTGGCGGGGCTTTCAGCCGCCCTCGGTTTTTCGACCGCGCCCTCGGCCCTTCTGGCGCAACAGCCCGCCCCGCCGAGCGATGCTTCGGCCGAGCCGCCGCAACCGCGCTTCGGCTTCGAGAACGTCCTGCAGCGGGCGCGCGAGATCGCGGCGGTGCCCTATGATGCGGGGCCGACGCTGCCGGAGCCGCTGTCGCGGCTCGATTTCGATGCCTGGCGGGACATCCGCTTCCGGCCGGAGCGGGCGTTGCTCGCGCAGAACGGCAGCCCCTTCCGGATGCAGATGTTCCATCCCGGCTTCCTGTTCACGCGCCCGGTCGTGGTCAATGTCGTGCGCGACGGGGTGGCGACGCCGGTGCCCTATGCGGCCAATCTTTTTGACTATGGCCGGGTGCGCTTCGACAAGCCGCTGCCCGTCAATCTCGGCTTCGCCGGCTTCCGCCTGCATTACCCGCTCAACGATCCGCGCATCTTCGACGAGCTGATCTCCTTCATCGGCGCCAGCTATTTCCGCGTGCTCGGCCGCGAGCAGCGCTATGGGCTGTCAGCGCGCGGCCTCTCGATCGGCGCCGGCGTGCCGGGCGAGGAATTCCCGATGTTCCGGGAGTTCTGGGTCGAGGCGCCGGCGGCGAATGCCGAGCGGGTCACGGTCTATGCGCTGCTGGATTCGCCCTCCGTGACCGGGGCCTATCGCTTCCACATCTATCCGGACGTGGACGCCGTCGTCGATGTCGGGGCGACGCTGTTCCCGCGCAAGCCGATCGACAAGCTCGGCCTGGCGCCGCTGACCTCGATGTTCTTCACCGGCGAGAACGACCGCCGCTTCCACGACGATTTCCGGACCGAGCTGCATGATTCCGACGGGCTGATGATCCATTCCGGCACGGGCGAGTGGATCTGGCGGCCGCTGCGCAATCCGCGGCAGCAGGCCATCTCATCCTTCGTCGAGCGCAATGTCCGCGGCTTCGGCCTGATGCAGCGCGACCGTGTCTTCGAGCATTATCAGGACCTCGATCTGAACTACGAGCTGCGGCCCTCCTATTGGATCGAGCCGCAGGGCGACTGGGGCGAGGGCGTGGTCGAGCTGATCGAGATCCCGACGACCGACGAGACCAACGACAACATCGTCGCGCTCTGGGCGCCGAAGACGCCGCTGGAGCCCGGCCGCGAGTTCTCCTTCGGCTACAAGCTCACCTCGATGATGGATTCCAGCGACCTGCATCCGGGCGGGCGGATCATCAACACCTATCAGGCGAAGCCCAAGGCGCTGGGTTCGGGCGAGCCGGTCAATGCCGGCGCGCGGCGCTTCATCGTCGATTTCGCGGGCGGTGACCTCGACTATCACCTGAAGCAGCCGGAGAAGGTCGAGATCGTGCCGTCGATCGCCTATGGCCGGATCGATCGTGCCTTCATCGTGCCGAACCCCAAGACCAGCGGCTTCCGCGCCTTCATCGACATTGTCGTCGAGCCGGGGCAGTTGGCGGAGATGCGCGCCTTTCTCCGGAGCGGCGACAAGACCCTGACGGAGACCTGGAGCTATCCCTGGCGGGCCGAGAGCTGAGCGCGCCACCGGCGGGGCCGGCATCCGGGCAGCGGAACGAGGCCTGACCTCCAGGGTTTGTGAAGCGGGCCGGAGCGGCTCTGACGGAACCGAGGAGATTGCGCATGGGCCTGCTCGTCGACGGAGAATGGCGCGACCAGTGGTATGACACCGCCAAGAGCGGCGGGCGTTTCCAGCGCCAGGACAGCGCCTTCCGCAATTGGGTCACGGCCGACGGCTCACCCGGGCCGAGCGGCGAGGGCGGCTTCGAGGCCGAGCCCGGGCGCTATCATCTCTATGTCTCGCTCGCCTGCCCCTGGGCGCATCGCGCGCTGATCTTTCGCGCGCTCAAGGGGCTGGAGGCGATGATCGACGTCTCCGTCGTGCACTGGCTGATGCTCGACCAGGGCTGGACCTTCGCGGAGGGGCCGGGCGTGGTGCCGGACCCGATCGGCACGTCGCGCTACCTGCACCAGGTCTATACGCGGGCCGATCCGCGCTACACCGGCCGCGTCACCGTTCCCGTGCTGTGGGACAAACGGCAGGGGACGATCGTCAACAACGAATCCTCCGAAATCATCCGCATGTTCAACAGCGCCTTCGACGGCGTTGGTGCCAAGCCCGGCGACTACTATCCGCAAGCGCTGCGCGGCGAAATCGATCAGCTGAACGAGCGCATCTATGGCACCGTCAACAACGGGGTCTACAAGGCCGGCTTCGCGACGACGCAGGAGGCTTACGAGGAAGCCGTCGGCCCGCTGTTCGAGACGCTGGACTGGCTGGAAGAGCGCCTCGACGGCCGCCGCTTCCTCACGGGTGACGCCGTCACCGAAGCCGACTGGCGGCTCTTCACCACGCTGATCCGCTTCGACGCCGTCTATGTCGGCCATTTCAAATGCAACATCCGGCGCATCGCCGACTATCCGCGGCTATCTGCCTATCTGCGGCGGCTGCTGGCGGTGGAGGGCGTCGCGGAGACGATCGATTTCGGCCACATCAAGCGGCACTATTACGAAAGCCACCGCACCATCAATCCGACGGGGATCGTGCCCGTGGGGCCGGATCTGTCGGCGCTGGTCGGAGTCTGAGACCAGACCGTCATTCTCGGGCGTAGCGAAGCGACGACCCTAGAATCTCCTGACTGGAAAGCGCTGGTTTCCGAGAGGGTCGGGTCAAGCCCGACCATGACGCTCTCTAGGCCTTCTTACCCCGGGCGCCCGGCCGCTTCTTACGACCGTAGAGCTCGAGCCGGTGGCGGACGAGTTCGTAGCCGAGTTCGGCGGCGATGCGGCGCTGCAGCTCCTCGATCGCGTCGGAAGAGAACTCGATCACCTCGCCGCTTTCGACGTCTATGAGGTGGTCGTGATGCTCCTGATCGGCATGTTCGTAGCGCGAGACGCCGTCCTCGAAGGCGTGGCGCTCGATCGCGCCTTGCGTCTCCAGCACCTTCATGGTGCGATAAACCGTTGAGAGCGAAAGCGTCGGATCAACGGCGAAGGCGCGGGTGAAGATGCCCTTGGCGTCCGGGTGGTCGTCGGCCTCCGCGAGCACGCGCAGGATCAGCCGGCGCTGCTGCGTCATCCGCAGCCCGGCATCCCGCAGCTGGCCCTCGAATCCGGCCACGCGCTGTTCGACTCCCGTCATGATGCCGGCATAGCAAGACTGCGACGCATCTGCAAAAGCTTCTTATTGCAAATGTGTTGCAACTGCATTGACAGATGCGATTGCGTTGCAATAGCGTGTGTCTCGCCCTGACCGAGGAGCCGACCATGTCGACGAGACGATCCGTTCCGCTCTGCGCGGCCGCGCTGCTGGCGGCCGCATTCGTTGCCCCGTCCGGCAGCGCCCTTGCGCAGGACAGGAAACTGCGTGTCGTAACCACTTTCACCGTTATCCAGGACATCGCCCAGAACGTCGCGGGCGAGGCGGCGATCGTGGAGTCGATCACCAAGCCCGGCGCCGAGATCCACGATTACCAGCCGACGCCGCTCGACGTGGTGAAGGCGCAGTCCGCCGATCTGGTGCTCTGGAACGGGCTCAATCTCGAGCGCTGGTTCGAGCGCTTCTTCGACAATGTGAAGAATGTCCGCAGCGCCGTGGTGACCGAAGGCGTCGAGCCGATGGGCATCACGGAAGGGCCCTATCAGGGCCGGCCCAACCCCCATGCCTGGATGTCGACCAAGAACGCGCTGATCTATGTCGAGAACATCCGCAAGGCGCTGGCTGCGGCCGATCCGGCGCGGGCGGAGATCTACGCCGCCAATGCGAAGGCCTATGCCGAGCGCATCCGGGCGGTCGATGCCCCGCTGCGGGCGAGGCTCGACAAGGTGCCCGAGGCGCAGCGCTGGCTCGTCACCAGCGAGGGGGCCTTCTCCTATCTCGCCCGTGACTATGGCTGGCGCGAGGCCTATCTCTGGCCGATCAACGCCGATCAGCAGGGAACACCGCAGCAGGTGCGCCGGCTGATCGACCTCGTCCGCAAGAACAAGATTCCGACCGTGTTCAGCGAAAGCACGATTTCCGACAAGGCGGCCAAGCAGGTCGCTCGCGAGACCGGCGCCCGCTATGGCGGCGTTCTCTATGTCGATTCGCTGTCTGCCTCCGACGGGCCGGTGCCGACCTATCTCAGGCTGCTCGAGACGACGGTCGGCACCATCGCCGCAGGGTTCGGCCATTGAGCGCGCAGTCAGCTGTCCCCGAGCTGCCTGTGCCCTCGATTGCGGTCGAGGGTGTGACCGTGCGCTACACCAATGGTGTCACCGCCGTGCGGGATGCCTCTTTCCGGCTTGGCGGGGGAACGATCTGCGCGCTGGTGGGCATCAACGGCTCCGGCAAGTCGACGTTGTTCAAGACGCTGATGGGCTTCCTCAAGCCCGCGGTCGGCTCCGTCTCAATCGCGGGGCTTCCGGTGGGCCAGGCGCTGAAGCGTGGGCTGGTCGCCTATGTGCCGCAGGCCGAGGAGGTCGACTGGACCTTCCCCGTCCTGGTCGAGGACGTCGTGATGATGGGCCGCTACGGCCATATGGGCTTCCTGCGGATCGCGCGGCAGGCGGATCGCGAGGCGGTCGAGCAGGCGCTCGCGCGCGTCAATATGCTGGAGTTCCGCACGCGCCAGATCGGCGAACTGTCGGGCGGACAGCGCAAGCGCGTCTTCCTGGCGCGGGCGCTGGCCCAGGGCGGACAGGTCATCCTGCTCGACGAGCCCTTCACCGGTGTCGACGTCAAGACCGAGGAAGCGATCGTCGCATTGATGCGCGAATTGCGCGACGAGGGCCGGCTGATGCTGGTCTCGACGCATAATCTCGGCTCGATCCCGGATTTCTGCGACCAGGTCGTGATCATCAACAAGACGGTGCTGGCGGCCGGGCCGACCGCGACGACCTTCACCCATGACAATCTCCAGCGCGCTTTCGGCGGCGCGTTGCGGCATTTCAGGCTGGGCGGCGCCGATCTGCACGACGATGAAGACGACCGGCGCGTCACCGTCATCACCGACGACGAGCGCCCGCTGGTGCTCTACGGCAAGCGCGACAGCGAGCGCGTCGCGGGCGGACAGACCACCGGCGAGGCGGCCGACACTGCAAAGGATCGCGCGCCGTGATCGCGCTTCTGCTGGAACCCTTCGGCTACCAGTACATGCTCCGGGCGATCTGGGTCTCGGCGCTGGTCGGCGGGGTCTGCGCCTTCCTGTCCTGCTTCCTGATGCTGAAGGGCTGGTCGCTGATGGGCGACGCGCTGGCCCATGCGATCGTGCCGGGCGTCGCGCTGGCCTATCTGCTGAAGGTGCCTTACGCGGCCGGCGCCTTCTTCTCGGGCCTGCTGGCGGCGCTCGCCATGGCGCTGGTGCGGCTGCGGACGCAACTGCGCGAGGACGCCGTCATCGGTGTCGTCTTCACCACCTTCTTCGCGGTCGGGCTCCTGATCGTCTCGATCAACCCGACCTCGGTCGACGTGCAGTCGATCGTGCTCGGCAATATTCTCGGCATCGCGGACGAGGACGTCGTCCAGGTCGCGATCATCGCCGCGGTCTCGCTCGCCGTGCTCATGCTGCGCTGGCGTGACCTGATGCTGGTCTTCTTCGACGAGAACCAGGCGCGCGCCGTCGGTCTGTCCCCGACCCGGCTGAAGATTCTGTTCTTCGTGCTGCTCAGTGCCTGCACGGTCGCCGCGTTGCAGACGGTCGGGGCCGTGCTGGTGATCGCGATGGTGATCACGCCGGGAGCGACCGCCTATCTGCTCTGCGACCGCTTCGGCCGGCTGATCTGTGTCGCTGTGGCGCTCGGCGTCGTCACCAGTGCGGCCGGCGCCTATGCCAGCTACTTCCTCGACGGATCCACCGGCGGGCTGATCGTCGTCTTCCAGACGCTGCTGTTCCTCGCCGCCTTCGTTTTTGCGCCGAAGCATGGACGGCTCGCCGCGGCGCGGGCGGCCCGGTCGGTGTCGGAGACGGCGCCATGAGTGGTGCTCAGGATGCTCGACGGTGTCCCCTTCCCCCCGCTTGCGGTGGGGAAGGGTTAGGGATGGGGGGGCGCAAAGCCGCAGCGCCGTACTTGATCGTCGCGCCGAGCGGGACTGCCCCCCACCCCAACCCTCCCCACCGCAAGCGGGGGGAGGGAGCAGGTTCGCGCCGGCATCGCCCCATTCGGAGAGGGTTCACGCCATGAGCCTGATCGAAGCCTGGCTCGTCGCGCCGCTGGCGCATGAGTTCATGCAGCGCGGCCTGCTCGCCGCCATGCTGGTCGGCGTGGTCTGTGCCGTTCTGTCCTGCTTCCTGATCCTGAAGGGCTGGTCGCTGATGGGGGATGCGGTGTCCCACGCGGTGCTGCCCGGCATCGTCCTGGCGCAGATTATGGGCCTGCCCCTGGCGGCGGGGGCCTTCGTCGCCGGCCTGAGCTGTTCGCTCGCCATCGGCTATCTCAAGGAAAACAGCCGGGTGAAGGAGGACACGGTGATGGGCATCGTCTTCTCCGGCCTGTTCGCGCTCGGCCTGGTGATGTTCGTCAAGGTCGAGAGCGACCAGCACCTGCTCCATATCCTGTTCGGCAACATGCTCGGCGTGAGCTGGTCCGATCTGGCGGAGACGGCCGTCATCGCGGTGCCGACGATCGCGATCATGCTGGCCCTGCGCCGGGACTTCCTGCTGGTCGCCTTCGATGCCGCCCATGCGCGGGCGATCGGCCTTCCCGTGCGGTGGCTGAATGTTGGCCTGCTGATGCTGCTGGCGCTGACGATCGTGGCCGCGCTCAAGGCGGTCGGCATCATCCTCGTCGTCGCTATGCTGATCGCGCCGGGCGCGATCGGCTTCCTGACGACGCGGCGCTTCGACGTCATGCTGGTGGTGGCAGTCGCCGTCGCGACGGTCTCCAGCGTCATCGGGACGATCCTGAGCTACCATCTCGACGGCGCGACGGGGCCCTGCATCGTCGTGGTGCAGGCGGGGTTCTTCCTGGCGGCGCTTGGTCTCAACCTGCGCCGTGCGGCGCGGCGCGCCACCGCCGCCTGATCAGGCGGCCTGCAGACCGGCATCCTCGGGGGCGCGCGAGACCTTAATGGTCTGGGCCAGGCACTGGCAGTTGAACTGGCTGGTCAGGAAGGCGATGTCGGCGGCGTCGCGGCCGGTTGCGATCCGGACCATGCCCTCGACGGGTGCCAGCCGCGTCGGGTCCACCAGCCACCAGCGCCCGTCGAGATAGACCTCGAAGACGGCGTGGAAGTCCGGCGGGTCGAGGTCGAGCGCATAGGCGCTGACAGCGCGGGCGGGGATGTTGAGCGCCCGCGTCAGGGCGATGCCCAGATGGGTGAAGTCCCGGCAGACGCCGGCGCGGTCGATGAAGGTGTGCTGCGCCGTGGTCTGGGCGTGGCTGACGCCGTGGACATAGTCGAGATGCTCGTGCAGCCAGTCGAGCACGGCCAGGATGCGCGCGCCGCCGCCGTCGATGCTGCAGAATTCGCGCTGGGCGAAGCGCATGAACTCGTCCGAGGGCGAGAACCGACTCGGCAGCAGATAGGGCAGCACCTCCTGCGGCAGCTCCGACCAGTCATGCTGGCGCGCTGCGGCTGACAAGGGCTCGCGGTTGCCGTTGTCGACCAGGGCCCGGTAGCGAATCTCGACCTGGCCGGAGAGCGCCGCCCGGAAACGGCGCTCGCCCGTTTCGGGGTGGAGATCGCGCACCAACACGGCGTCGGGTGAGATCGTGAGGCTCTCGGAGAGGATCGTCTGGTCAGGCGATCGCGCGGCCTCGATGGCCGCGATCACCTGCGTGTCGCTGTCGAAGCCATAGGTCAGCGTCGCCGTCACGTCGAGTTTCATGGGTCCCCCGTATGTCCATGCAAGACCGGGCAACGCCATCGTGGGGCGGAAGTTCCTCGGAAATCAGGCAGCCCGGGCCGCGATGCCCAGCTCCGGCGCGATGCCGGCGAGGATCTCGTAGGAATGCTTCCGCGCCTCGTGGTCGAAGATCGGCGCGGTCACCATGATCTCGTCGGCCTGTGTCGCGGCGATGAAGGCGCCGAGCTGGCGCTTCAACGTCTCGGGCGAGCCGATGAAGGCATAGCGCAGCATGCCCGCGACATGGGCCTTTTCGGCCGGCGACCAATAGGTCTCGATGTCGTCGATCGGCGGCTGCAGCTTGCCGCGCTGGCCGCGCACCATGCCGACGAAGCGCTGCTGCAGGGAGGTGGCGAGATGGCGCGCTTCTGCATCGGTCTCGGCGGCGATGACGTTGATGCCGGGCATGGCGTAGGGCCGTGCGAGCTGCTCGGAGGGCTCGAAGCGTTCGCGATAGATCGCCAGCGCCTGCATCAGGGCGTCCGGCGCGAAATGCGAGGCGAAGGCGTAGGGCAGGCCGAGCTGCGCGGCGAGCTGCGAGCCGAACAGGCTCGAACCGAGGATCCAGAGCGGCACGTTCAGCCCGGCGCCGGGCACGGCCTGGATTGCCTGGTTGGGGCCCGCGGGAGCGAAATAGGCCTGCAGTTCGAGCACGTCCTGGGGGAAGCTGTCGGAGGACATCGGGCTGCGGCGCATCGCCCGCATCGTCATCTGGTCGGTGCCTGGAGCCCGGCCGAGGCCGAGATCGATGCGGCCGGGAAAGAGCGCTTCGAGCGTGCCGAACTGCTCGGCGATGATCAGCGGAGCATGGTTCGGCAGCATGATGCCGCCTGCGCCGACGCCGATGGTCTTCGTCGCGGCGGCGAGCTGGCCGATGACGACGGCGGTGGTGGCGCTGGCGATGCCGACCATGTTGTGATGCTCGGCGACCCAGTAGCGGGTGTAGCCGAGGGATTCGGCATGGCGCGCGAGGTCGATCGAGGCGCGCAGCGCATCGCCCGGCTCCTGCCCTTCGCGCACGGGAACGAGGTCGAGAACGGAGATGGCGACCATGGCAGCCTCGGCTTGGGCTCCCCGGGGAGCCGGTGGCGTTCGGCTTTGCTAGATGGGTCCTGGCGCCGGCCGGGTCCAGTGGGCGGCGGTCCGGATCATGGCGCCTCTGCGCGGCGGTTCTGCCGCAGCCTCTTGCCCGGCGGGAGCGCGGCACAGATGCCGGGCTCGGCCGCGCGATAGGCGCGCTCGTAATCGGCCAGATGCAGCCCGTCCGCCAGCGCGATGCCGTCGCCGAAGCCCGAGGCGAGGCGGCACGAGCCTTCCTCGCGGCAGGCGGTTTCGGCGGAGCCCGCGATGTCGAGCGCGGCTTCCTCCGAGAAGGCGGGCGCTTGGCGCTCGTCGAGCCGCGGGAGCGACGCGATGACGACGAGGCCGGCCCGCCCGCTCAGATCCCGCAGCAGGCCGCGGAACGCCTGGCGGAAGCGGGTGACGGCTTCGGGCGGCTCGCGGAAGCGCTTGCGGTTGGCGTCGTTGGTGCCGACGCTCAGGATGATCGCCAGCGGCGGCCGCGGCAGCGCGAGCTCGTCGATCAGCCCGCGCGTGTCGCGGGTGGTCGCGCCGTGCATTCCACCATTGACCAGAGGCAGCCCGCAGAACTCGCGTGCATGCCAGCGCGCGACATGGGAATCGCCCAATGCCAGGAGATAGTCCCCCTCGACCTGTCGCAGATCGGCGCGGATCTGCACGAGGCGCTGGTCCCGATACGACGGCGGCGCCGTCGAGAAGCGGCCGATGGCCAAGCCCGCCAGCGATCCGCCGATCAGGGCCAGCGGCACGAGCAGCAGCAGCGCGACGAGGCGGCTTCGATAGCGGATGTCGATGGCACAGGGTGTCATCGGACGTCCCCACCGGGATGGGTCTTGCAGGTGCCGGTTGGAGCGGGGAGGTTCCGGCCGGTCACAGGGTCGCGCCAGGCTGCCCCGGCGCAGGATTCGTCGCCGCGCTGCACGAAGCCCTGCCGCGAAAGCAGCGTCGGCAGTGCCCAGAGCCAGAGCGCCAGTACCCCAAGAATCGCCGCGGCGGCCGCGGAGCGAAGAGCTGCCTGGCGCCAGCCGATCCGGCGGAGATCGGGAATGGACAGGGTGGATGATGCGAGATCGGTCATGACGCCATCTGGGGTCCTCTCGCGGACCGTTCTGTGGCGTGGAGTTTTCTGGATGACGTCTGCGCGGGAGCTTCTGGTATCCTTGCTTTTCCAGCGTCGTGTCTGGAAATAATCAGACACAATTCCGGCCGCGACCTCGCCCCGGCCGGGCGCTAGAGCCAGACGATGAGCAGAACCCCCCATATCCTGGTCGTCGAGGACGATCGCGAGATCGCGATGCTGGTCTCGCGCTTCCTCCGCAACAACGACTTTCGCGTCCGGGCCGTGCCGAACGGCCGCGAGATGGATGCCGCGCTGCGGGACGGCCGTTTCGACCTGATCGTGCTCGACCTGATGCTGCCGGGAGAGGACGGGCTGAGCCTGTGCCGCCGCCTGCGCAGCGAGGGCACGATCCCGATCATCATGCTCACCGCCAAAAGCGAAGAGATCGATCGCATCCTCGGCCTGGAGATGGGCGCGGACGATTATCTGGTGAAGCCGTTCAACCCGCGCGAGCTGCTGGCCCGGATCAGGGCCGTGCTGCGGCGCGCCGGTGCCGCCCCGGCCGCCGAGGTGGGCGACAGCCCGGTACTCGCTTTCGCGGGCTGGCGGCTCGACAAGGCGGTGCGTCGTCTCTTCAACCCCCAGGGCGAGCGCGTGCCGCTGACGGGCGCCGAACTCGACCTGCTTCTCGCCTTCTGCGAACGGCCGCGCCGCGTGCTGTCGCGCGACCAGCTTCTGGATCTGACGCAGGGCCGCATGGCTGCCCCGTTCGAGCGCTCGATCGATGTGCTCGTCAGCCGGCTGCGCCAGAAGATGGAGCGCAATCCGCGCGAGCCCGAGCTGATCCAGACCATCCGCTCCGGCGGCTACATGTTCTCTCCGGAGATCGAGAGGTTGGCCGAGAGCCCGGCTCCATGAAGCGGTTGCTTCTGCGTCTGATGCCCGCGCGGGCCGCCGCGCAGATCACCGCCATTGCGATCGGCTCGCTCGTCCTGGCCAATCTCGTCACGATCGTGGCGCTGCTCGTGCTGCTGCCGCCCGAGCTGAAGCGGGTTCCAAGCTTTCCCTATGTCACCGACCTGATCTCGATCACGCGCATGGTCGAGGCGACGCCGTCGCCGGAGGCGAAAGCGACCGTGGTCGAGGCCGCTCTGGCTGCCCATCCCCTGCTCTCGCGCCTGCCCCCAGGCGCACAGACGAGCGAGCGCAATCAGTTCTGGGCCGATCGGCAAATCCTCGCCAATCTGCGGGCCCAGCTGGGGCCGAATGTCGAGGCGCTGATGCTCGACAACGCACCCGGACGGTTCGGGCCGCCGCCTTTTGGCGTCCGCTTTGCGGATGGCAGCGGGCTGGTCATGACATCGAGTTCGATGACACCTCCGCCGCGCGGAGGCGCCTTCATCGGCTATCTCGTCACCATGCTGGCTCTGCTGGCCTCGCTGATCGGGCTGCTCTCGCTGTGGGCGGCGCGGGCGGTGGCGTCGCCGCTGTCACGGCTGGCAGCGGTGATCGACCGCTTCGATCCCGATCGCGACACCCTCGCCGTACCAGAGGAGGGACCCGTCGAGGTCAAGCGCCTCGCCGCGGCCTTCGCCGGCATGGCCAACCGCATCCGGAGGCTGATCGACGACAGGACACGCATGCTGGCCGCGGTCAGCCATGATCTGCGCACGCCGATCACGCGGTTGCGGCTGCGCGCCGACGACATCCCCGACGAACGTCAGCGCCGGGCCACCATCGCGGATCTCGCCTTGATGGATCGCATGGTGGGAGCGGCGCTGTCCTATCTGCGCGACGGGCGCGCCTCGGGCAGCTTGACGGCGACCGACATGCCGGCCCTGCTCCAGACGATCTGCGACGATCTCGCCGATCTCGGGCATGTCGTCGTGTATGAGGGGCCGATGCGCGCCTCCGCCGTCTGCGACGCCGACCAGATGACGCGCGCCGTGAACAACCTCGTCGACAACGCGATCAAGTTCGGCGGCAGGGTTCTGGTCAGGCTGGACGACTCGGCGCCCGACATGATCGCCATCGAGGTCGAGGACGACGGGCCGGGCATCGCCCCGGAGGAGCGCGAGAAGGTGTTTGCGCCGTTCTACCGCAGCGACGCCGCGCGGACGCTCAAGGAAGGCAGCGGCTTCGGGCTCGGCCTGTCGATCGTGCGGGCGATCGCCGAGGCGCATCGCGGCACGCTGACGCTGGCGGAGCGCGACGGCGGCGGGCTCAAGGCCCGGATCATCTGGCCCCGGCAGCTCTAGCGGAACGCCGGCCTGCCTGTCGCGTTGATCCCTGAGTGGCCCGCATGGGGCCGTTCTACGGGGGTCAACATGACGACGAACACCAATCCCGCCAAGGAAAGCCTGCGCCAGGAACAGGCCGAGCAGCGCGAAGCCGCCAAGAGGGGCCCGGACGCCGAGCTCGACAAGGCTCTGAAGGACACCTTTCCCGCAAGTGATCCGATCGCGGCCCAGGCGCCGACCAAGCCCGGCGCGGCCGACGATAAGGCGTCCTGAGGCCTCTCAGGCGCGTTGGTAGAGCAGGCGCGCGCGGATTGTGCCTTCGAGGGCCCGGATTTCGCGCAGGATGTCGCGGGCATCGGCCCCGATGCTCTCCGCCTCCATCACGACATAGCCGACCTCGCCGTCCGTCTGATAATTCTGGGCGGCGATGTTGACGTTGCGTGCGGCGAAGACGTCGTTCAAACGCCGCAGCATGCCCGGCACGTTGCGCTGGACATGGATGAAGCGCGTGCCGACGGCGCGGGCCGCGAGCTGGACCTGCGGGAAATTGACGGCGCCGACCGTCGAGCCGACATCGGAGTAGTCGATCAGCTTACGCGCCACTTCGGCGCCGATGCGCTCCTGCGCTTCTTCCGTCGAGCCGCCGATATGCGGCGTCAGGATCACATTGGGCAGGCCCTGCAACGGCGAGACGAAACGGTCGTTGTTCGAGGCCGGCTCGACAGGGAAGACGTCGACCGCCGCACCCGCCAGATGCCCGCTCTTCAGGGCGGCGGCGAGCGCGTCGAGATCGACCACCGTGCCGCGCGAGTTGTTGATCAGGTAGCTGCCCGGGTTCATCGCGGCGATCTGCTCGGCGCCGATCATGCCCGCCGTCTGCGGCGTCTCGGGGACATGCAGCGAGACGATGTCGGCCGAGCCGAGCAATTCGTGCAGGCTGTCGACCGGCTCGGTGTTGCCGTGGCGCAGCCGGTCGGTCTGATCGTAGTAGATCACCCGCATGCCCATCGCCTCGGCCAGCGTCGACAGCTGGCTGCCGATATTGCCGTAGCCGACGATGCCCAGCACCTTGCCGCGCACCTCGAAGGAGCCGTTGGCCGACTTGTCCCAGCCGCCGCCATGGGCCGAGACCGAGCGGTCGGTGATCTTGCGCAGCAGCATCACGATCTCGCCGATCGTCAGTTCGGCGACGCTGCGGGTGTTCGAGAACGGCGCGTTGAAGACGGGCACGCCGCGGCCGCGCGCCGCCTGAAGATCGACCTGATTGGTGCCGACCGAGAAGCAGCCGACGGCGAAGAGCCGGTCGGCCCGGGCGAAGACGGCGTCGGTGAGCTGCGTGCGCGAGCGGATGCCGAGCACGTGGACGCCTTCCAGCGCCTTCACCAGCGCGTCCTCGTCCAGCGCCTTGGGCAGGCGCGTCATGTTGGTGTAGCCGGCGTTGACCAGCAGGTCGGCGGCGGAATCGTTGATGCCTTCCAGCAGCAGGACCTTGATACGGTCCTTGGACAGGGACAGGCGTTCGCTGGGCAGTGTCATGGGAACGATCGGTCTGGCGGCGGAGCGTCCGCTATAGACCGCTCGCGGCCCGACACAACCTGATTTTGGCGTCGGCTCGTGGCAGGACGCTCACGCCTTCTCGACCACGAGCGTGGCACCGTCGACGCGCACGACCCGCACCTCGCTTCCCGCCAGCAGTTCGGGGCCGGTGACGCGCCAGGACGAATCGTCGATGCGGATGCGGCCCTCGCCGCCCGTCATCGTCGCCTCGAGCCGGAAGACGCGGCCGATCAGCCGGCGGCCGCGATCGTTGAGGCCTGTCGCCGGATCCGGCTCCTCGTCCTTGCGGCGGGTCAGCAGCCGGCCGGCGAAGACGGCGACGAGGCTGAAGCCTGCGAAGACGAGCGCAGCCGCCTGCCAGCCGAGATCGACGAGGCCGACAACGGCGCCGGTCAAAAGCGCGGCCAGGCCAAGCCAGAGCAGGAAGATGCCGGGTGCCAGCACCTCGCCGCCGATAAGGACGAGGCCGAGGATGACCCAGCCCCAGGGGCCGAACAGGAGCGACGACATCGGCGTCTCCTCAGGCGCCGCGGCCGGCCGGCGGCACCGATCCGCGGCGGCTCTCCTGGGCCTCGTCGCCGAAGACGGCGCGGGTCAACTGGGCGATGCCGCCGACGGTTCCGGCGAGCGCAGCCGCCTCGATCGGCACGATCACGACCTTGGCGTTATGGGCGCTGGCGATCGCCTTGAGCGCCTCGGTGTAGCGCTCGGCGATCAGGAAGTTGGCGGCCTGGATGTCGCCACGGCTGATCGCTTCCGAGACCATGGCGGTGGCGGCGGCCTCGGCCTGGGCGGAGCGCTCGCGCGCCTCGGCATCGCGGAAAGCGGCCTCCTTGCGGCCCTCGGCGGCGAGGATCTGCGACTGCTTCTGGCCTTCTGCCTTGAGGATCTCGGCCTGGCGCAGGCCCTCGGCCTCGAGCACGGCGGCGCGCTTCTCGCGCTCGGCCTTCATCTGTCGGTTCATGGCGCCGGCAATGTCGGCCGGGGGCAGGATGTCGCGGATCTCGATGCGCGTGACCTTGACGCCCCAGGGGGAGGCGGCGGCGTCCATCACCCGCAACAGCCGCTCGTTGATCTCGTCGCGGTGGGAGAGCAGCTGGTCGAGGTCCATCGAGCCGACGACGGTGCGGATATTGGTCATGGTCAGGACCATCAGCGCGTCGTTGAGGGACGAGACCTCGTAGCAGGCCTTGGCGGCGTCGAGCACCTGATAGAAGGCGGCGGCGTCGATGCGGACGCCGGCATTGTCTTTGGTAATCGCCTCCTGCGAGGGAATGTCGAGCACCTGCTCCATGACATTAATATCAGATGTACTATTGTCATTGCTCGTTAGCACTTCTTTTCCGCGAGCACGTCAATGTCGGCAGCGATGGCAAGATCGAGAACGAGGGAGCAATCTGAGGCGGCAAAGCCGTGCGCATACTCCTATGTGCGCTTCTCGACGCCAGAGCAGGCGCGCGGCGAGAGCTTTCGCCGGCAGATCGAGGCGGCCCGGACCTACGCCGCCAAGAACGGCCTCGTGCTCGATGAGAGCTTTCGTGACGAGGGCGTCTCCGCCTTCAAGGGCAAGCACCGCGACGAGCGTGCGGCGCTGGGCGCGTTCCTGAAGCGCGTCGAAAGCGGCGATGTCGCGAAGGGTTCCTATCTTCTGGTCGAGAGTTTGGACCGACTCTCGCGCGAAGAGGTTGTCGATGCGCTGGAACTATTCTTGGGGCTTACCCGCAACGGCATCATCATCGTCACGCTGACCGACCAGCGGGTCTACTCGCGGGCGAGCCTGCGGGCAGACCAGACCCAGCTGATCATCTCCATCGTGGTGATGTCGCGTGCGCATGAGGAGAGCGCGTTGAAGTCCAAGCGCGTTTCCGACGCCTGGGCGGCCAAGCGCCAGCGTGCGGCCGACGACAAGCAGGCGATGACGGCGCGCTGCCCCGGTTGGCTCGAACTCGTCGGTGGGCCGAAGTCTGGCGAGTATCTCGAGATCCCCAAGCGCGTCGAGATCGTCCAGAAGATGTTCGCGGACACGATTGCAGGTCTCGGACGCCGTTCCATCCAGGCAAAGCTGAACGCCGACCAAGTCCCGACCTGGGGCACGGGCAAGAAGAAGGGCCAGTACTGGCACGACAGCTACATCGCCAAGATCCTGTCGAACCCGGCGACCTTCGGGCGTTACGTTCCGCGCGGCAAGCTCGCCGGCGGATCGGATGCGACGGCGGAAGCGCCGATCGACGACTATTTCCCAGCGATCATCAATGAGGAGACCTATTGGGCAGCGCAGGCCGCGTCCAAGGCGCGCGGCTTCGGCAGGGGCACGCCAGGACGCCGCAAGAACCTGCTGTCGGGCCTCGTGCGCTGTGAAGCCTGCAACAGCAACCTGGTGTTCATCGACAAGATGGTTCGTGGCGGCGGCCACAAGCTACGCTGTGGCCGCGCCCATGCCAGCGCCGGCTGCGATCATCGCACGATGTACGATTACAAGAAGGTCGAGTACGCCGTCGTGTTCGGGCTCGGCCAGCGCCGGAAGGCGTTGATCGACGCCGCCAACGACCGGCAGAGCCAGGCGCAGGCCGCGCTGTCGGCCGCGCAGGCGCGGCGCGAGGGCATCGAGCGCCAGCTCGACAACCTCATCCAACTCGTCCAGGCCTCGGGCGGCGGCAGCCGCCTTGGCAAGCAGGTTCAGGCGCTCGAGGCCGAGCTGGAGGCGGCCGAGACCGACGTCGCCCAGCTTGACCGCGCCTTCCGGCAGTTACGGCCTGCTGATATCGACGAAGCCGCTGCCGGGCTCAGGGCTGTCTATGAGAGCCTCAACGCCGATCCCGACGATCTCGCCATCCGGGCGGCTTTCCAGCAGCGCCTCAAGCTGCTCGTCGACCATGTCGTGCTCGGCCCGACCGGGTTCGTCGCGACCCATAGCGACGGCTCGACCTCGCGCACGAGTTTTGCTGGTCCGCGCCGCTGAGCGACACTTCCCCTATTCGTCGAGCCGCCGGGTCGCGGAATCGGTGCGACCGCTGAGCCCGGTCAGCGTGCCGATCCGGCGTCGCACTCTCGACCAATGGCCCAGCGGGCGATTGATCTCGACAAGCCGACCATTCCGCTCATCGTCGGCGAGCTTGCGCGCGCTGTAATAGGCGGACGCGCCGTGGCGGCCCATCAACGTATGAGCGTCATGCTCGACCAGCTCGCGCTGGCGTCGCTGCAGGTCACGATACGCGGCCAACCATCCCATCATCCGACCCAGCATCTGCGTCACTGTCCGTCGCGCCCACCGATTATGTTGCCGCGTTGCCGATGACAGGTCGAGCAACCTTTTGATCAGGCGGACAGCGGTCGTGTCCCATAGCGTGGTGTAGCTGAGGGTGGTCATCGGCGATTGCCGGTTAGGTTTGGGTTGCGAACGCCAACCCTGAACCGAGAGATCCCCGAT
>NZ_JBHSLU010000004.1:0-344035 GCF_042655245.1 Allobosea massiliensis | reverse complement strand
TCGGGGATCTCTCGGTTCAGGGTTGGCGTTCACAACCCAAACCTAACCGGCAATCGCCGGTGACCACCGTCAGCTACACCACGCTATGGGACACGACCCGTAACAGGACCGACAGAGTTCCTGGCTGGATCGGACGGTTGCCTGAGGGAGGTGACCTCATGCCTGACTCGGGACGCGCTTTCCTGGCTGCTCGATCGACCTACTCCGAGGACCAGGCCGCGCGACGCGACCTGCCCGGGGCGGAGTGGTGTCCCCTCGACGGTCTTGGTCCCGCCGCAGTGCCCGGACTGAGAGCCGATCTCGCTCGCACCATCGAGGCCGAGATCATTCCGAGGCTGATGCTCGCGCATCGGGCGCCCGGCTCGGCTGGCGCCAAGAGCGAGCCTCAGGCGACCATCGTCATTGACGACAGCGACATCGCGGTCTTCGCCGAAATGATCGTCCACAAGCCGCTCTCGGCGGCGCGGGCGCATCTCGATGCGCTGCGGGACCGCGGGCTGACGGCCGAAGCGATCATCACCACGGTTCTGTCATCGACGGCGCGCCATCTCGGCGTGCTGTGGGAGCAGGACCGCTGCAGTTTCGTCGATGTCACGGTCGGGCTGTCGCGGCTGCAACAATTGCTGCGCGTCTACGGGCCTGATTTCGAACTGGCGCCGGCTCCCGAACTCGATCGCGGGCGAATGCTCCTGGCTGTCGTCCCGGGCGAGCAGCATACCTTCGGCCTCGCTGTGGTGGAAGAGTTCTTCCGCCGGGCGGGCTGGCAGGTGCAGTCCGAATTCCTGCCGTCGCGGGCGATCCTGCTCGGCCATGTCCGCAACAGTTGGTTCGACGTCGTCGGCCTCTCGGCCAGCGGCGAGGTCGCCGCGGCGGGCGTTGCGGCGATCGTCGAGGCGGTGCGGGCGACTGCGCTCAATCGCGACGTCCGCATCATGCTTGGCGGCAATCTGTTCTCGACCAATCCGGAGCTGGCTGTCTCGCTGGGTGCCGATCTCGGTGTTCGCGATGCGGCAGATGCGGTCCGCCAGATCGATCTCATGATCGACGGCAAAAAGATGCCTTGTTGAAGACCGGCTGGGCCTTTATCAGCTTCACGCTTGCTCGACGCCCGTCACAGCCAGGAACCGGGTTTTCGTCGCTATGGATGTCTTCGCGCCGCAGACGCCTACACTGGGGTTCAAGGGTCAGTCGGGCTGGCTCGGCAGACTCGCGCCGGAAACCGCCGGCAGCCTGATCACCGCCTCCAGCGACATCGCTCTCGTGCTCGACCGTGAGGGCGTGATCGTCGATGTGTCTTTGGGGACGCCGGAGCTTCGCCGCGAGGATTGCCGCTCCTGGATCGGACGGCCCTGGACGGAGGTGGTTTCGGTCGAGAGCCGGCCCAAGGTGCAGGATCTGCTCAAGGGCGCTGCCGACGAGGCGGCCATCCAGTTTCGGGAACTCAATCATCCGCTGCCGGGCGGGACGGATCTGCCGGTGCGCTATTCGGCGATGCAGGTCGGCCAGGACGGGACGATCGTCGCGTTGGGGCGCGATCTGCGCAACCTCGCCCATCTGCAGCAGCAGCTGGTCGAAGCGCAGCAGGCGATGGAGCGCGAATATGCGCGGCTGCGCATGGCGGAGACGCGCTACCGCATGCTGTTCCATCTGACGTCGGAGCCGGTGGTCATCGTCGAGGCGACGCAGCTGCGCGTGGTGGAGGCCAATCCCGCGGCGCAGCAGCACCTCGAACTGCCGGCCGACAAGCTGACCAATACCTCGATCCTGGCGGGGCTGGCGCCGGAGAGCGGCGAAGCGCTTCAGGGCATGCTGCGGACGGTGCAGGCGACCGGCCGCGCCGACGAGACGGAGATCGCGTTGGCCTCCGGCGGGAAGCGCTTCCGCGCGCTGGCCTCGGCCTTCCGCCAGGATCAGGCCGGCTATCTGCTGATCCGCCTGACGCCGCTCGCCGGCGAGGGCTCAGCCGGCTCAGGTTTCGAAAGCCGCATTCTCGGCCTGCTCGAGCACCTACCCGACGGCTTCGTCGTCATCAGCCCCGAGCTGAAAATCCTCGAGGCGAACCGGGCCTTCCTCGATCTCGCACAGCTCTCGAGCAAGCATCAGGCCCTCGGCGAGCCTCTCGACATGTGGCTCGGGCGCCCCGGCATCGATCTGCAGCTGCTGATGGTGACGCTGACGGAGCACGGCGTGGTCCGCAACTTCAACACCATCGTCCGCGGCCAGTTCGGGACGGTCGAGGAGGTCGAGATCTCGGCGGTGCCGGCCCTGAGCGGGTCGACGCCGTCCTATGGCTTCGTCATCCGCAGCCTCGGTGTCCGCAATGCGCTGGCCGGCCAACGCGGCCGCGGGCTTCCGCGCTCGGTCGAGCATCTGACGGAGTTGGTGGGGCGCGTCTCGCTGCGCGAACTCGTGCGCGAGACCACGGACGTCATCGAGAAGCTCTGCATCGAAGCGGCGCTCGAGCTGAGCAAGGACAACCGCGCTTCCGCTGCCAACATGCTCGGCCTCAGCCGCCAGAGTTTCTACGCCAAGCTGCGCCGTCACGGCCTTGGCGATCTCGACGATGGCGAGGACGATGGCAGCGATCTGAACTGACGAAGGGGCGGCGGCGTCAATTTTAGTTGACGCTCTTTGGCTTCCTGATTTGTCAATTTTGATTGACGGTTTTGGTATGCGGGCCTAGCCTTCGGTCTATGAAGCGCTCGCCACCCGCAGCTGTTCAGACCCGCAGTCCGCGCTCTCGCGCCGGGCGGTCGCCGTGCCCCGGATGTCGATCAGGGGCTGCGCGATGAGTGCGCCGCTGGGCTGGTTCGGGATCGTCCGTCTCGGGCTCGTCCAGACGGCGATCGGCGCCATCGTCGTTCTCACCACCTCCACCATCAACCGCGTCATGGTCGTCGAACTGGCGCTGCCGGCGGTGCTGCCGGGGCTTCTGGTTGCACTGCATTACGCGGTTCAGATCCTGCGACCGCGCTGGGGGCACGGTTCAGACGTTGGCGGACGGCTGACGCCTTGGATCCTCGGCGGCATGGCGGTGCTGGCGCTCGGCGGCTTCGGCGCCGCCGTCGCGACCGCCCTGATGGGAAGCGCCTTCTGGCCCGGCGTCCTGCTCGCGGCCTTCTCCTTCGCGGCGATCGGCATGGGGGTTGGCGCCAGCGGCACCTGCCTGCTGATCCTGCTCTCGCGCCGGGTTGCCGATGCACGGCGGCCGGCCGCGGCGACCGTCGTCTGGGTGATGATGATCGCCGGATTCATCGTCACGGCCGGGCTGGTCGGCCATCTGCTCGATCCGTTCTCGACAGCGCGGCTCGTCGCCATCTCCGGCGCGGTCAGCGCGATCGCGCTCACCGTGACCGTGCTGGCGGTCCGGGGCGTGGAAACTGAAGCCCGCGCCGCTGCACCTGACGAGCCGGTGGCCTCTGGCGACACGAGCTTCCGCATGGCCCTGCGGGAGGTCTGGGACGAGCCGCAGGCCCGGCTCTTCGCCATCTTCATCTTCGTCTCGATGATCGCCTACAGCGCGCAGGACCTGATCCTCGAGCCTTTCGCGGGAACCGTCTTCGGCTTCACGCCGGGTGAGAGCACGCGGCTCGCCGGCGTCCAGAACGGCGGCGTGCTGACGGGGATGGTGCTCGTCGCCGTCGTCACGACGCTGGCCGGAGCGCGAGCCGGTTCGCTGCGGCTCTGGGCCGTCGGCGGCTGCCTCGCCTCGGCGCTGGCGCTGGCCGGGCTCGCCCTGTCGCCCTTCGCAGGGGCAAGCTTTCCTCTGCGCGGTACGGTCTTCGCGCTGGGCCTCGCCAACGGCGCTTATGCGGTGGCGGCGATCGGTTCGATGATGCGCCTCGTTGGCGAGGGCCGCTCCGAACGGCAGGGCGTGCGGATGGGGCTCTGGGGTGCGGCCCAGGGCGTCGCCTTCGGGCTCGGCGGCCTCTGCGGCGCCGGCGCCACCGATCTCGCACGGCATGTCACGGGCACGCCGGCCTTAGCCTATTCCGGCGTCTTCGCCGTCGAGGCCCTGCTGTTCGTCGTCTCGGCCGCCCTCGCGCTGGCGGTGGCACGGCAGGCGACACAGCGCGAGCGCCGCACAACGCGCGACGGTGACGGACTTCTCCTTCCCAACCCAGGGTGACCGCGATGAATCAGGTCCAGCCGCCTCTGCATGACGAATCGGAGATGACCTATGACGTCGCCGTCGTCGGCGGCGGGCCTGCGGGAGCGACGGCAGCCGACGACCTTGCCCGTGCGGGACACAGCGTCGTGCTGATCGACCGGGCGGGACGGATCAAGCCCTGCGGTGGCGCGATCCCGCCACGGGCGATCCGCGATTTCGCCATCCCACCCTCGCAGATCGTCGCCCGCATCGCCTGCGCCCGCATGGTCGCGCCTTCGGCGACCAGCGTCGATATGCCGATCGACGACGGCTATGTCGGCATGGTCGATCGCGAGCCTTTCGACGAGTGGCTGCGGGAGCGCGCGGCCCAGTCGGGCGCACGGCGCATCACCGCGACGTTCGAACGGTTCGAGCGCGATCCCGACGGGACGGCGCGGCTGCATCTGCGGCCGCGGGACGGCGAGGCGCCGCTCAGCCTGCGGGCGCGGATGGTGATCGGCGCCGACGGCGCGAACTCGCCGCTGGCGCGCGCGGCGATGCCCGGCAGCAAGCGCCCGCCTTTCGTCTTCGCCTATCACGAGATCGTCCGCGTCCCGACCCAGGCCGGCGGCGGCTATGACGGCAAGCGTTGCGATGTGGTCTATCAGGGGCGGATCTCGCCCGATTTCTACGGCTGGATTTTCCCGCATGGCGGCACGGCCAGCATCGGCACCGGCAGCGCCCATAAAGGTTTTTCGCTCAAGGACGCGGTTGCCGTGCTGCGCCGCGAGGCGGGGCTCGAAGGCGCCGAGACGATCCGCCGCGAGGGCGCGCCGATCCCGATGAAGCCTCTGAAGAAGTGGGACAATGGCCGCGACGTCCTGCTGGCGGGCGATGCCGCCGGGGTGGTCGCGCCGGCCTCGGGCGAGGGCATCTACTATGCCATGCTGGGCGGGCGGCTGGCGGGCGAGGCCGTCCAGCTCGCGCTGAAGACCGGCGATGCCCGCGCGCTCGCTACCGCCCGCAAGCGCTTCATGGCCGATCACGGCCGGGTCTTCTGGATTCTCGGCCTGATGCAGTGGATCTGGTATCGGAACGACAAGCGCCGCGAGCAGTTCGTGAAGCTGTGCCGCAACCCGGACGTGCAGAAGCTGACCTGGGATTCCTACATGAACAAGCAGCTGGTGCGCGGCAAGTTCATGGCCCATGTCAGGGTCTTCTTCAACGATCTCAGCCATCTGCTCGGCATGGCGCGCTGATGGCGCTGCCTGGGCTCGCGAGCGTCGTCGATCTGGCGCTCGCCATCATCGCCGTCGAGCTGCTGTTGATCGGGCTGTCTCTGCGCCGCCCTGGCGCATCGTGTGCGGGGTTGTTGTCGACCGTGCTGTCCGGCCTCGGGCTGCTGCTGGCGTTGCGCAGTGCGCTGGCCGGGGCGGCGCCGGCCCTGACGCTGGCGGCGCTCAGCTTCGGCGGCCTCGCCCATGTCGCGGATCTGGTGCTGCGGCTGCGGCGGCATGGCCCACGCTGAGGACGACGCGGCGCGTCAGGCCGGCTCGTCCTGATCAACGAGGGCGCCGAGCCCGTGGCGCCGCAGCTTCGCATAGAAGCCCTGGCGGCTGAGGCCTAGCATCTGGGCAGCGGCCGCGCGGTTGTCCCGGCTGAGATCGAGCGCCGATTCGATGCAGAGCTTCTCGATGACGTCGCTGGTCTCGCGCACGATGTCCTTGAGCGGAACGCTGCCGACGAGTTGAGACAGCTGCTCGACCGAGCGCGGCAGGGCCGGGCCGCGCTGTGGCTGCGGTGCGGCGAGCTGGGCGCCCTTGCTGCGGATGATCAGGCCGGTCGAGCCCGTTTCGCCGGTCCAGGCCGTGACCGCCGACAGTTCCACGGCCTCGACGCTGCCGAAGGCGCCGCGGATGATCGTCGGGAAATTGCGGACGACGCCGTGATCGGCGAGCGTGCCCTGGATCAGCGGCAAATCGATGCCAGGCCGGCCGAGCCAGCGGTCCAGTGGCTCTCCCAGTGCCTGATGGCGCGAGGAGAGCTGGGCCAGTTCGAGGAAAGCCCGATTGGCGTGGAGCACCAGCCGGTCCGGGCTCATGATGACGCAGCCATCGGGCGTCTGCTCGACCATGCCGTGGACGTGGCGCAGCGCCGGGTCGGTCGCGACGCCGGCGCCGTCTGACGGGGTGATCCCGAGGCGGACGAGCAGATGCACCGCGCCATCCTGGCGGAAGGCAATGGCACGGATGGAGGTCCGGCGCGTGGTACCCGCACGAGCGACCTCGATCTCGGCGGCTTCGCCGGAATGGCGCGCGGCGGCCAGGACGGATGCGAGCGCGTCGCCGCTCAGCGGCGAAAAAAGAGAGGTCAGCGACACGCCCGCCAGACGATCCGCCCGCAGGCCGAGTTCATCAAGGGCGGCTGGGTTGGCTTCCACCAGCCTCAGCGTCGCGGCCTCGGCGATGACAATCGGTTCTGGGGCGGAGCGGAAGATCATGCGATAACGCGTTTCCGCGAGCCGCAGCCGCGCATATTCGCGCTCCATCGCCTGCTGCGCCTCCAGCAGGTTCTGCTGAAGCGCCGCAACTCCCGCCAGATCCCGTCCGACGAGGCAACGCAGGCCCCTGTCCGCAGGGGCGATCACCCGGTAACTGAAGGGCCAGAAGCTGCCGTCGGTCCGGAGATGGTTGAGCTCGGCGGCTCCCATCAGGCGTGGATCGCCGCCGGCGGCGAGGCCTGCGGCCTTGGCCCGGCTGTCCGTCGCCACGACATCCGCGAAGGCGCGGCCGATCCAGCCTTTTCCCGGAGCGAGCCTCGGCAGGGTGCTGCCGGTCGCGGAGCGGATGATGCCGTCGCCGTCGATCGTCAGCAGGATATCGGCTGCAGCCTCGGCGACGGCGCGCGCGAGATCGGCTTCGCCTGCCGGCCATGGCTCGGCGGGTGACTGCGTGCTGGGCTCCCGGGGCGGCGGAGAAGACATGGCAACGAGGCCCGTTCCGTTGTCGGCCGGCATGGACGGAAGGCTAATCCGAGCGCCGGAACGGCCGGCGCTGGCGGCATTGTCCTGATCTCGCCCCCAGCCCCTCAAAACGGATCCGGCCTTGCCGATGACGGCGTTTCGCCGTCTCGCAATACCGAGCCCGACCCTGAGACGATGCCGTTTGGTGCCGGCTACACCGGCAGGGGTCACGCGCCTGTGCGGCTTTGCCGATGAGCGCCGCCGCGAACCGATCCCGTTGAGGGAAAGTAGCGCAAGATGTCGGGATGTAAAGATAAATATACACATTGAGCACGATCGATCGTCAATCAAACTTGACATATGCGGCGTGCGGAGCGAGCCTCGTCTTTGCCGCGAGCGCAACCGCCATCCGGTTGTCGGCGTTGGCAGGAGGCGTCCCATGACGTTTCACGCAGAACTGAGCCGGCCGGTCTCTTCCCGCAGCGCGAACACGGTGCCATCCGCCTTTTCCGGTGCGGCGAGGGGAGCGGTGGCGCGTCGCGAACCGCTCTACGACGCCCTCCACGCCTGCCCGACGCGAAGAATGCTGGGCTGGCGGATGTCCGACTCCGCCAGCATCGTCCCGGAGCCGGAAGGCGGTGCCGCAGTCTCCGCAAACGAGCGGTCGTGACATGGTCGCGCCGGGCGCGCAGCACCGGGCCGACGGCGCGACGCCGATCCGCGTCGTCATCGTCACCATGGACACGCATGTCGCCAGCGCGACGGTCCGCGCCCAGGCGGCGCTGACGCGCGATCTTCCCGGGCTCGAGCTCAGCGTGCATGCGGCCTCCGAATGGTCGGCCGATCCGCGCCTGCTCGCACGCTGCCAGGAGGCCGTCGCGGGCGCCGACATCGTCATCGCCACGATGCTGTTCATGGAAGACCATTTCCTGCCGCTGGTGCCGGCGCTGCAGGCGCGGCGCGAGCATTGCGACGCGATGATCTGCCTGATGTCGGCCGGGGAGGTCACCAAGCTCACCCGTGTCGGGCGGTTCCGCATGGACGGACCGCAGAGCGGGCCCATGGCTCTGCTCAAGCGCCTGCGCGGCAGCAAGGGCAAGGCCGCCAGCGGCGGCGCGGGGCAGATGAAGATGCTGCGCCGGTTGCCGCAGATCCTGCGCTTCATTCCCGGCACCGCTCAGGACGTGCGCGCCTATTTCCTGGCGCTGCAATACTGGCTGGCGGGCTCCGAGGAGAACATCGCCAATCTCGTCAGGCTGCTGGTCGACCGCTATGCCGACGGGCCGCGGCGTGTCCTGCGCGGTTCGCTGAAGGTCGGCAAGCCGGTCGATTATCCCGAGACCGGCATCTATCATCCCGCTCTGCCGGGGCGCGTCGGCACCGATCCGCAGGCGCTGCCGGCCATGCCCGGAGCCAAGGGGACCGTCGGGCTGCTGGTGCTGCGCTCCTATGTGCTGGCGGGCAATGCGGCGCATTACGACGGCGTGATCCGCAGCCTCGAGGCCAGGGGTCTCTCGGTGCTGCCGGTCTTCGCCACCGGTCTCGATGCGCGCGAGGCGATCGACGCCTTTCTCGTCCGCGACGGCCGGCCGGTGGTCGACGCGCTGGTCTCGCTGACCGGGTTCTCCCTGGTCGGCGGGCCCGCCTACAACGACGCCGCCGCTGCTCAGGACGTGCTGGCGCGGCTCGACGTGCCCTACATCGCCGCCCATCCGGCCGAGTTCCAGACGCTCGACCAATGGGGCGCCTCCGATCGCGGCCTGCTTCCGGTCGAGTCGACGATCATGATCGCGATCCCGGAGCTCGACGGAGCGACCGGTCCGATCGTCTTCGGTGGACGCACGGACCAGCCGGGCCGATGCAGCGGCTGCGCCCGCGCCTGCACCTTCCCGGCCAGCGAGGGCCAGCGCGACATGCATGTCTGCGCCGAGCGGGCGGAGACGCTGGCGGCGCGGGTCGAGAAGCTGGTGACGCTGCGGCGGCGCAGCCGCGCCGAGCGCAAGATCGGCATCGTGCTGTTCAATTTCCCGCCCAATGCGGGCAACACCGGCACGGCAGCCTATCTCTCCGTGTTCGAATCGCTCCACCGGACGCTCGGTGCCCTGCAGCGCGAGGGCTATGCCGTGGAGATGCCCGCCAGCGTCGAGGCGCTGCGCGAGGCGATCATCCAGGGCAATGCCGCGCGCCATGGCGCGATGGCGAATGTCCATGTCCGTATCGGCGCGGCGGACCATATCCGGCGCGAGCGCTGGCTGTCCGAGATCGAGGCGCAATGGGGCCCCGCCCCGGGCCGCCAGCAGAGCGACGGAGCCTCCCTGTTCGTGCTGGGCGAGCGCTTCGGCAATGTTTTCGTCGGCATCCAGCCCGGCTTCGGCTATGAGGGCGACCCGATGCGGCTGCTCTTCGAGAAGGGCTTCGCGCCGACGCATGCCTTCTCGGCCTTCTATCGCTGGATGCGGGAGGATTTCGGGGCCGATGCCGTGCTGCATTTCGGCACGCATGGCGCGCTCGAGTTCATGCCGGGCAAGCAGACGGGACTCTCGGCCCAGTGCTGGCCGGACCGGCTGATCGGCGACCTGCCCAACATCTATCTTTATGCCGCCAACAACCCGTCCGAAGGCGCGCTCGCCAAGCGCCGTGGGGCGGCGACCCTCGTCAGCTATCTGACGCCGCCGGTCGCCTCGGCCGGGCTCTATCGCGGGCTGATCGAGCTCAAGGGCTCGCTCGACCGCTGGCGTGGGCTTGCGCCCGACGAGATGCGCGAGGCGGCGGAGTTGGCGATGCTGATCCAGGCGCAGGCCGCGGCGCTCGATCTGGCGCTGGCCGAGCCGGAGTGGAGCGGCGAGGAGCGCCATGGCCGAATCGGCAAGCTCACCGAGGCGGTGCTGGAACTCGAATACACGCTGATCCCTCACGGGCTGCACGTCGTCGGCGAGCCGCTCTCGCAGGCTGAGCGCACCGATATGCTGATGGCGATCGTCGACTCTGGTTCCGGCGTCAGGCCGGCGCGGGCCGTCGTCGAAGGGCTGGTGGCCGGGTTGAGCCCGGAGCAGGCGTTGCGGGCGGCGGGTGCGGAGCCGGAGGCCGGCGTTCTGGCCGGGCTCGCCGAGCTCGCGGCGACGGATGCCCTGCTGGCTCGCGACCACGAACTCGACGGGCTGCTGCGGGCTCTGGATGGACGCTTCATCCGACCGGCGCCGGGCGGGGACCTCTTGCGGACGCCGGCCGTGCTGCCGACGGGGCGCAACCTGCACGGGTTCGATCCCTTCCGCATTCCGAGCGCCTATGCGGTGCGCGACGGCGCGCGGCAGGCCGCCAGGCTACTCGACCGGCATGTCGCGGACGGCCACGCCCTGCCGGAGACGGTGGCTCTGGTGCTCTGGGGCACCGACAATCTCAAGACCGAGGGCGGGCCGATCGCCCAGGCGTTGGCGCTGATGGGCGCCGAGCCGCGCTTCGACGGCTATGGCCGGCTGGCGGGCGCGCAGCTCTTGCCGCCGGAGACACTGGGCCGGCCGCGCATCGACGTCGTGATCTCGGTCTCGGGCATCTTCCGCGACCTGCTGCCGCTGCAGATCCGGCTGCTGGCGGAAGCGGCCTTCCTCGCAGCCTCGGCCGACGAGCCGCCCGAGAGCAACTTCGTGCGGAAGCATGCGCTCGCCTACCAGGCCGAGCATGGCTGCGACCTCGAGACCGCGGCGCTGCGCGTCTTCGGCAATGCCGAGGGCGCCTATGGCTCCAACGTCAACAATCTCGTCGAGAGCGGGCGCTGGCAGGACGAGGACGAACTGGCCGAGACCTACAGCCGCCGCAAGGGCTTCGCCTATGGCCGGGGCGGGCGGGCGGTGCAGCAGCCCGAGTTGCTGCGCAGCGTGCTGGGCGGCGTCGAACTCGCCTATCAGAATCTCGATTCGGTCGAGCTCGGCGTCACCACGGTCGACAACTATTTCGACACGCTGGGCGGCATCAGCCGCGCCGTCCGCCGGGCCAAGGGGGGCGCGGCGACGCCGGTCTATATCGGCGACCAGACCCGGGGTGAGGGCACGGTTCGCACGCTGTCCGAGCAGGTTTCGCTGGAGACGCGCACCCGCGTGCTCAACCCGAAATGGTATGAGGGCATGCTCAAGCACGGCTATGAGGGCGTGCGGCAGATCGAGACCCATGTCACCAACACCATGGGCTGGTCGGCGACGACGGGCCAGGTCGAGCCCTGGGTCTACCAGAAGCTGACCGAAACCTATCTGCTCGACCCCGCCATGCGCGAGCGGCTCGCGGCCTTGAACCCGACGGCCTCCGCCAAGCTCGCCAACCGGCTGATCGAGGCGCAGGCGCGGCAATACTGGCAGCCCGACGCGGCGACGCTGGCCGCGCTGCAGGAGGCCGGCGACGCGCTGGAAGACCGTCTCGAAGGCATCGGGCTGGAGGCGGCGGCGTGAGCGAGACCGGCGCCACGCTCCGCCCCGGCGCCGGCGCGGCAATCTATCCGGCGCCGTCGGCCGTGCTCGAACTGCTGAAGCCGATCACCTGGTTCCCGCCGATGTGGGCCTTCGCCTGCGGAGTGGTGTCGTCCGGCGTGCCGCTGATGGCGAACGCCCCCGTCGCACTGCTCGGCATCCTGCTCGCCGGCCCGCTGGTCTGCGCGATGAGCCAGGCGATCAACGACTGGCACGACCGCGAGGTCGACGCGATCAACGAGCCGCACCGGCCGATCCCTTCGGGCCGCATCCCCGGGCGCTGGGGACTCTACATCGCCGCGCTGTGGAGCGTGCTGTCGCTGGCGGTCGCCTCGCTGCTCGGCGCCTGGGTGCTCATCGCGACCTGCCTCGGGCTCTTTCTCGCCTGGGCCTACAGCGCGCCGCCCTTGCGGCTCAAGCGCAACGGCTGGCTCGGTAATGCCGCTTGCGGCTTCTCCTATGAGGGGCTGGCCTGGGTGACGGGGGCGGCGGTGATGCTCGGCGGCGCGCTGCCGCCGGTGCCGGTGCTGCTGCTGGCGCTGCTCTACAGCCTCGGCGCCCACGGCATCATGACGCTGAACGACTTCAAGGCGATGGAGGGCGACCGGCAGATGGGGATCCGCTCGCTACCCGTGCTGCTCGGGGCTGCGGGCGCGGCCAAGGCCGCCTGCCTCGCCATGGCGCTGCCGCAGGTCGGCGTCATCGCGCTGCTGCTCCACTGGCAGCGGCCGCTGCAGGCGGCGATCGTCGCAGGCCTGCTCGCGGCGCAGGCCCTCCTGATGGCGCGCTTCCTGCGCGATCCCATCGGCAAGGCGCTGTTCTACAGCGGCTTCGGCGTGCCGCTCTTCGTCTCGGGCATGATGGCCGCGGCCATCGCCATCCGCAGCCTGCCGGCGGGGCCTTGAGGCGCCCGCGTGACGCCGGCTTCGTCTTCCCTCCACCGGGCACCATCTTTCGGGTCGCCAATCGTCGCGGCGCCCCGTAAAACCAGATCATCCCATCGCACGGCCGCGGCCGCCGCGAGTGGTTCTTCCGTCCCCATGCGCGGCCCCGGCCGCCAGGCCAGGTCAGCCCCATCATGCTCGTGAAAATCGGCACGCGACGCAGCCCCCTCGCCATCGCGCAGACGAATTACATCGCCTCGCTGATCAAGGCGAAGCATCCCGATACCGAATTCTCGCTGCATCCGATCGCCACGATCGCCGACAAGGACCGCGTCTCCGAGTTCCACCAGTTCGGGATCATCGGCGTGTTCTCGACCGAGCATGAGGACCAGCTCACTTCGGGCGAGGTCGACATCGTCGTGCATTCGCTGAAGGACCTGCCGACGACGCTGCGCGAGGGGCTGGTGCTGGCGGCGGTGCCCGAGCGGGTCGATCCGCGCGACGTGCTCTGCGGCGCGAGCCTCGCCGCGCTGCCGCAGGGCGCGCGTGTCGGCACGGGGTCGCTCCGGCGGCGCTCGCAGATCCTGAGCCTGCGGCCGGATGTCGAGGTCGTGCCGATCCGCGGCAATGTCGGGCCGCGGCTCGCCAAGATCAACGGCGATGACGGGCTCGACGCGGTGATCCTAGCGCAGGCCGGTCTGCAACGGCTGGGCCTGGACGGCGCGACCTCCGAGCTGCTCGATCCGATCCTGTTTCCCTATGCGATCGGGCAGGGCGCTCTCGGCGTCCAGGCGCGGGCCGAGGACACGACCCTGCTCGCGATGCTGAAGGACATCGAGGACCCCAAGGCGCGCGCCGAGGTCGATTGCGAGCGCGCGCTGCTGCATGCGCTCGGCGCCGGCTGCAGCCTGCCGGTGGGGGCGAGCACGACCTGGGAGGGCGGCCGGCTGCGGCTGCATGCCCAGATCACCGCGCATGACGGCTCGCAGCGGATCACCGCCCACGATGAGCGGCCGGGCCATGAGGCGGTAGAGCTGGGTCTCGCGACGGCGGAGGCGCTGCGGCTGGCCGGCGGCGTCGACGTGCTGGAGGCGTCCTATCGCAGCGTGGGCGCTCATTTCAAATATGTCGGCGCCTGAGGGCGCCGTCAGCTGCGTGCGGCGTCCGGGTTCATCCGCCAGACGGTGAAGTTGAGCAGGGCGGCGAAGCTGACCCAGGCGAGATAGGGCACGAGCAGCCAGGCGGCGAGCGAATCGATCGGCGCGAAGAGCACGATCAGCGCGACGATCGAGAGCCAGAGCGCGACGACGTTGACGAAGGCGAGGTCCATCCGGCGCAGGCCGAAGAATACCCCCGACCACATCGCATTGAGCAGGAGCTGCACGCCATAGACGGCGAGCGGCAGCGCCGCGCCGGCAAAACCGGCCTTGCGCCAGACCAGCCAGCCGGAGGCCGCGATCAGGCAGTAGAGCAGCGTCCAGGCCGGCGGAAAGAGCCAGTTCGGCGGGCGCCACCAGGGCTTGGCCAGTCCCTCATACCAATCGCCCGGTTTGAAGATCGCCCCTGAACTCGCGACGGCGACGCAAGCCGCGACGAATCCCGCCAGACCCCATCCATCCATCGCATTCATCGGCCAGATCCGGCGCCCGCAGGCAGAGGATGCGACGCTAGCACATCGCCGGGCCGGCTTGCGCGGAAAGACGGCGGTGCCATGCTCTCAGTCTCCCTCGCCTGTCCGGCGCCCGCGGGCGCCCGATGCCGGGCCGAAGACAACCCAGCCCTGCCGCAGCCGGGTGAGGGTGGTCACCAGGCAGGCGCCGGCGAAGACGCAGGCGAAGAGTGCGAAGGAGCCGGGGAAGAGGCACATCAGGACCAGGGCCGCGATGGTCTCGGTGCCTTCGGTGAGACCGGTCAGGTAGTAGATGCCCTTCTGCGGATAGACCTCGCTGCTCATCCCGCGCTTGGCGGCGATGACGGCGAAGGCGAGAAAGCTCGAGCCCGTGCCCATGAAGGCCGCCAGCAGCAGCGCCGCCGGCAGCGCGTTCTGCGCTGGGTCGGCGAGCGCGAAGCCGAGCGGAATGCTGCCATAGAAGGCGAAGTCGAGGGTGATGTCGAGAAAGGCGCCGCGCTCGGTCGGGCCGGCGAGTCGCGCCACGGCCCCGTCGAGCGCGTCGAACAGCCGGCTGACCAGGATCGCGGTGAGCGCCCACCCATAGAGCCGCAGGGCCAGCGCCGGCACGGCTGCGAGGCCGATGACGAAGCCCGTGCAGGTCAGGGCGTCCGCCGCGACGCCGCGCCGCGCCAGCGCCGCTGCGGCCGGCTGCAGGACGATCCTGACGACGGGGAGGAGGAAGCGGTCCAGCACGGTCAGCCTCGCCGCCAGCGGTGAAAACGCTCGGCCAGCCCGAGCAGCCGGTGCGGGACATGGGCCCGCTGCCAGGCGCGAAGGCTGGCTGGGGCGGGAGGATTCGAACCTCCGCATGGCGGTACCAAAAACCGCTGCCTTACCGCTTGGCGACGCCCCAACGCGCCGCGCCTTCTAGAACGCGGCGGGGGCGCGCGCAACCAGCCAGATCGTCGCGAGAGGCCCGCCGGCCTCGGCTGCGGCGGGGGCTCCAGACCCGCGCGAGCCGAGGCGCGGGGAGAGCGTGCGGATAATTCGTCACGCAAGGCCGCCGCGCCTGTTGCGCCGCGCCGCGGCGCTGGCTATAAGCCCGCAACCAGTTGATCGGAGTGTGGCTCAGCCTGGTAGAGCACCTCGTTCGGGACGAGGGGGTCGCAGGTTCAAATCCTGCCACTCCGACCAAAATTTCCCGGGACATCGCAAGACGTTCGGAGACAGGCCCTCACGGGCCTTTTTCTTTGGCGGTCGTCAGCGCCCGTCCGGCGTCATCGCCATCACGCGGTCGAAGCCGCGCTCCCGCGTGAAGAGACAGCGCAGCTTCTTGACGCCCTCGCGGCCCTTGTCGACGGTGCCGTCGATCTGAAAGCCGCCCTCGGCCGAGGGCCCGACGCGTGCTGCGAGCGCGATCCGGCGCGGGCTGACGCCGTACATCGGCGCCGCCTCGGCCCGGCAGCGGTCGCGGAGCCTCGCGTCCGAGCCGCCCGCGCTGCTCCCGGCCGCTCGGCCGGTGATCTCGATCGACAGGGTGTGGCGGCAGGTCTCGTTGCGGCGGGCCGCGTTCCTCATCAGGGAAACCTGCGCGCGATAGGTCCCGGCCCGCGTCGCCGCCTGCGCGAATGCGTTGCCGGCGACCGAGCCGACATGGACCGCCTCGTCGGCGCCCGGCGCGTAGACGTTGAGGGTGCAGGAGCGGTTCGAGGGCGTGAACAGCACCTGCAGCGTCTGCCCGGCGACCGTCTCGAAGGTGTAGTTGAGTCCCCGGTCGCCCCGGATCGAGCCCTTGACGGTGGCTGCGGTCGCGCCGGGCTGGAACCGGACCGGCACGGTGCGATCCTGGGCGAGGGCTGCTGGACCGGGCGCCATCGCGAGGGCCGTCACAGCGAGGACGAGGCGCGCGATCATTGTTTTCCCCAGCGAGGTCGTCTCCGGGGATCATCGCTGTCGATGGCGGAGGCGGCAAGAGAGCAGGCTCTGGCGCCTGCGATGGTCATTTGCCCAACGAGGCTCTAGAAACGGCGGACAGCATCACGGGCATCATCATGAAGCGCGCTTTCCAGCTCCTCGGCATCCTCGGCCTCGCGACCCTGCTCGCGGGCTGCGACAAATGCGGCAATCTCGGTCCCTTCTTCACCGGGCCGGACCAGAAGGTCTGCACGAGTTCGACGCCACAGGGCTGAGCCACTCCCACCGAATCAGGAAACCAGCCGGATATGAAAAAGGCCGGGCTTGCGCCCGGCCTCGATCGTTCGTCAGTACACAGCGTTCAACCGCGGCGCTGCAGGGCCGACCAGCCGGCGCGGGCGAGGCAGGCGACCAGCGCCAGCTTCAGCAGATCGCCCAGGATGAAGGGCTGCACGCCGAAGGCGAAGGCCTTGGCGAAGCCGATCCCGGTGGTGCCGGCGGCCATCTGGGCGCCCAGCGCCAGCCAGCCGAAGCCCAGCGCCATCATCACCACCTCGGCGAGGACGAGGCCGCCGACGAGGCGCGCCAGCGAGGCGCCGCGGACGGAAGCCCAGCCAGCGATGGCGGCGGCGGCGACGAAGCCGACCAGGAAGCCGCCCGTCGGGCCGACGAGATAGAGCGGGCCGGCGGCGACCGGGGGCGTGTTGGTGAAGACCGGCAGGCCGGCGAGGCCATAGGCGATGTAGAGCGCAACGGTGGCGGCGCCGAGCCGCGAGCCATAAGCTGCGCCGAGCCCGAAGACGACGAGCGTCTGCAGCGTCATCGGCACCGGCCAGAACGGCACCTTGATCTTGGCGGCGAGCACGAGGAGCAGGCTGCCGGCGACGGCGAGCGCGATGTTGCGCAGGAGCGCGGCGCGCGGGCCGGAAACGGCGGGCAGGGCCGCATGGGCCAGCGTCGGAGCCTGGAAGGGAAGCATCTGCGCCATGGGCGTGTCGTCCTGTCTGCGATGGCCGCGCTGCGCGGCCGGCTTTTCCGTCTATAGAAAATGCGGCAAAGCCCCACAAGCTGCGCGACCCGCGCAGGCTTGCCCGGCGGCCCTGCGGAAACAGGCATGAGCGACGAGATCGAATTCGACCGCAGCGCGACGGCTCCTCCCGGCGAGGTGGTGCGGCTGTCGCCCCTGGTGCGGCGGCTGATCGCCGGCAATGGCGGGCCGATGACCTTCACCGGCACCTGCAGCTACATCGTCGGGCAAGGCAAAGTCGCGATCATCGATCCGGGGCCGGAGGACGCGGCGCATCTGGCGGGGCTGCTCGCGGCAGTGTCCGGCGAGACGGTGAGCCATATCGTCGTCACGCACACCCATCGCGACCACTCGCCAGGCGCGCGGGCGCTGAAGGCGGCGACGGGCGCCGACATCGTCGGCTGTGGGCCGCACCGGCCGTTCCGCGAGCTCGCGGAGGGCGAGGCCACCCGCCTGGATGCCGCCGCCGATTTCGAGCACGCGCCGGACCATGTCCTGGCGGAGGGCGACGCGGTCACGGGGCCGGGCTGGAGCCTGACGGCGATCGCGACGCCGGGACATACCGCCAACCATCTCGCCTTCGCGCTGCCCGAGGAAGCGACGCTGTTCTCCGGCGACCATGTCATGGCGTGGTCGACCACCATCGTCGCTCCGCCGGACGGCTCGATGGCGGCCTATATGGCCTCTGTCGAGAAGCTGCGCGGGATGGAGCATGCGCTCTACCGGCCGGGCCATGGCGGGCCAGTGACCGAGCCGCAGCGCTTCCTGCGCGGGCTGGTGCTGCACCGGCGCCAGCGCGAGGCCGCGATCCTCGGCCGCCTGCGGGCGGGCGACGAGCGAATCGCCGAGATGGTCCCGCCGATCTATCAGGGGCTGCCGCCGGCGCTGCACGGGGCGGCGGCCCTCTCCGTGCTGGCGCAGCTCGAGGATCTCGTGCTCCGCGGGATCGTCCTCTGCGACGAGGCGGTGCCGGGGCTCGGGAGCCGGTACCGTCCGGCCTGAGGCTCAGCGCGTCTCGACCAGCAGCTCGACCTCCTCGGCGAAGGCGGCGATCCGGGCCGCGTTGACGCCGAGGTCATGGGGGCCGAGGCGGGAGGCCGAGCGGATGTCGATGCGGCTGCCGTCGGCACGCGGGCGGATGCGGATGGTGATGTCCTCGGCCGTGCGCAGGAGGCGGGCGCGGGCCACGGCCTCGATTCGGCCCGCACCACTGCGCCCGCCCGGTCGCGTCGCCTCCAGAACCTGCCAGCCGCGGGCGATGGCGGCGCGGCGGGCGATGTCGAAGGCCGTCTCCGCGGGAACCTCGAGCACGATCGGCACCGTCTTCGGGTAGGCCCGGCGCTGCAGGCGGCGCCGCTCGGCCGGAACGTCGGGCGGCACCCGCCCGGCGCGTGCATCCAGCGCGGCGCGCGAGCGGCTGAAGGTGGGGGGATCGTCGAGATCGGTCGAGATATCGGCCAGCGCCGGCAGGGTGACGAGCTTGAACACGACATAGGCGGCTGGCACCAGCATCAGCACGCCCATGAGGAAGGCGCCGGCGGCCATGCCGACACCGCGATGGCCGGTCTGCCAGATCCGCGCGAAGGCCAGCAGCGACAGGAGCAGGGCGAGCAGCGCAAGCCCATAGGCAGCCGCCACGGGTGCAAGGCCTTCCAGCGTCGGTTCGCCGCTGCGGAAGACCAGCAGGGCGAGCAGCAGCACCGCCAGCGCGAACCAGGCCAGGCGCCGGCTCCAGAGCGCGGCGCGCGAGACGGGTTCCTCGAAGACGAGACGGCGATGCATCGGCCATCGATGACGCGGCGACGCGATGGAGGCAAGGCACCATTGAGATGCCGCCATCACCATCTCGCCTGCGACGGCGAGATGGTTTAGGCGTGATCAATCTTGATGAAGGGCGAGGCCGTGCCGGATTTGAAGACAGCGCCGCGTGCCGATGCGACGGAGCCGGACCGCGTCTGGTTCCGGTTCATGCGGCTGCATCAACGCATGCTCGGGCAGATGACGGCGCGGATCCGCGCGCTCGGCCTCTCGATTCCACAATTCGATCTGCTCTCGACGCTGACCGAGCGCGAGGGCATCAGCCAGAACGAACTGGCGGAGCGCCTCTACGTCACCAAGGGCAATGTCTCCGGGCTCGTCGACCGCCTGGTCCAGGCGGGTCTGGTGGAGCGCCGGGCCATTGCCGGGGATCGGCGCTCTTATGCGATGCATCTGACGCCGGAGGGGCGCAGGCTGGCGGAGGCGGGCATCGCGGCGCAGCGCGATTTCGTGGCGCAGACACTGGGCAAGCTGCCGGCGGACGATCTGGCCGAGCTCGACCGGCTCGTGCTGTCGTGGCGCGATCTCGCCAGGGCGGTTGACGAGGGCTGAGCGCTGCTCAGGCGCCGACGGCCTGCACCTTCTCCAGTGTCTTGCGACCGCCAGGCAGCTCGCGCATCACAAGGCGCTCATCGGCGCTGATTTCGCCCAGCGGGATCTCCCCCTGGGCCATGATCGCGGTCGCGACCTTGTTGACGAAGACGATCACCGGGCGGTCGCCCGCGGCGGCCCAGCGCCTGAGTTGGCCGAGATAGGGATCCTTCCGCCAGGCCTGCGCGGCGCCGGGATCAACCTGGACGAAGAGCCAGCGCGTCGTCGGGTCCATGGTCAGGACGAAGCGGGCGCGGTCCGGCTTCCACTCGGGGCCGAGGAAATCCTGCGTCATCCAGAGGCAGAAGAAGGCGCGGCAATGCTGCGGGCGGGTTTCGTGGATGCCGCAGCCGCGGCCCGGCAGGCAATGGCGGCACCAGCTGCCGGCCCTGCTCTCGACTGCCGGCACCTCATAGACCTTGCAACAGAGCGTGCAGGTGCCGCAGTCCCGGCCCGGGGCGGGCCGGTTCACCATTGCTGCCGGGTCGATCATGCGGCCTCTTCCGAACCGTTCCAAACAGGCGCCGACGATGCCGAGGCGGGAGGCGCCTGACAAGCCCGGCCGGCCTGAGCGGCCGCGGTGATGGATGGATCGAGATCCGCCGGCCCTGCGGCAGAGTCTGCCTCGGGTTGCGATAAATTCGCTCAGCGCTTGCGCGGGCGCCGGTCTATGCTGGCACACGACACCACTCGCATCAGGGGATCCGCACGATGCTGTCCAACCTCGCCGTCCGCGACATCGAGACTCTCGTTCACCCCTATACGAACCTCGCCGCGCATCGGGAGACGGGTCCGCTGGTGCTGGAGAGCGGCAAGGGCGTCTATGTCTATGACAGCAACGGCAAGGAATATCTGGAGGGCATGGCGGGCCTCTGGTGCACGGCGCTCGGCTACTCCAACCAGGAGCTGATCGAGACCGCCTATGAGCAGATGAAGAAGCTGCCCTTCCAGCACATCTTTGGCGGGCGCAGCCACGACCCCGCGATCGAGCTGGCGGAGAAGCTGAAGGAGATCGCGCCGGTTCCGATCTCGAAGGTGTTCTACGGCGCCTCCGGCTCGGATGCGAACGACACCCAGATCAAGATCGTCTGGTACATGAACAATGCGCTGGGCCGGCCGCAGAAGAAGAAGATCATCTCGCGGCTGAAGGGTTATCACGGCGTCACCGTCGCCTCCGCCTCCCTGACCGGCCTGCCCAACAACCACATCGATTTCGACCTGCCGCTGCCCGGCATCCTGCATACCTCCTGCCCGCATCACTACCGCTTCGCCGAGCCCGGCGAGAGCGAGCAGGATTTCTCCTCGCGCATGGCCGCCGAGCTGGAGGAGATGATCCTGCGCGAGGGGCCCGATACCGTCGCCGCCTTCATCGCCGAGCCGGTGATGGGCGCGGGCGGTGCGATCACGCCGCCGGCCGGCTATTTCGAGAAGATCAACGCCGTGCTGGCGAAGTACGATATCCTCTTCATCGCCGACGAGGTCATCACCGGCTTCGGACGGACCGGCAATATGTTCGGCACCACGACCTACGGGCTCGCCGCCGACACGCTGTCCTGCGCCAAGCAGATCACCTCGGCCTATTTCCCGCTCAGCGCGGTGATGATGAACGAGCGGGTCTACGAGGTCCTCGTCGACCAGAGCCGCAAGATCGGCACCTTCGGCCACGGGAACACCTATGCCGGCCACCCGGTGGGCTGCGCGGTGGCGGTCAAGACGCTGGAGATCTACCAGCGCGAGCGAATCGTCGAGCATGTCCGTAGCGTCTCGCCGACCTTCCTGCGCCGCCTGACCAAGCTTGAGGAGCATCCGCTCGTCGGCGAGGCGCGCGGCGTCGGCATGATCGGCGGTGTCGAGCTGGTCCGCGACAAGGCGACGAAGGCCTCGTTCGAGATCAAGAAGGGCGTCGGGCCGAAGTCGGTGCTGTTCGCGCAGCAGGAAGGCCTGATCCTGCGGGCGATGGGCGACCGCGTCGCCTTCTGCCCGCCGTTGATCATGAAGGAGGCGGAGATCGAGGAGATGTTCGACCGCTACGAGCGCGCTCTCGACAAGACCCTGGCCTGGGCCAAGGCGGAAGGCCTGCTCGCCGCCTGATGCGGCGGCGGCCCTTCGCGGCATGCGGTGGGTGCGGGTCTTTCATGATTGTGGCGCGGGGCGAACCTCCTGACACAATTTGCCCGAAGCGCATCACGATCATGCCGTTTTGGCGTCCCGATCGTTGGGCAAGTTTCGCTGCGGCGACGGTCCCGTCGCTGCCACGGAAACCAACCCAGTCGGAACCCATGACGACCCCGTCTCAACCCCGCCGCGCGATCCCCGCCCATGCGAGTTTCCACGATGCCCACGCCAGGGAGGCCTACGCATCCTGGTTCAAGCCCATCGCGCTGCCTGCATTGGCCGCTGGAACAAGACGCGCCCCGGCTGCGTTGGATCACCGTGCGAAGGATGCACCATCCCGGCTTGCCGGTGTCCTCCGCAACGGATTCGACGACTGACTTCCTAGACCCCTTCGAGACCCTCCATGCTTGACCGGCGCAGAGTTCTTCGGACTCTCGCCGGTCTTTTTTTGGCCATGGCGGGGCCGGGCGCCTATGCGGCGGTCTGGGAGCCGGGGCGGCAGAACGTGACCCGCTACCGGCTCACCCCGCGCGGCTGGCCGGAGGGACGGCGCCTGAGGTTGGCGATCCTGTCCGATCTGCATGTCGGATCGCTGCACGTGCCGCTCTCGCGGGTGTCCGAACTCGTCGCTGCGACCAATGCGCTGGCGCCCGATCTGACGCTGCTGCTCGGCGATTTCGTCGCCAGCCGAGCACGTATCGCCTCCGATCCCAGCCTCGCGGATCTGGCAACCGAACTCGCCCGGCTTCAGGCGCGGGACGGCGTCTTCGCCGTGCTGGGCAATCACGACTGGTGGCATGACGAGCCGACACAGCAGCTGCGACAGGGACCGACGCAGGTCGGTCTCGCGCTGGAGCGCGTCGGGATCCCGGTTCTGGAGAACAAGGCCGTCAGGCTCGACACGGCAGGCGGGCCGCTCTGGCTGGCCGGGCTCGGCGACCAGATCGCCTTCCTGTCGAGAGGGCGCCGTCCGCGCGGTATCGACGACCTCGCAGGAACGATGGCGCAGATCACCGATGACGAGGCGCCGGTGATCATGATGGCCCACGAGCCCGACGTCTTCGCCCGCATGCCCGACCGGGTGACGCTGACGCTCTCGGGCCACACTCATGGCGGGCAGGTGCGGTTTCTGGGCTGGGCGCCGATCGTGCCGTCGCGCTATGGCAATCGTTACGCCTATGGCCATGTCCGCGAGGCGGGGCGCGATCTCGTCGTCTCGGGAGGCATCGGCACCAGCCAGCTGCCGATCCGCTTCGGCATTCCGCCCGAGATCGTGCTGATCGAACTGGGCTGAGCGCCGGACGGCGTCCCGCTCGGATCAGGTCACGATCACCTTCGTGCCGTTGGGCACGCGGTTGAACAGGTCGATCACGTCGATGTTGCGCATTCGGATGCAGCCGGAGGAGGCCGAGCGGCCGATCGTCTCGGGTTCGTTGGTGCCGTGGATGCGATAGAGCGTGTCGCGGCCGTTCTGGTAGAGATAGAGGGCGCGGGCACCGAGCGGATTGTCGGGTCCGCCCTCCATGCCGCCGGCGCGCGGCGCCAGATGCGGCCAGCGCGCGATCATTTCGGCCGGCGGGGTCCAGCGCGGCCATTCCGCCTTGCGCTGGACGACCGCCTCGCCGGTCCAGCCGAAGGCCTCGTCGCCGGTGGCGACGCCGTAGCGGATCGCCTTCTTGTTCGGCAGCACGTAATAGAGATACTTCTCCCGCGTATCGACGACGATGGTGCCGGGTGGCTGGTCCGTCGGGTCGGCGATCTCGTAGGGCAGATGGGTGAGATGGTGCTCGAACTTCGGCACCAGGGCGATGTACTCGGCATCCCTCTGAGACAGGGCCGGCGCGTTGACGCTCTTGTACTGGCAGGCTCCCAGCAGGGTCGAGAGCGCCAAGGCAAGGATCGCGGTCTGTTTCATGACGTCCACCAGACGGCCCGAAGGCGATCTTTATGATGAATTCAGGGTTAACGCTTCGTATCCGTCGGCTTCAGCTCGACTTTGCGCGCTGGCGGATGGTCTAGGGCGCAAACGGACACGGCGCAATTTGGGTTCCGCTGGGGCGCGCCGAATCACGCGTTTCGCACTGCACCGTGGCCATCTTGCCACGTTTTCTGTCTCTAACCGTCCCGAGGGGCCCCGCCTGTGACGACACTCCTGCTGACGCACCCGTCCAGCCTTGCGCATGAGACCCCGCTCGGCCATCCCGAGCGTCCCGACAGGCTTCGGGCCGTCGAAGCGGCGCTGGAGACCGAGCGTTTCGCGCCGCTGATTCGCGAGGCGGCGCCGCGGGGCACGCTGGAGCAGGTCGGCCTTTGCCATCCGCACGACTTCGTCGAGGCGGTGCTGGCGGCCTCGCCCGCGCAGGGGCTCGTCCCCTTCGATGCCGACACGACGATGTCCCCCGGCACGCTCGAAGCCGTGCTGCACGGCGTCGGCGGCGCGGTGCAGGCGGTGGACGAGGTGATGACCGGCCGCGTCGCCAACGCTTTCAGCGCCACGCGGCCGCCCGGCCACCATGCCGAGAGCGTCAAGGCGATGGGGTTCTGCTTCTTCAACCAGGCGGCGATCGCGGCCCGTCATGCCCAGCGGCGCCATGGGGCGGAACGGGTGGCGATCATCGATTGGGACGTCCATCACGGCAACGGGACCCAGGAGATCTTCTGGGACGATGCCAGCGTGCTCTACGCGTCCAGCCATGAGATGCCGCTCTATCCGGGCACGGGCGCGGCGTCCGAGCGCGGCGCCCACGACACCATCGTCAACGCGCCTCTCAGCGCCGGGGATGGCTCCGACGCCTTCCGGGAGGCGATGGAGAGCGTCCTGCTGCCGCGCATCGCCGGATTTTCGCCGGATCTGATCATTATTTCGGCGGGATTCGATGCACATTGGCGCGATCCGCTCGCCAACCTGAATCTGAAGGAGCCCGATTTCGCCTGGGCGACGCAGAGGCTGATGGAGATCGCGGATCGTCAGTGCGGCGGGCGCATCGTTTCCGTGCTGGAAGGCGGCTACGACCTCGAAGGTCTGTCGCGTTCGGCGGCGGCACATGTGATGGCGCTGATGCGTGGATGACGCAGCGTCGCATCGGCCCATGCGTGGTGTTCATCATGGGTTCAGAGGTGCGTGGGCAGGAGAAGCGTGCTAGAGCGAGGCCGCGTTGCGGCACTCGCCCGGCCGGGGGAAGCGATCGGAAAAGGCGCGGGATCGTGCGTTTTCCAGCAGGCAAGAGGTGCGTGACAGCGGCGTCGGATCGGGATGCGGGCGAGGGCGCCGCGCTTCGCGAAACCGGTCGGCTGCGCGCAGCGGGGCGCAATGAACGACATGACCATGCTGCCGGGAACGGCAGACCAGGCGAGCCCGACCCCCGTCGCCATGATGGCGGGCGACAAGCGCCCCGAACTGTTGCGCGACGAGGTCCTGGGCGAAATCCTAGCCGCCACCGTCGCGGACCGGGGAGCGCATCCCGCGCTGGTCGATGGCAGCCGCCGCCTGAGCTATGACGAGATCTGGGCGCTGGCTGGCCGGCAGGCGCGCGGGCTCGCGCTGCAGGGCGTCGGACCGGGCGATCTCGTCGGTCTTTGGATGCCGCGGGGCATCGATCTGCTGGTCGCGCAGATCGCGATCACGCGCGCCGGCGCGGCCTGGATCCCTTTCGATGCCGAGGCGCCGGTCGAGCGCATCGCCGTCTGCCTGGCCGATGCGCAGGCCAAGGGCATCGTCACATGCCCGGCCTGGATCGGTCGCGCCGCCTCGACCGAGCGCATCGTCTGGACGCCGGATGGGCTCGCGGAGGGCGATGACGGGCATGCGATGCCCGCCCGTGCCACCGGGCTGACGCGCGAGCATCCCGCTTATCTGATCTACACCTCCGGCTCGACGGGTACGCCGAAGGCGATCGTCATCAGCCACCGCAACATCTGCCATTTCCTGCGGTCGGGGAACGCGCTCTACGGAATCGGCCCGGACGACGTCGTGTTCCAGGGCGCCTCGGTCGCCTTCGACCTCTCGATGGAAGAAATCTGGACGCCCTATCTCGCGGGCGCGACGCTCTTTGTTGCCTCGCCGGAGATGATGGGCGATGCCGAGAAGCTGCCGGCGATCCTGACCCAGGCCGGCGTCACGGTCATCGACACCGTGCCGACGCTGCTCGGCATCCTGCCCGCCGACGTGCCCTCGCTGAAGCTGATCCTGCTCGGCGGCGAGGCGCTGCCGCCGGCAACGGTGCAGAAATGGTCGAAACCTGGCCGGCGCATCCTGAACACCTATGGCCCGACCGAGGCGACGGTTGTCGCCACTGCGGCCGAGGTCCATCCGGGCGAGACGGTGACCATCGGCCGGCCCATTCCCAACTACACCGCCTATGTCGTCAACGAGGCGATGGCGCTGGTCGGCCCCGGCGAACAGGGCGAGCTGCTGATCGGCGGGCCGGGCGTGGCGCAGGGCTATCACGGCCGCCCCGAGCTCACCGCCGAGAAGTTCATCCCCAACCCGTTCGGGCAGCCCTTCGGCCCCGATGATCCGGTGCTCTATCGTTCGGGCGACGCGGTCAGCCTCGACGAGGCCGGCAACATCGTCTTCCACGGGCGCATCGACGACCAGATCAAGATCCGCGGTTTCCGTGTCGAGCTCGGCGAGATCGAATCCAAGCTCGCCGACGAGCCCGGCGTGCACCAGGCCGCCGTGGTGATGCGGACCGATGACGAGATCGAGCGCCTCGTCGCTTTCGTCGTGGCCGAGCCCGGCGTCGCGGTCGACGGCGCGGTGCTGCGCGCGGCGCTGCGCGAAAAGCTGCCGCCCTATATGGTGCCGGCGCATTTCGAGGCGGTGGGCTCGCTGCCGCGCATGGTCTCCGGCAAGGTCGACCGGCGGATGCTGAAGGCCGCCCCGCTGACGGCGCCGAGCGCGCAAGGCGAGCAGGAGCCGCCGCGCAACGCCACGGAAGCGGCGCTCCTCGACGCCGCCAAGCGCGTGCTGGGGGCATCAAGCCTGCCGCTGGAGGCCGATTTCTTCGTCGATCTCGGCGGGCATTCGCTGCTGGCGGCGCGCTTCATCTCGATCGTCCGCGAGAACCCGGCCTATGCCGGCATCACGCTGCAGGACGTCTATGGCGCGCGCACCCTGCGCGGCATGGCGGCGTTGCTCGACGGGCGCGGCATCGCCGAGGCGCAGGACCTCTCCTTCACGCCGCCGCCCTTCCTGCGCCGCTTCCTGTGCGGACTGGCGCAGGCCGTGGCGCTGCCGGTGATCATCGGCCTCTCGACGGCGCAATGGCTCGGCATCTTCGTCACCTACATGCTGCTTTCCGGCGAGGATCTGCCGCTGGTCGGCCAGATCTTCGCGCTGCTCGGCGTCTATGTCGCCATCACGGTCGTCACGGGCCTCATCGCGATCGCGCTGAAATGGATCGTGCTGGGGCGGACCAAGCCCGGGGTCTATCCGCTCTGGGGCGTCTATTACTTCCGCTGGTGGTTCGCGGCGCGCGTCGCCGGGCTCGTCCACATCAAGTGGCTGCAGGGCTCTCCGGTAATGCGGGTCTACTGGCGTTTGCTGGGCGCCAAGGTCGGGCGCGACGTCATCATCTCCGATTACGAGGCCGGCGCCATCGACCTGATCGAGATCGGCGACGGGACCACGTTCGGCTCCAAGACGACCTTCGCCAATGGCGAGGCGATCGGCGACAAGCTGATCATCGGACGGATTACCATCGGCCGCGATGTCTGCGCCGGCGCCTCCGTCGTTTTCGGTCATGATTGCGTGATCGGCGACCATGTCGAGATCGGCGATTTGACCGCGATCCCGCCGCGGGCGCAGATCGCCGAAGCCGAGATCTGGGACGGCTCGCCCGCCCGCAAGACCGGGACGGTCGATCTCGCGGCGCTGCCGCCGCAGGCCGAGGCCGGGCCCGGCCGCCGCGCGGCGATGACCGCCTTCTGCGTGCTGATGCTCGTCGTCGTGCCGCCGATCAGCTTGCTGCCGATCTTCCCGGCCTTCTGGCTGTTCGACCAGATCGACGACTGGATCTCGTCCTGGTCGGAGATCAGCTATCTCTGGTATCTGCCGCTGCTGACCTGGCCGACCGCGATTGGGCTGATCTCCTTCACCGTCTTCCTGATGGCCGGGCTGCGCTGGGCGATCCTGCCGCGGGTGACCTCGGGCTCTTATTCGATCCATTCCGGCTTCTATGCCCGGAAATGGACCGTCTCGCTGGCGACGGAGGTAACGCTCGAGACGCTCTCTTCGCTGTTCGCGACCATCTATATGCGCGCCTGGTATCGGCTGATGGGCGCCCGCATCGGCTCCGGCGCCGAAATCTCGACCAATCTCTCGGGGCGCTTCGACCTGACCGCCATCGGTGCCGGAAACTTCATCGCCGACGAGGTCGTCTTCGGGGACGAAGACATGCGCCGCGGCTATATGCGGCTCGACATGACGCGCACCGGCGAGCAGGTCTTCGTAGGCAACGACGCCGTGGTGCCGCCGGGCGCGGTCATCCCGGATCGCGTGCTGATCGGCATCAAGTCGAAGCCGCCGGCCAATGACCGGATGCAGCCCGGCGACACCTGGTTCGGTTCACCGGCCATCCGGCTGCCGACGCGGCAGAAGGTCGATCTCGGGGCGGACTGGACCTACAAGCCCTCGCTGCGCAAGCAGGTGGCGCGCGGCACCTTCGAGGCCCTGCACACCTCCTTCCCGGCGATGCTGTTCATCACCTTCGGAACCATCGCGGTCGATCTCGTGCTGCAGCAGCGCATCAACGAGCAGGACTGGGGTGGGCTGGTGCTCGCCTTCATGGGCGTCGCGGTGCTGATCGCGATCACGCAGGCGGTCATCTGCGCCACGATGAAGTGGCTGATGATGGGCGTCTACAAGCCGGTGATGAAGCCGATGTGGTCCTGGTGGGCGATGCGGACCGAGGCGGTGGCCGTGCTGTACTGGGGGCTCGGCGGCAAGGTGCTGTTCGACCATCTGCGCGGCACGCCCTTCCTGCCGTGGTTCCTGAAGCTGTTCGGCGCGAAGTACGGCAAGGGCGTCTGGCTCGACTCGACAGACATCACCGAGTTCGACTGCATCAATGTCGGGGACTATTGCACGATCAACGCGCATTCCGCCCTGCAGACCCATCTCTACGAGGACCGGGTAATGAAGGTCGGCCGGGTGAAGCTCGGAAAGGGCGTCTGCGTCGGGGCCGGCGCGACGGTGCTCTACGACACCCATGTCGGCGATTATGCGCAGGTCGGGCTGCTGACCGTCATCATGAAGGGCGAGAACCTGCCGGCGCACACGCGCTGGGAGGGAGCGCCGGCGGTGCCGGCGGCGGTGTCTGCGGGGCATTGAGCGACAGCGTGGTGTTTGACCGCCAGTCCTGCCCGGGACTATGAGCCTGCACGGATTTCTGTGCAGGTTTCCATGTCCCACAACTCGTTCGGCCATCTCTTCCGCGTCACGACATTCGGCGAGAGCCATGGGCCGGCCATCGGCTGCGTGGTCGATGGCTGCCCGCCGCTGATCCCGCTGACCGAGGCCGACATCCAGGGCGATCTCGACCGGCGCAGGCCCGGCCAGTCGCGCTTCACCACGCAGCGGCAGGAGCCCGATCAGGTCCGCATCGTCTCGGGCGTCTTCGCGCGCGAGAGCGACGGCGTGCAGATCACGACCGGCACCCCGATCGGGCTGATGATCGACAATGTCGACCAGCGCTCGAAGGATTATTCCGAGATCAAGGACAAGTACCGCCCGGGGCATGCCGATTTCACCTATGACGTGAAATACGGCATCCGCGACTATCGCGGCGGCGGGCGGTCCTCGGCGCGCGAGACGGCGATGCGGGTGGCGGCGGGCGCGATCGCGCGCAAGGTCGTGCCGGGGCTCGTCGTCCGCGGGGCGCTGGTCCAGATGGGGCCGCACAAGATCGACCGCGCCAACTGGGACTGGGAGGAGGTCGGCCGCAATCCCTTCTTCTGCCCGGACGCGAAGGCCGCCGCTTTCTTCGAGGGCTATCTCGACGGCGTCCGGAAGTCCGGCTCCTCGACCGGGGCGGTGCTCGAGATCGTGGCGGAGGGCGTGCCGGTGGGGCTGGGCGCGCCGATCTATGGCAAGCTCGACGCCGAGATCGCGGCCGCGCTGATGAGCATCAACGCCGTCAAGGGAGTCGAGATCGGCGACGGTTTCGACGCGGCCGCACTTTCCGGCGAGGAGAACGCCGACGAGATGCGCGCCGGCAATGACGGGCGGCCGCTGTTCCTCTCCAACCATGCCGGCGGCATCCTCGGCGGCATCTCGACCGGGCAGCCGATCGTGGCGCGCTTCGCGGTGAAGCCGACCTCGTCCATCCTGGCGACGCGGGCGACCGTGACGCGCAGCGGCGGCGAGGCCGAGATGTTCACCAAGGGCCGCCATGACCCTTGCGTCGGCATCCGCGCGGTGCCGGTGGGCGAGGCCATGGTCGCCTGCGTCCTGGCCGATCATTTCCTGCGGCACCGGGCGCAGGTCGGCGTGGTCGAGCCGCGGTGGCCGTTCCAGGAGTGAGGCCAACCCGCGTACCTCGCCGATGATGGCGCCTTTGCATTTCAGTCATACTGAAATTGCGCGCTTGCTTCATTGCGGATGAAGGGCGGTTGCCTTAGTTTGCGGGGATGAAGCTCGACGCTTGGCTCACGCAGAACAAGATCGGCCGCAGCGCCTTCGCGCGGCTGGTCGGCCTGTCGCCGGCCAGCGTGACGGCCCTCTGCAACGACCAGAGCGCCTGGATCTCGCGCGAAAGCGCCGAGCGCATCGCCGCCGCGACGGGCGGCGCCGTCACCCCCAATGATTTCCTCGGCCTGGTCAGGCCACGCGAGGCCGCCATGCCCAACAACGTCACCGCCACCATCGAGGCCTTCGCCCGCGGCGAGATCGTCATCGTCACCGATGACGACGATCGCGAGAACGAGGGCGACCTGATCGTCGCCGCCTCGCTCTGCACGCCGGAGAAGATGGCCTTCATCATCCGCAACACCTGCGGCATCGTCTGCGCGCCGCTCACAGCCTCCGAAGCCCGGCGCCTGCGGCTCGACCCGATGGTGTCCTCGAACGACGCGCCCCTGGGCACGGCCTTTACCGTCACGGTCGACGTCAAGCACGGGCTGACGACGGGCATCTCGGCCGAGCAGCGCTGCAACACGGTGCGGGCGCTGGCGAACGGCAATATGGGCGCGGGCGATTTCGTGCGGCCGGGCCATGTCTTCCCGCTGATCGCGAAGGAGGGCGGGGTGCTGATGCGCTCGGGCCATACCGAGGCCGCGGTGGACCTCTGCAAACTGGCCGACCTGCCGCCGGTCGGGGTGATCTGCGAGCTCGCCAATGACGACGGCACGGTGATGAAGGGGCCGCAGATCGCCGCCTTCGCCGAGAAGCACGGCCTGAAGCAGATCACGGTGGCCGATCTCATCGCCTATCGCCAGTCGCGCGAGAAGCTGGTCGAGCGCGTGCATTCTTTTCCGGTCAAGAGCGCCTTCGGCGAGATGACCGGCCATGTCTATGTGACGCCCTTCGACGACACGCAGCATTTCGCCTTCGTCATGGGCAAGATCGGCGAAGGCGAGCGGATTCCCTCGCGGCTGCACCGCGCCGATGTCGTGGCCGATGTCATCGGCGGAGCGAGTGCGATCCAGTGCGCGCTGCTGGCGTTCGAGCAGGACGGGCGCGGCGTGCTGGTCTATCTCCGCGATGGCTCGGCCGGCGTGCCGATCAAGCCGGTCGAGGAGGGCGCGGATGCGCAGCGCTCCCAGCAATGGCGCGAGGTCGGCCTCGGCGCGCAGATCCTGCGCGATCTCGGCGTGCGCTCGATCGTGAACCTCGCCTCGTCGCCGCGCTCCTTCGTCGGGCTCAGCGGCTTCGGCATCGAGATCGTGGAGACACGCCCGCTGGCGTGAGGGACGTCAGAGCCAGTCGGCGCGGTTGCCGGTAACGACCAGGATCTTGCCCTGCCAAATCTCGACCATCGAGGCCTTGGCCGGCGGCACGGCCCCGACGAGGGCGAGCACGGCGCGGGCGACGCCGCCATGGCTCACCACCACGGTCTCGCCGGGCAGGGCTTCCAGCACCGGCCGGATGCGTTCGGCGAGCATGGCGTAGCTTTCGCCGCCCGGCGGGACGAAGCTCCATTTGTCGCGCTCGCGCAATTGCGCCTGCTCGCGCTCGGCCTTGCGGATGTCGCGCCAGGTGTAGCCTTCCCAGCTGCCGAAGGTGAGTTCCTTGAGCCGGTCGTCGGTGCGGTAGGCGCCGGCCTCCAGCCCGAGCGTGGCGCGCAGGATGTCCATCGTCTCGCGCGCCCGCTTCATCGGCGAGCCGATATAGTCGAGCGCAGCAAAGCCGGGAGCCAGCGCCCGCAGGCGCTCGGCCGCTTCCGCCGCCTGACGCCGGCCGAGATCGTTCAGCGGAATGTCCTGGCCGCCCTGGAGACGGCCTTCGCGATTCCAGTCGGTCTCGCCGTGGCGGATGAGGATGAGCCGGTGCGGGAGCGTGATCGGGACCATGCCGGGCTTCTGCACCGGGCCGGGCGCGAGGTCAAAGCATCTGCCGGGCGCGGGGCCATGCGTCGCAGCCATGGCGGCGGGCGAGCGTTTCGTTTGGCCTGTCGCAGCCGCCGGTCTATAGGCGGGCCTCCGCTTCTTTCGGACCCCGCTTCATGCCGCCGGCCCTGACATTGCCCGATGGTCGCAGGCTCGCCCTGGACGACCGTCCCCTGCTGATGGGGATCGTCAACATCACGCCCGATTCCTTCTCTGATGGCGGGATGCTGCAGAATGCCGGGCAGGCGATCGCGCATGGTGAGAGGCTGGCGGAGGAGGGCGCGGACATCGTCGATGTCGGCGGGGAATCGACCCGGCCCGGCCATGCGCCGCTCGACGCAGCCACGGAGCTCGGACGCGTGCTGCCGGTCATCGCCGGATTGCGCGAGCGGGTCGGCACGCCGCTGTCGATCGACACCTGGAAGGCCGAGGTCGCGGACGCCGCGCTGAAGGCGGGGGCCTCGATCGTCAACGATGTGTGGGGCGCGCAGCGCGACCCCGCCATCGCCGGTGTCGCGGCCCGCCACGGCGCGCCGATCATCCTGATGCACAACCGCGAGACGACCGACCCGGCGCTCGACATCCTGTCAGACGTGCTGCGCTTCCTCGAACGCTCGATCGGCATCGCGCTGGAGGCGGGCGTTCCACGCGGGCAGATCGTGGTCGACCCCGGCATCGGGCTGTTCGGCAAGACGCCGGAGCAGTCGCTGCGGCTGATCCGCGAACTGGCGAAGCTCGAGAGCCTGGGATGCCCGATCCTGCTCGGGGCCTCGCGCAAATCGGTGATCGGCGTCGTGACCGGCCAGAGTGTTCCCGCCGAGCGCGTCGCCGGTAGCGTCGCCGCGCATCTCTTCGGCGCGACGCAGGGAGCGGCCATCCTCCGCGTCCACGACGTCGCCGCCCACGCCCAGGCCTTCAAGGTCTGGCGCGCCCTGTCCCTGCCTTCGGAGCCAAGCGCGTGAGCGAAACCGGCGTCATCCTGATCGAGAAGCTCGATATCTACGCCTATCACGGCTTCTTTTCCGAGGAGGAGCGGCTCGGGCAGCGTTTCGTGCTCGATCTCGCGCTGGACACCGATCTGCGGCCGTCCTCCGTCAGCGACGCGCTGGCCGACACGGTGAACTACGGCACGGTCGTCGGTGTCGTAACGGAGGTCTTCACCACGCGCCGCTTCAACCTGCTGGAGGCGGCGGCGCGGGCCGTGGCCGAGGCGGTCCTGGAGCGATTTCCGCCCGTCACCCGCGTCGAGGTCACGCTGCGCAAGCCGACCCCGCCGATCCATGCGACGCTGGCGAGCGTCGGCATCAAGCTGAGTTTTCCGCGTGAGGGTTGAGGCCGCGCTCGGCCTCGGCGGCAATCTGGGCGATCCCGTCGTGGCTTTCGCCACGGTGCTGCGGCGGCTCGAGGCGCATGAGGCGGTCTCGCGGGTCAGCCCGTCGAGCGTCTATCGCACCGCGCCCTGGGGCAAGCTCGACCAGCCGGAATTCCTGAACATGGCGGTTCTGGTCGAGACCACACTGTCGGCCCGCGCGCTGCTCGACCTCTGCCTGTCGCTCGAGCGCGAGGGCGGCCGTGAGCGGCGCGAACGCTGGGGGCCGCGCACGCTCGACATCGACATCCTGACCTATGGCGGAGAGACGATCGACGAGCCGGGACTGCAGGTGCCGCATCCGCGGATCGCGGAGCGGGCCTTCGTGCTGGCGCCGCTGGCGGAGATCGCGCCGGGGATGATGATCGGGGGACGATCGGTCGCGGACCTGCTCGAAGCGGTCATGGACGAGACCATCCGCCGGGACCCGGCCGCGACGGAGCGGCTGCAGGGCGTGCAGACGGTCTAGCTTTACATCAGACGCCCTTTTCGAGCGTGATGTCGGGCGCCTCCGGCACCTTCATGCCGACGACATGGTAGCCGGCGTCGACATGCAGGATCTCGCCGGTGATGCCGCGCGACATGTCGGAAACGAGGAACACGGCGGTCTCGCCGACCTCCTCGATCGTCACGGTCCGGCGCAGCGGCGAGTTGTACTCGTTCCAGCGCAGGATGTAGCGGAAGTCGCCGATGCCGGAGGCGGCGAGCGTCTTGATCGGCCCGGCCGAGATCGCGTTGACGCGGATCTTGGAGGGGCCGAGATCGGCGGCGAGATACTGTACGCTCGACTCCAGCGCAGCCTTCGCCACGCCCATGACGTTGTAATGCGGCATCCACTTCTCGGCGCCGTAATAGGTCAGCGTCAGCAGGGAGCCGCCATCGGTCATCAGCTTCTCGGCGCGCTGGGTGACGGCGGTGAAGGAGTAGCAGGAGATCAGCAGCGACTTGGTGAAGTTCGCTTCGGTCGTCTCGACATAGCGCCCGGTCAGCTCGTCCTTGTCGGAGAAGGCGATGCAGTGGACGACGAAGTCGAGCTTGCCCCAGAGCTTCTCGACCTCGGCGAAGACGGCGTCGATCGAGGCGGAATCAGTGACGTCGCAATGGCCGACGACATGGCCGCCCAACTCCTTGGCGAGCGGCTCGACGCGCTTCTTCAGGGCGTCGCCCTGATAGGTGAAGGCGAGCTCGGCACCCGCGTCAGCCGCCGCCTTGGCAATGCCCCAGGCGATCGAGCGGTTGTTGGCGACACCCATGACGAGGCCGCGCTTGCCCTTGAGGAGATTGGCCGTCGGCCGGGCGAGAGCGTTTGATTCAGGCATGGGGGACCCGCGAACTGGAAAAGACGAGGGCGCTTCTTAGAGCATGGCGCGACAAGTGGAAACCGGATTTGCCCCGCGCGGCACGAAGCCTTACTCCGCCCGCGCCTTCATCAGTGCGGTCAACTCGGCATCGTGTTCCGGCATCTCGATATCGATCGAGACGAAGAGATCGCCGGGCTTCTCGCCTTCGCCCTTGATGCCCTTGCCGCGCAGGCGGAAGGAGCGCGTTGTGCCCGTCAGCGGCGGGATCGTCATCTCGACCGCGCCGGTCAGCGTCGGGACATGAACGGGGCCGCCCAGCACGGCGCGCGCCAGCGACACCGGCACGCGGGTGCGCAGGTCGTCGCCGTCCACGGTGAAGCGCGGATCGGGCTTGACCTTGATGGTCATCAGCACGTCGCCGGTCTGGCCCGAGAACGGGTCGGTCTGGCCGAGGCCCCGCAACCGCATGACCTTGCCGTCGGCGACACCTTCGGGGATCGTGACCTCGACCTCGCGGCCGCCCGGCAGCCGTACCCGCCGCGTCGCGCCCGCGACGGCCTGGGCCAGCGTCACCTCGAGGGTGAAGCTCTGCTCCGGCGGCTTCTGGGCCTCGGGCCGGGCCTTGCCGGCGCGTCGCGCCGCATCGCCGAACAGCGAGCCGAAGATGTCAGACGGGTCGAAACCGGCGCCCGCGCCGCCGCCGGTGCCGAAGGGGTGGCCGCCCTGGCCGAAATTGAACTCGAAGCCGCCGGCGCGGCCACCACGGCCGGCACCCATGCCCTCGAAGCCGGAGAACTTCGGCTTGCCCTCGCCGTCGATCTCGCCGCGGTCGAACTGCTTGCGCTTGGCCTCGTCGCCGAGGATCTCATAGGCGCCGTTGAGCTCCGCGAAACGGTCCTGCGCCTTCGGATCATCCTGGTTGCGGTCGGGATGGAGATCCTTGGCGCGCCGGCGATAGGCTTTCTTGATGTCGGCCTCGCTGGCCGAGCGGGCGACGCCCAGAATCTGGTACGGGTCGCGCATTCCTGAACCCCATGTGGTACTGCTGACCGCCGCGCCGGAGGCGGGCCGGCGGGTATCCTGATCTCGCAGCCTTATCTGGGAATGGTGTGGCCTGAGCGCAACAGCCGGGCCGACACGTTCAACAAGAGAATGCGGCTCAGCCGGTGCCCTTCCAGGGGCCGATGTCGCGGACGGCCCATTCGCCGCCTGAGGGCCGGCAGGCCGTGCCCTGCAGGCGCTTCGGCTGCGTCTGCGTCTGAACATTGGCGATGAAGGCGCGGCAGATCTCGTCGGCCCGGAGGAAGGGGCCGCCGACCGGGATGAAGGAGCCCTTCACGCCGCTCTGCGGGTTGTCCCAGGAGACGGCGGCGCCGTTGCCCTGCGGGTCCAGCGCCACGGCCATAGCGCCCTCGGCGCGGCGAAGGTCCTCCGGGCCGAGTTCGGAGGAGAGCGAGGCGAGGGGGCCGGGCTTGCTGGTGCCGCGCGACGGCAGGATCGAGGAGGTCGTGGCGATCTCGTCCTCGGCCTTGCTGGAAAGGCCGAGGATGGGGAAGGAGACCGAGCAGCCGGCGACGGCGAACCCCGACAGCACAGCGCCAGCCAGGGCGAGCCTACGCATGGCGCCGCTGCGCCGCGCATGGCTTTGGGACGGCCCGCGCCCTGTCCTATATAGTCGCTCGGATCGGTCCGGTTTCACCGCTCGCGCTCGCCCAAACGCAGTGCTTCATTCGTCGAGGATTAGACACGTGGAACAGTTAACGAGCGGTGACTTCACCCAGGAACAGGACCCCTTCGCCCTGTTCCAGAGCTGGTTCGAGGAGGCGAAGAAGAGCGAGCCGAACGATCCCAACGCGATGGCGCTCTCGACGGTCGATGCGGACGGTCTGCCGAACAGCCGCATGGTCCTGCTGAACGGGCGGGACGGCGAGGATTTCGTCTTCTACACCAACACCCAGAGCCAGAAGGGCACGGAACTGCTCGCCCAGCCCAAGGCGGCGCTGCTGTTCCACTGGAAGAGCCTGCGCCGGCAGGTGCGCATCCGCGGCGCCGTCTCGCTGGTCAGCGACGAGATGGCGGACGCCTATTTCGCCTCGCGTCCGCGCGACAGCCGGATCGGCGCCTGGGCCTCGCAGCAGTCGCGCCCGCTGGAAAGCCGCTTCGCGCTGGAGAAGGCGGTCGCCCTGCAGGCGGCGAAGTTCGGCGTGGGCACCATCCCGCGTCCGCCGCACTGGACCGGCTTCCGCGTCAGCCCTGTCTATCTCGAATTCTGGCGGGACGGCGCCTTCCGGCTCCATGACCGCGTCGTCTTTCGCCGTACCGCGGTCGACCAGCCCTGGTCGCGCGAGCGGCTTTACCCCTGAGGATCGATAGCCCCATGGCGATGCCCAAATTCGACTTTCCCAAGACCGAGCCGGGCCAGAGGCCGGTGATGCTGCTGACCGGGGCCAGCCGCGGCATCGGCCATGCGACGGTGATGCAATTCGCCATGGCGGGCTGGCGCATCCTGTCCTGCTCGCGCCAGGCCTTCTCCGACAAATGCCCCTGGCCGTCGGGGGCGGACGATCACATCCAGATCGATCTGGGCGATCCCGAGGACACGATGCGCGGCATCGCCGAGATCAAGCGGCGGCTGGCGGCGGAGGGCGGCAAGCTCAACGCGCTGGTGAACAATGCGGGCATCTCGCCCAAGGGGCCGAAAGGGGCGCGGCTCGGGGCGGCGACGACCTCGTTCAACGACTGGCACAAGGTCTTCCAGGTCAATTTCTTCGCGCCGATCATGCTGGCGCGCGGCCTGCTCGACGAGCTGACCGCGGCGAAGGGGACGATCGTCAACGTCACTTCGATCGCCGGCTCGCGCGTCCATCCCTTCGCCGGAGCCGCCTACGCGACCTCGAAGGCGGCGCTCGCCAGCTTGACGCGCGAAATGGCGTCGGATTTCGGGCCGCTCGGTATCCGCGTGAACTCGATCTCGCCCGGCGAGATCGATACGGCGATCCTCTCGCCCGGCACCGAGAAGATCGTCGCGACGCTGCCGCTCGGGCGGCTGGGGCGCACGGAGGAGGTCGCCCGCGCGATCTATTTCCTCTGCACCGATGCGTCGAGCTATGTGACCGGGGCGGAGCTGCACATCAATGGCGGCCAGCACGTATGACCCGGGCGGGCTGAGATGAGCGGCGACGGCGCGCAGGTCATTCGCTTTCCGGTTCCAGGAAAGGCGCCGGCGCGTCCCGTGCTGGCGGCCTCCGTTGCGGTTTTCAAAGACGGCAAGGTGCTGCTCGCCACGCGGACCAAGCCGCCCGCCGACCGGCTCTGGTCGCTGCCCGGCGGCAAGGTCGAGGCGGGCGAGACGCTCGAGGCGGCCGCCCTGCGCGAACTGGAGGAGGAGGTCGGCGTCAGCGCCCGCATCCTCGGCTTCAACCGCCATGTCGAGATTTTTGGGCGGGATGAGAGCGGCGCGGTCACGCATCATTTTGTCGTGGCGTCCTTCGTCGGTGAATGGCTGTCGGGGGAGCCGAGCCCCGGGCCGGAGGCGGGCGCCGTGATGTGGGCGGATCCGCTTCGCCTCGGCGGCCTCGCCACGACGCGAGAGCTCGCCGACGTGGTGCGCAGGGCACAGCGGATTCTGCTGGGAGACGCGCCCGCATGAGGGGGCCGGGACTGTGGCTGCTCGCATTGCTGATCGGCGTGGCCCCCCAGACGGCGTTCGCGCAGCAGCCGCGCGCGCCGGCCGCGGCCAAGCCGGCCGAGCCGCCGCCTGAGCCACCTCCGCCGCCTTATGAGCCGCAACTGCTCAAGCTCGCCGAGATCATGGGGTCGCTCGCCTATCTGCGGACGCTCTGCGCGGCGCCCGAGGCGCAGGGCTGGCGCGAACGGATGGCGGCGCTGGTCGAGGCGGAGGGACGAAGCGCCGGGCGGCGGGACAGGCTGACGAGCGCCTACAACCGGGGCTTTCGCGCCTATTCGCTGACACATCGCTCCTGCACGGCCGGCAGCCAGGAGGCCTCGACGCGGCTCGCCGCCGAGGGCGAGCGGCTCGCGCGCGCGCTGGCCGGGCGCTATGGCGGATAGGTGACAGCCGCGGAGAACCTGCGCCGTTTCGCGCGATTTGGCTCCGGGCGTTAACCTTTTCGAAAGGGGGCAGTAGCGTGCCGCTCTGGCACGCCCTATGGTCATGGTCGACGCGATCCACCGCGAAGCGGGCCGAAACCGGCGCGATTTGCGACACCGACACCAGCGCCGCGCGACAAGACGCAGAGCCGAGCCAGCCGTAGAGTCCTCGCCTTCATGTCCATCATCTCCGACGATCTGCCGCTCGATCTGGTTCCGGCCGAGGATGCGCATGACGCAAGGCGCGTCGCCTATGGCTATGTCGAGGACGCCTTCGCCGAGGCCCAGCAGGATGGGCTCGACAGCGATGCGCTGGCTCATGCCGCACTGTTCGCTGCCTTCCGCACCCTGGTCGAGACCTATGGCGAGGAGGCGACGGCCGTGTTTGCCGAGGGGCTCGCCGACAAGGTCCGGACCGGCGCTTTCAGCAACGGCACGCGCCACTGAGCGCAGCCGCCGCAGCGTGCCCTCGAGCCGCGCAGCGGGTGTCATCGGGATCGTCTCGGCTTGCGGGCCCGGATCGCGGCCCCATATCCCGTGCAGAGACTCGCGCGCCGGATTGCTGTGGGTCGAGACGGGAGCAGCTATGGCAGCGCAGGACCAACAGACCGGGATCGTCGTCGAGAACACCGCCGCCGGCCGGTTCGAGATGCGCTTTCCCGGCGGAACGGCCTTCGCGTCATTCCGGCGCGACGGCGACAGGCTTATTGTCACCCATACCGAGGTACCAGCCGCCCATGAGGGCCGCGGCATCGGCTCGCAACTGGTCCGCGGCCTGTTCGAAACGGCCCGTGACAGCGGGCGCCGCATCGTCCCGGCCTGCTCCTTCGTCGCAGCCTGGGCGCGCCGTCACCCTGAATTCGCCGAAGTGCTGGCGCAGTGATCCTCGCCTCGCCCCACCTCGTAGAGCCAGCATGAGTCAGACGCGGTCCTTCTATAGTGCCCAGCAGGAGCTTCGTGCCGCCTTCAAGCGGCTGGAGCGGATCTTGCCGGCGCGTCTCGCCTCCGGCCTGCGCTGGCTGCGGCACCCGGCGTCGCGCTGGGCGCGGCTGCCCGCCGGGCTGGTCCTGATCGTCGGTGGCGTCTTCTCCTTCCTGCCCGTGCTTGGCATCTGGATGCTGCCGCTCGGGCTGATGCTGATCGCAGCCGACGTTCCCTTTCTGCAACGGCCGATGGCGCGCTTCGCGATGTGGATCATCGAGCGGGTCGAGCGCTGGCAAGCGCGCCGCCCGAACTGACGTCGCACCGGCGCCGGCGCGAGCCGGCTGCGGCCGCCCCAGCGGAACTTCTGTCCGGCCGCATCGTTGAGCGGACATCGGCGTTTGCGCGCCTGCTCAATGGGGGCTGTCATGAACAGTATCATCTATCTCGTCGGTCTCGTCGTGGTCGTGCTCGCGATCCTGTCCTTCCTCGGACTGCGGTGAGGTCTCCCATGTCGCTTGGCTCTACCGACGTCGTCGTCGTTTCACCGCCCGGTTCCGACACCGCGGCCGGTTCCTATCTCGAATGGAGCCCCATTCTCGGCGGCGCCGTGCTGTCCGCCGCGATCTCCACGATCATGGCGGCTTTCGGCTCGGCGATCGGCCTGTCGCTCGTCTCGGCCGAGACCGAGCGCTCGATGGGGGTGATGGGGCTGGCCATTGCCGGCGCTCTCTGGGCGCTCTGGGTCACCGTCTCCGCCAGCGGCGCCGGCGGTTATCTGGCCGGCCGGATGCGCAAGCCGCTCGGCGATGCGAGCTCTCACGAGCGCGGCGTTCGTGACGGCGCGCATGGGCTCGTCGTCTGGGCCGTTGGCGCGTTGCTCGTGGCCTTCATCACCTCGTCGTCGCTGATGGGCGCAGCGCGGACCGCGGCTTCGGGCGCGGCCTCGCTCGCCAGCGGCGCCAGCTCGCTCGTCAGCCAGCAGGCCGATCCGCTGGCCTCGGCGCTCGATACGGTGATGCGCTCGAACGGCGCGACGCCACCGACGCAGGGCGAGCGCGAGGAGGCCTCGCGCATTCTGGTCCGCAGCCTCGCGAATGGCAGCCTGGAGGCTGGTGATCGCGAATACATCGCCTCGAGGATGGCGACGCGGATGAACATTCCGCAGGCCGAGGCCGAGAAGCGCATCGACGACGCCTATGCGCGGCTCAACCAGGCCAAGGAAACCGCCAAGCAGGCGGCCGAGAAGGCCCGCCGCACCGGCATCATCGTCGCCTTCCTGACGGCGGCCGTGCTGCTGGTCGGCGCTGCGGCGGCCTATCTCGCCGCGATGCTGGGCGGTCGTCACCGTGACGAAGAGATCGACCTCTTCGGCGGTCGCTGAGCGGCAGTTGCAGTCGACACACGCGAAAGGGCGCCTCCGGGCGCCCTTTTTCTTATTCGCCGTCAGAGGTGGCCGCCGTCCCGAGCGGGCCGCGGGTGGCCGAGCGTCACGTTCGGCTGCAAAGGCGGCGAGTGCCGGACGAGCGGAATGCGCTTCAGCACTAGTCTGAGCGCATGCCAGTGGATGGCGAGCGTGACCTTCAGCGTCAGCAGGGGATGGCTCGCCAGAAGGCCGAGCAGGGCCCTGTCGGATAGTGGCTGCCGCTCGCCGCTCATCGTCGCCGCGATCAGCCGCCCTTCGGCGTCTGAGCCGTCGATGGCGACCGACATGGTGGCGGACGGTGGCACCACCGCGAAGCGGTAGTCCATGGCGAGGTGCATAAAGGGCGAGACATGGAAACGCTTCGGCGCTTCCTGTTCCACAAGGCCATCCGTCTCCACCACCCTGGAGACGTAGCTGTGCGTCTCGCCGAAGGTGTTGTGCACCTCGTAGACGATCGCCATCAGCCTGCCGTCGCGGCTGTGGCAGAACCATGTGCTGAGCGGGTTGAAGGCGTAGCCCAGGATGCGCGGCATGGTGAGCAGCCGGATCGGCCCGCCATCGGGATCGAGCCCCGCCTCGCGCAGCAGCGCCTCGATCTGCGGGCGCAAAGGGGCGCCGCTGCGGTCACCGTAATCGGCGTCGCGGAATGCATAGAGATTGAAGCGGTTACGGGAAAAGACGCGCAGCCGTCGCGCAAGGCTGTCGATCTCGTCGAGATCGAGCAGCATCCAGAAGACGCGATAGGCGAGCTTGTGCCGGCGCGGCCGGAACCGCAGATGTCGCACCCGGCCGACATACAGCGCCGAGGCGGTCTCCGTCGTCATGCCGCGCGTTCCAGCCCCGCCGTCACCGGCGTGCGGACGATCCTGCCGGAGTCGTCCGCCACGGTCCAGGGACGCGTCATGCCGCCGAGATCCTCCGCGACCGCGAGGCCAGCCTGAAGGCCATCCTCGTGGAAGCCAGCGCCGAAATGGGCGCCACAGAACCAGGTGTTGCGTCCACCCTGCAGCGACCAGAGCTCCTCCTGGGCCGCCAGAGCCGGCCCGTCGAAGATTGGATGCTCGTAGATCTCCTCGCGCAGCACGGTCTCGGGTGCCGGATCGCGGGGGGGGTTGAGGGTGACGAAGAGAGGCTGCTCGGTTTTGAGACCCTGAAGCAGGTTCATCCAGTAGGTCACGGCGCAGGGCGCGTCCGGCGCCCGGCGCTCGCCGAGAAGGTTCCAGCTCGCCCAGGCGCTGCGGCGGCGCGGCATCAGCATCGCGTCGCTGTGCAGGATCGCGCGGTTGCGGCTGTAGCGGAAGGCGCCCAGCAGCCTCGTTTCTTCGGCCGAGGGATCGCCGAGCAGGGCCAACGCCTGATCGGCATGGGTCGCCAGCACGACATGATCGAAGCCGCGCGCCTCGCCATCCGCAGTCTCGACACGGACCGCGTCCTCGAGACGCGTCACCTGTCGCACGGCGTTGCCCAGTACGATGTCGCCGCGGAACGCATCGCGCAGACGCTCGACATAGGAGCGGCTGCCGCGATCGACCGTGCGCCAGACCGGGCGATTGGTCAGCTTCAGCAGGCCGTGGTTGTGATGGAAGCGGATGAAGGCGGCTGCGGGGTACTCCAGCATCTCGTTGCAGGGGGCCGACCAGATCGCGGCCGCCATCGGAAGGAGATGATCCTCCCGAAACGCCTCGCCATAGCGGCCCGCGTCGAGATAATCGCCCAGCGACTGGCCAGCGAGCGTCGAGGACTGCGCGTCCCGCGTCGCCTGGGCATAGAAGCGGCGGAGATCGCTCAGCATCGACCAGAAGCGCGGGCTGAGCAGATTGCGCCGCTGCGCGAAGAGGCCCGAGAGGCTGGTGCCGCTGTATTCCAGGCGTCCCTCGTCGAGCGAGACGGCGAAGGACATTTCCGTCGGCTTGGTCGCGACGCCGAGATGGGCCATCAGCGCCGTGAAATTGGGGTAGGTCGCCTCGTTATAGACGATGAAGCCGGTGTCGACCGGCACATCCGCGCCGCTGTGCTGCACGACATCGACCGTGTTGGCATGCCCGCCGAGCCGCGGCGCGCTTTCGTACAGCGTGACGTCATGTCGCTGCGACAGCAGCCAGGCGCTGGAAAGCCCTGAGATCCCGGAGCCGATGACGGCGATCCGGAGGGGCTGGGAGAAGGAGCCGTGCATGAACCGACCTTTTGTCGCGGCAGAGCGAAAGGTTACGACCGGCTGTCCCCATCGGTTCAGTCTTTATCGTTGGGGCAGGGAGTGGTAGCCGGTCCGGAGCCGTCTTTCTCACGGAGCGACGGCTATCGCAGCTGGCGATCTGATCCAGATGCGGACGGGCCGCGTAAAGGGGCCATGTTCGCAACGCCCGCAACAGGACAGAAGTCACGATCCCCGGTCACGGCCGGGGTGCGGAGAGGTTCGATCACCGTCCCCATGGATGCAGACGCCCTTGTTCAGGCCATCGCGTCTTCCGCCGACCGCCAAGCCTTCGCGCGCTTGTTCGACCATTTCGCGCCTCGCGTGAAAGGCCTGCTGATGCGCGGCGGCACGCCGCCGGATCTGGCGGAGGAGCTGGCCCAGGAAACGCTGATGACAGTGTGGCGCAAGGCTGCCCTGTTCGACCCCGCCAAGGCCGGCGCCAGCACCTGGATCGCGACGATCGCGCGCAATCTCCGGATCGATCATGCGCGGCGGGAGAAGCGTTCGCGCCAATCCCAGGTCTTCGACCTGCTGGAGGAGGAAGACGGGCCGGAGCAGCCCGACGAGGTTCTGTCCGGCTCGGAACGTGATGCTCGGGTACGCGTCGCGCTCAAAGGACTGTCCAAAGAGCAATATCGGGTCGTTGAACTCGCCTTTCTCGAGGGATTCAGCCACCAGGACGTGGCCAACAAGCTCTCTATCCCGCTCGGAACGGTGAAGTCGCGTCTGCGGCTGGCCATGGCGCATCTGCGCCGACATCTGGAGGATCTGCGATGAACGCCCGGCATCTCCCGTCGGACGAGACCTTGGCCGGCTTCGCCGCAGGCCGGCTCGACGAAGGCATGTCGCTCGTGGTCGCGGCGCATGTCGAAATGAATCCGGCCTCAGCGCGGGCCCTGCGCGAGATCGAGGCGGTCGGCGGTGGTGTACTCGCGGCCGGCGAAGCGGTTCCGATGCTGACCTCGGCCGAGGACGCGCTGGCACGCCTCGAGCGCGAAGACCACGACGAGCCTCCGGCTTTGCGGCCGGTGGAGACAGGATTGCCGCGCGTGCTGCAGCCCTATGAGCTTGGCCGCTGGCAGCCGATCGGGCTCGGGGTTTCGCTGCGGCGGGTCAAGGTTCCGGGCGCCGAGTCGCGTGTCTTCATGCTGCGGGCCGCTCCCGGGACGCGGCTGCCGGAGCATCGCCATACGGGCCATGAGTGGACCACGATCCTCTCGGGCGCCTATGAGCATGAATATGGCCGGTTCGCCCGCGGTGATTTCGACGAGGCGAACGAGAACCACGAGCACCATCCGCGTGTCGATGCCGTAGAAGGATGCACCTGCATCGTCGCGCTGACGGGCGAGGTGAAATTCGAGGGCTGGCTCGGCCGCCTGCTGCAACCGCTGGTGCGGCTGTGACCGCGCTCTCCTTCCTGCTGGCGCTGGCGACCGTCGCGCTCGTCATGGTCGTCGCGATGACGGGGGCCTGGTTGGTCGAGCGGCGCACAGGCAATTCGGGCTGGATCGATTCGATCTGGACCTTCGGGCTGGGGACGGCCGGCATGGTCGGCTCGCTGTTGCCTTTCGGCGCCGGGCCGATGTCGCGTCGTGTTCTCGTCGCTGGGTTGGCGGCGGCGTGGGCGCTGCGGCTGGGCCTCCATGTCGCTTCGCGCACGCGGGGCATCTCGGATGATCCGCGCTACGCCAAGCTCAAGCGCGATTGGGGGGCCGACAAGGACCGCCAGATGTTCCGCTTCCTGATGCTGCAGGCGCTCGCCAGCGCGCCGCTGGCGATGGCGATCGTGCTGGCCGCGCACAATCCCGCCTCCACGCTGGGTCTCCAGGACTTCGTCGGCGTGCTGGTCTTCGCCATCGGTGTCGGTGGCGGCGCCATCGCCGACCGGCAATTGCGTGCTTTCGCCCGCGATCCTGCCAACAAGGGCAAGGTCTGCGACCAGGGGCTTTGGGCCTGGTCGCGCCACCCCAACTACTTCTTCGAATGCGTGCTTTGGAGCGCCTATCCGGTGATCGCAATCGCGGTCTCCGGCTATGGCTACGGCTTCATCGCTCTGCTGGCGCCGATCGCCATGACGCTCCTGCTGACGCGCATCTCCGGCATTCCGCCGCTCGAGGAACACATGGTCGCCAAGCATGGCGACGCTTACCGGGCCTATCAGCGGCGCACCAGCGCGCTGCTGCCCTGGCCGCCCGCCACCGGCTGAGGTTTGCGATGACGATTCTGGACCATCTCGGCAATTGGGGCGAGCGCCTGCCGCTGCCCGACGTCGTCACCCGCGCCGGCATCGCCACGCTCGTCGGTCGCACCGATCGCAAGCTGCGTCAGGGCGAGGCCGAGCCGGACTCCTCCTTTGTCGCGTCGATGGGCCAGTACCCGATCGCGCAGCATGCGGACGCCGCCAACCGCCAGCATTACGAGGTGCCGGCGGCCTTCTTCCAGGCTGCGCTGGGAGCGAGGCGGAAATACTCCTGCTGCTACTACGACACGCCGCAGACGACGCTGGACGAGGCTGAGGTTCGGGCGCTCGAACTCACCCTCGAGCATGCCGATCTCCGGGACGGGCAGCGCATCCTCGAGCTCGGTTGCGGCTGGGGCTCGCTGTCGCTGTTCATGGCGGAGCGGCTGCCGTCCGCTCAGATCACCGCTGTTTCCAACTCGGCCTCGCAGCGTGCCTTTATCGAGGGCGAGATCGCGGCGCGGGGCCTGTCGAATCTGCGGATCGTCACAGCCGACATGAACGCCTTTGCCAGCGAGGGTGGCTTCGACCGCATCGTCTCGGTCGAGATGTTCGAGCACATGGCGAACTGGACCGAGCTGCTGTCGCGGGCGCGGGGCTGGCTGAAACCCGAGGGACGGCTCTTCCTGCACGTCTTCACCCATCGCTCGGCCTGCTATCGCTTCGATGTCGAGGACAAGTCGGACTGGATCGCCCAGCACTTCTTCACCGGCGGGCTGATGCCGAGCCGGCGGCTGGTGCACTGCTTTCCGGAGCTGTTCGACGTCGAATCGGAATGGCACTGGAGCGGCGAGCATTACAAGCGCACCGCAGAAGACTGGCTCGCCAATTTCGACCGCAATCTGCCGGTGATCGACCCGATCCTGTCGCAGGTCTATGGCGCCGATGCGGGTTTGTGGCGCCGGCGCTGGCGGCTGTTCTTCCTCGCCACCAGCGGGCTCTTCGGCCATGCCGGCGGCGAGTCCTGGGGCGTCGGCCATTACCGGCTGAAGCCAGCCTAAAGCCAGCCCCAGCCGCGCATCGCGACCACGCCCGCATAGGCCGCCAGCGTCGAAACGCCGGCCACCAGGCTGCCATAGACGAGGTCGGCCAGGGTGATCGTCAGCGTCCAGCGCCGCAACGTGGCATAGTTGGTCAGGTCATAGGTGCCGTAAGCGAGCAGCCCGAGCAGCGCGCCGTTGACGAAGGCTGCCATCGGCGAGCCGCCCGCCAAGGCGGGCATCAGCGCGAAATGGATCAGCCCGGCCGGGAAGGCGAAATAGAACAGCAGCGCCGGCGCCCAGCGGATCCGCTCGAGCAGGGCATCGCCCAAGGTCGGGCGATAGAGCGCGCCCGCCATCAGCGAAAGCCAGATCACGTCGATCACGCCGAACACGACCAGGAAGATGAGGTAGCCTGCGAGGAAGGTCATTCTGTTCTCCGGGTCATCCTGTTCTCCGGGGCATGGGCCCTGTTACGTTGACCGCGGAAGCGCGGATCGCCTTTCTTGGGACGGCCGCTCGCGCTGCAAATCTGTTTGCGCGCTTGCAGCGTATGCAGTCTGACACGCTTCGACAGGACAGATGAGGCGCGGCGGCCTGCCCCAGCCTCAACGTCGAGACCGGGGCGGCGTTCCAGCGGAAACGGTCGGATACGGACGATGACAGACGAAACACGGCAGCAGGATCTGGTTCGCGTGGCACGGCTCGCCCCGGATTGGAGTCTGGGGCTGTCGCGGGCGTTCCTGGCGAAGCTGATGGCGCGGCTGGCGCGGGGACGACTGACGGTGGTGACGCCGGATGGCGCCGTGCTCGTGCAGCAGGCGCCGGAGCCCGGCCCCGACGCGATGATCGTCCTCAAGCGCTGGCGGGCCATTCGCCGGCTCGTGCTGCAGAGCGATATCGGCTTCGCCCGCGCCTATTGCGACGGCGATTTCAGCAGCCCTGACATGACGGCCGTGATCGAACTGGCGGCCGTGAACGACCACACGCTGCGCGCCATGATCTCCGGGAGCTGGCCGGCGCGCATGCTGACGCGGATGCTGCATCTCGGGCGCGCCAACACCCGCCGCGGCAGCAAGCGTAACATCACGGCCCATTACGACTTGGGCAATGCCTTCTACGCGCAGTGGCTCGACGAGAGCATGACCTATTCCTCGGCGCTCTATACGCAGCCGGGCCAAACGCTCGAGCAGGCCCAGGTCGCCAAGCTCGACCTGATCGTCGAGCGGCTGCAGCTCAAGGGCGGCGAGCGCGTGCTCGAGATCGGCTGCGGATGGGGCGCGCTGGCGGAACGGCTGGCCCGCGAAGGCTGCCATGTCACGGGCATCACGCTCTCGCCCTCGCAACTGGCCTATGCGCAGCAGCGCATTGCCGATGCCGGACTGTCCGACCGGGTCGATCTGCGGCTGCAGGACTACCGCGACGTGACCGGACAGTTCGACCGGATCGTCTCGATCGAGATGATCGAGGCCGTCGGCCGCGAGTTCTGGCCCGCCTATTTCGCGACGCTGCGCAACTGCCTCAAGCCCGATGGCCGCATCGTGCTGCAGGCGATCACGATCGAGGACAGCCGTTTCGCCTCCTATGCCAGCGGCGCTGACTTCATCCAGCACTATATCTTCCCCGGCGGGCTCCTGCCCTCGCACAGCGCTATGAACGAGCAGATCGACGCGGCGGGGCTGAAGCTCGCCGACCGGTTCAGTTTCGGCGAGAGCTATGCGCTGACTCTGCAGGAATGGCGCCGACGCTTCCTGGTGCAGTGGCAATCGATCCGCCCGCTCGGCTTCGACGAGCCCTTCCGGCGGCTCTGGGAGTTCTATCTCTGCTATTGCGAGGGCGGCTTCCGCAGCGCCGCCACCGATGTCGGTCTGTTTGCGATTACAGTGGGCGAGGGTAAGTCCAAGGCGCCCGCCTGAGCCACTCGCACGGGCCCGCGTGTCAGCGCGGGCCCAGCAGCGCTGCGATCTTCGCGACCGCGGCGGCGAGGTGGCTGGGCTGATAGGGCTTCACCACCAGCGCGGTCCGCTCGTCGATCTCGACGCCTTCGACGCGTGAATGGCCCGTGGCGAAGACGACCGGCAGATCGGGCCGCTTCTCGCGGGCCTTGGCGACGAGCGCCGTGCCCGGCATATCCGGCAGGCCCACATCGGTCAGAAGGATATCGACCTGCGCCTTGTCCAGCATGGCGAGGGCGTCGCGGGCCAGACCCGTCTCGATGACGGAATGGCCGAGATCCTCCAGCATGTCGACGGTCGCCATGGCGATCAGGGCGTCGTCCTCGCAGAGCAGGATCGAGAGCTTGCGCACAGCGGCCGGGGCCGGCTCCGCCCGCGGAGGGGGCGCTGCTGCCAGCCGCTGCTGGGCGGCGTTGGCGAACTGGTGGCGCACCTTCCGCGCGAGCTGCTCGAGCGAGTAGGGCTTGCTCAGCAGCTCGACACCCTCGTCGAGCCGCCCCTCATGGACGATCGAGTTCTCGGTGTAGCCCGAGGTGAACAGCACCGTCAGCCCCGGCAGTCTTTCGACCGCCTTGCGCGCCAGTTCGGTGCTCTTCATCGGGCCGGGCATCACGACATCGGTGAAGAGCATGTCGATATGGATGCCGCTCTCGACGATGGCGAGGGCCGATTTCGCATCGGGCGCCTGCAGCACGCGATAGCCGAGATCGGTCAGCGTCTCGATCACCGTCTCGCGGACGCCCTTGTCGTCCTCGGCCACGAGGATCGTCTCGGTGCCGCCGGCGATCGGCCCGGTATCGAACGCCACCAGCTCGTCCTCGCTCTCGACCGAGCGCGGCAGGTAGAGCCGGATCGTCGTGCCTTCGCCGGGTTCGCTGTAGATCTTCACATGGCCGCCGGACTGCTTGACGAAGCCGTAGACCATGGAAAGGCCGAGCCCCGTGCCCTTGCCTTCCGGCTTGGTGCTGAAGAAGGGGTCGAAGACCTTGTCGACGATCTCGGGCGGGATGCCGGAGCCGGTGTCGGTTACGGCGAGCATGACGTAGCGGCCCGGCGCGACGTCAGGATGGATGCGGGCATAGGTGCTGTCGAGAACCGCATTGCCGGCCTCGATCGTCAGCTTGCCGCGGCCGTCCATGGCGTCGCGGGCGTTGATGGCGAGGTTGAGCAGGGCGTTCTCGACGTTGCTGGGATCGACCAGCGTGTTCCAGAGGCCGCCAGCAACGACGCTTTCGATTTCGATCGTCTCGCCGAGCGCACGCCGCAGCATCTCGTCCATGCCACGGATCAGCTTGCCGAGATTGATGACCTTCGGGGCCAGAGGCTGGCGCCTGCCGAAGGCGAGAAGCTGCGAGGCGAGGCGGGAACCGCGGGCGACGCCCTCCATCGCGTTCTGGATGCGCCGGGCTGCCCTCTCATTGCCCGCGACATCGCGGGCGAGAAGCTGGAGATTGCCGCTGACCACCTGCAGCAAATTGTTGAAGTCATGGGCGACGCCGCCGGTGAGCTGGCCGATCGCCTCCATCTTCTGCGCCTGGCGCAGCGCCGCCTCGCTGCTCGCGAGCGCCGCGGCGGCTTCCGTCTCCGCCGTGATGTCGCGGCCGAACGCATAGATCGTGTCGCCGTCGGGCACGCTGGTCCAGGCGATCCGACGCCTTCCGCCATCCGCCGTCAGAATTGCGCTTTCGGAAGCCATGATCGGCGCACCGCTTGCCAGACGGGCGAGGCGCTCCGCTGCGGCCTCGCGATCGTCGGGATCGACGAAATCCAGGATCGTGCGGCCGACGGTCTGGGCCGATGACCAGCCGAGCACCTTTGTCCAGGTCGGATTGACCGCCGTCACCGTGCCGTCGGGCTTGGCGACGACCTTGAGAACGGGCGAGAGGTTCCAGATCCGGTCACGGTCGCGGGTAGCGCGGCGCTCCTCGGTGATGTCGCGCCCGATAGCGTGGATGCGGCCGGAATCCGGCACGGCCGTCCAGTCGAGCAGGCGGTAGCTGCCGTCGCGGCAGCGATAGCGGTTCTCGAAGGCCAGCGTCGTCGCGCCATGCGAGAGCTTGAGAACCTCGGCCGCCGTGCGGTCCAGGTCATCAGGGTGGACGAAGTCCGACAGGGGCCTCCCTGCCATTTCGCACTCCGTCCAGCCGAGAAGCCGCTCGGCCGATGGATTGACCGCCGTCACGATGCCCTCATAGTCGCAGACCAGCATCAATTCCTGCGACAGCTTCCAGAGCCGGTCGCGGTCTCGCGTGGTCTCGACCTCGGCCAGTTTCTGCTCGTGGATGTCTGTGCTGGTGCCGATCCAGCGGATGATCTCGCCCGCTTCGCTACGGATCGGCACGGCGCGGACCAGATGCCAGCGGAACTCGCCGGCCGCGCTGCGAATGCGGAACTCGGTCTCGTAGCGTTCGCCGGAGGTCAAAGCTCCCTGCCACAGCTTGACCGCCGCATCGCGGTCGTCGGGATGGACGATGGCGAGCCATCCCTCCGCCAGAAGCTCCTGGGCCTCGCGGCCGCTGTATTCCATGACGCGCTCGTTGAACCAGTCGAGCCGGCCGTCCGCCGGCGCGGTCCAGACATGGTTCGGCATCGCCTGGGCGAAGGAGCGGAACTGCGCCTCGCTGGCGCGGATCGCCTCCTGCGCAACGATGCGGTCTGTGACGTCGATGCCGTCGACGAAGATGCCTGTCACCTGGCCGGTTGCATCGGTGATGGGCTGGAAGACAAAATCGACGAAGCGCGTGTAAGACGGGCCGCCATCGGGGTTGCGCGCCTGGAAGCGCGCCCCGGAGGCGCGATAGGCCATTCCGCTCGCGAAGACGTCGTCGAGGATGCGGACATAGCCCTGCTCGGCCGCGTCTGGCAGGGCCTCGGCGACAGTCCGACCCATCACGTCGCGACGGCCGATCAACTGCTGATAGGCCTCGTTGACGAGGGAGAAGCGGTGCTCCGGCCCCTCCAGCATCGCCATGAAGGAGGGCGCCTGCTCGTACATCTGCTGCAGGCGCAGGCGCTCGTTGCGCAGCTGCCGGTCGGCCGTGACCTTCTCGGTGGTCTCGACGACGATCGCGATGACGCCGAGAGGCACCCCGTCGTCGCCGAGGATCGGCGAATAGTCCAGGTTCATCCAGACCTGGGCCGGGCCGGAGCCGCGGTTCAGGGTCAGCTCCTGATCCTTGTAGGAGAGCGTCCGGCCCTCGCGGAAAACGGTGCGGACGACGTTGTCGTTGAAATCGGCGACCTCGGGCCATCCCTTGCGAACCTCGGAGCCGAGCAGTTGCGGGTGGCGCGCTCCCGCGAAGACGGAATAGGCGTCATTGTAGATCATGATGCCCGGCTCGCCCCAGAGCGTCACGATAGGCAGCGGTGAATGCAGGATCATGCCGACGACGGAGCGGATGGTCGCCGGCCAGCTGTCGACGGGTCCGAGCGTCGTCGCGGACCAGTCGAACCGGGCGATCAGCCCGGCGAGTTCGCTGTCGCCTTTGAGGAAGTGGAAAACACGGGCAGGGTCGGCGTCGGACATGCGGATCCGCCATTCAGGGCCACCGCGCCGGGCGGAATCCGGCGCGAACCCCACCGCGGAAGCGATGTCGGGGCCTGAGACTTCTAGAGCATTGCCGGAACGGGAGGGAATTCGTTTTTTGCAAGCGACGGCAGGGGTTTCACGCCGCGACGCATGGAACCAAATTCGCCTTCAGCCGTTAGGGCGACCCCTCAGGCCCGCAGCGGCCCGGAGAGAGCGGGAGCGCCCAGCGGCAGCCACGGCAGGGCGCTGGTGCCGAAGATCGCCGTGCGCTCGTCGTCGCGGGCCCGGAAGAACGGGTAGAGCTTTTCGACGCGCGGCGCCGCCCGGGCATAGTCGAGCAGCGACAGCATGACCGGCTTCGACAGGCCGGGATAGAGCGTGGCCGGCGCAGCGACGGTGTTGCCCCAGAGGCGGCGATAGAAGGGATAATGTTCCGGCCGCACCGCAGCCAGCATGATGTCCGCGCCGAACTGCTCCATCGCCAGCCAAGGCAGCCGCAGCGTCAGATAGGCCAGTTCCGGCAGGGCCCGTGACCAGTGCGGATCGGCGACGAAACGGGTCGGATCGACCAGCACATGGCCGGCGTCGATCAGGGGCAGGACCGCCTCGGGGAAGACCTGCGCCGTCGGGATCTGCGGCAGGCCCGGCACGGTTATGCTGAGGCGGATGGCTCCCGCCAGATCGCCATCGGCATAGACGCCGAAAATCAGACAGTTCGGATGGTCGTCCACCGGGTCGGTGAAGCGCTCGTCCTCGCTCTCGGCGATCGCACCTTCGCGGAGATAGGCGCGGTAGCGCAGGTTGAAGATGCGTTCGCGGTCAGCGGTGTCGGTCGCGAGACGGTACTCGATGCGCTCCATCGCCCGCAGCACACGGTCGCTCAGGGAGGGCACCTGGAGTGCGGCGGTTTCGACCATGACGCGACCGATGATGGTTAACTGGAATTAACCATCATCGGCCCGCGACGGAGTCGTCAAGCGGCGGTCCGCCCAAGTTTGAGCCTGCCGCAACGTCGCTTGCGAGCGTTTTCCGGGCAGTGCGGCGCGAATGTTACGGTGGCAAGCGAGGGGCTCAGCGAGCCTGGCGGCGCACCGGCAACCGCTCCACGCTCGCCGTCAGCGAGCGCTGGGCGAAGGCGGCGATCAGGTCGCGCAACTGCGACGTCGGCTGCGGCCGGGCGAGGAGATAGCCCTGGACCTCGTCGATCGCTCCCATGCGGGCGAGGGTGTCGAGCTGGCCCACCGTCTCGACGCCTTCGGCCACGACGGTGAGGCCCAGTTCCTTGCAGAGCCGGGCGATGCCGACGAGCAGCGTCTGGTCCTTGCGGGTCTCGCGGCCGCCCGAGACGAAGGAGCGGTCGATCTTGATCTTGTGGAGCGGAAACGACTGGAGATAGCTCAGGCTGGAATAGCCCGTGCCGAAATCATCGAGCGCGATGCGCACGCCGAGGTCGCGCAGGCGCGTCAGCGTCGAGAGCGCCAGCGCATCATCCTGCATCAGCGCGGATTCGGTCAGTTCGACGACGAGGCGGGAGGGCGCGAGGCCCGTGCGCTCCAGCGCTGCCGCGACATCCTCCACGACCGCGTCGCCGCGGAAATGAATCGCCGAGATGTTGACGGCGACCGAGACGCTGTCCGGCCAGTGGGTCGCTTCGCGGCAGGCCTTGTCGAGGACGACGCGACCGATCTGCGCGATCAGCCCGACCTCCTCGGCGATGCCGATGAATTCGCCCGGCGAGACGATGCCACGCTCGGGGTGCCGCCAGCGCAGGAGCGCCTCGCAGCTCGTGATCCGGCCGGTCTGCATGGCCACGATCGGCTGATAGAACAGTTCGAACTGGTCGCTCGCCAAAGCCTCGCGCAGATCGATCTCGACGATCCGACGTGCGCGGGCGACCTCGATCATGCTGCTGTCGTAGAACTGGGCGCAGCCCCGCCCGCTCGACTTGGCCGCGTAGAGCGCGAGATCGGCGTTGCGGATAACGATGTCTGGATCTCGCCCGTCATCCGGGCTGATCGCGATGCCGATGCTGGCGCTGCTGACGATGGCGTTGCCCTCGATCTCATAGGGCTGCAGCAGGCTCGCGCTGACGCGGGCCGTGATCTTCTCCAGCGCCTCGCGCTCGACCATGTCGGGCATGATGGCCACGAATTCGTCGCCGCCGAGCCGCGCGATGAGCGAGGCGGCCGGCAAGGTTGCCGTGAGGCGGCGGGAGACCTCGACGAGCAGCGCGTCGCCGCAGGGGTGGCCCAGCGTGTCGTTGACCTTCTTGAAGTGGTCGAGATCGATGAACAGGATGGCGAAGCTCTTGTCGGCCTCGCCGATCAGGCTCTGGAGATGGGAACGCAGCAGGCTGCGATTGGGCAGACCAGTGAGCGGATCGTAATGGGCGAGCTGGCGGATCATGTCCTCCTGCTGCCGCTGTTCGGTGATGTCCTCGACCACCACGACGGTGCCGGTCACGTCCGATGTGCGAAAGGTGAGTTCGAGGATTCGGCCGTTGACCAGGCTGGTCGTGAGCCGTGCCTCGGCGTGGTCGCGCAACGCCAGACGGGCTGCCAGGACGAGGCTGCGCAACTGGGCGCGGCCGATCACACCGGCGCGCTGCGCGCGGATCAGAAGACGGCCGATGCCGCGGCCGGGCTCCGCCAGGCCGCCCGGCAGGCCGACGATGCCGGGCAGGCGCCGGTTGACCAGCGAGAGCATGCCGGACTGGTCGAACATGCACAGGCCATGGGCCATGTTGTCGAGCGCGGTCTCGAGCCTGGCCGCCAGCAGGCGCTCATGCTTGGCCGAGACGACGGCCGTCGTCAGCGTCGCGCGCAGCTTGTCCGCGATGGTCTTGAAGCTGACGAGGAAAGGCGCGAGCACGCAGGCGACGACCGCATAGTGGCTGTTCCCGGCCAGCGTCAGGCCGGCCAGCAGCGGCACACCGGCGCAGCTGAGCTGGGTCATCACCAGCATCCGGCTGCCGTAATTGCGGCCGGCGACGCCGATCATGTTGGCGAGCGTCATCGAGAAGGCGAGGAGCTGGACCGGCGGACTCGCCTGCAGGGCGAAGGCAAGGAAGGACCAGAGCCCGAGCACGAAAACATAAACCGAGGACAGGGCGGTGTAGCGCAGTTCCCAGCGGGCGGCCTGGCTCGGCCGCCTCAGGGTGCGCGACGCGGCCTTGAACTGCACGGCGTCCACGGCCCGGACCAGCGTCAGCACCAGCATGGCGAGGGCGCAGCCATAAAAGGCGACGTGACCCGTCATTGCCGCCGTGACGAAGGCCGCCAGCACCGAGCCGCTGGACCCGACAACCAGCGTGCGCGGGTCCGCATAGAGCGAGCGGACCAGCGAGATGTAGACCTCGTCGCGCAATCCCTGATCGATGACGCGATGGGAGGAACGAGAGGGCATCGGTAGTCCCTGGGGCCACAACCGGGGGAGCATGGCGAGCGACGGTTAAAATGCCGTTGTGCTTCCGCAGTGGCTGGCTGTCGCTCGATGGCCCCGCCATCTCGGGTCCGGGTTAACGCGTTGGAGAGATCGGCACGCCATGCTCGGCATCCGAGTGCCGCTCGAACCACCGGACCACCTGCCGATGCTGCCCTTTCCGCGTCTCCTCAGCGGTGCGCCGGTGCGCCTGTCGCAGGCGCCCTGCGCGTCATGCCTGCTCGACCTCGCCGAGAGTTCCGGCATGGCGGGGGCGGGGCCCTGTCCGCTCAAGGCCGCGTTACTGCGCCGGCTCGCCGAGGGCCCGATCACGGCGGGCGAAGCCGCGACCGCATCCTGCGGCGCCTTCCTGCCCGGCTTCGCCGATGAGGAGGTGGAGGCGCCGCCGACCGTCGTTCCGCTGGCGGGCCGTCTGCTGAGCTGAGACGTCGCCTCAGACGGGCTCGAGACACACCGCGCGAGCAACTGCATAGGCGGTCTCGAAGGCGGGCAGCGGCAGGAATTCGAAGCGCGAGTGGAAGTTGTAGGCGCCGGTGAAGAAGTTCGGCGTCGGCAGCCCGCGGGCGGAGAGCGCCGCGCCGTCGGTGCCGCCGCGCATCGGGATCAGCTTGGGCTCGACCCCCAGACCTTTCATCGCCGCCAGCAGGCGATCCACCGGGCGGCGATCGTCGCCGAGGCTGTCGGCGATGTTGCCATAGGTGTCGGAGAGGCTGCAGGAGACCCGCCCCGTCGGGTAGCGGTCGGCGATCGCCTCCGCCACCTCCGTCACGCGTCGCTTGCGCCGCGCGAAGCTCTGACGGTCGAAATCGCGGATGGCGAGTTTGAGAATGGCCTGACCGGGATTGGCGGTCATTTCCGTGAACCAGACATAGCCTTCGCGCTGCTCGGTCCGCTCCGGGGTTTCCGCGCGGTCGAAGGCGGCGATGTAGTCATGCGCCATCAGCAGCGGGTTGACCATCACGCCCTTGGCCGACATCGGGTGGGCGGGGACGCCGGTGAAGGCGAGTTCTCCCGCCGCAGCGTTGAAGTTCTCGATGACGACCTCGCCGACCTCGCAGCTGTCGATCGTATAGGCGAAGTCGCAGGGGAAGCGGGCGAGGTCGAGCGCCTTGGCGCCGCGCAGACCGATCTCCTCGTCCGGCACGAAAGCGATCGCGAGGTCGCCATGGGGATCGTCGGAGCCGAGCCGCGCCAGCAGCGTCATGATGATCGCCACCGCAGCCTTGTTGTCGGCCCCGAGCACGCTGGTGCCGTCGCTGAACAGGATGTCTTCGCCGGTCCAACGGCGGATCTCGGGGTGGTTGGCGACGCGCAGCCAGATGTCCTGATCGCGGTTCAGGCAGAGATCCTCGCCCTCGAAGCGCAGGATCTGCGGGCGGATGACGGGCGAGAGGCCAGAATCGACCGTGTCGAGATGAGCGATGAAGCCGATCCGTGGCGCGCCAGGGCGGTTGCCCCGCTTCACCGCCGTGACGGTGGCATGATCGTCGACCACGACGTCCGACAGGCCGAGAGCGCGCAGTTCCCGCGCCAGGAGATCGGCGAGGCTTTGCTGGCCCGGCGTGCTGGGCAGAGCTGTGGCGCGTGCATCGCTCTGGCTCTCGATGGCGACATAGCGCAGGAAGCGCTCGGTCAGTTCGGCGCGGATGGTCATGGCGTCTCCGGTCCCGCCGGCGCTTTGCCGGCGGCGATCACCCGCCATAGCGGATGTCGCGTCTCGCGGCGACCCGCTGGCTGGCACCTGTGGTGCGGCTGTCTGCGTCCGCGCCGGGATTTGCGGCGAATCAAGGCAGATGAGCCGGTCTCGCAGGCAGAGAACGGCTTGCCTTCGGCGCCGGCTTCGCCGAGGAGAGGCCGCGCATCGGCGCGAGGCCCGGCCTCGCGATGCAGAGGGCAGAGGACGGGACGGAAGAGACGAGCATGAGCAACCAGTATGTCGAGAAGGTCCTGTCGGTTCATCACTGGAACGACACGCTGTTCAGCTTCCGCACCACCCGCAATCCCGCCTTCCGCTTCGAGGCCGGCCAGTTCGCGATGATCGGCCTGATGGTCGAGGGGCGCCCCCTGCTGCGCGCCTACAGCATGGCCTGCGCGCCCTATGACGAGGAACTCGAATTCCTCAGCATCAAGGTGCCCGACGGCCCGCTGACCTCTCGCCTGCAGAAGATCGTGCCCGGCGACGAGATCCTGATCGGCCGCAAGGCCACCGGCACGCTGCTGCACGACAATTTGGTGCCAGGCCGCAACCTGTATTTCCTATCGACCGGCACCGGGCTCGCACCCTTCATGAGCCTGATCCGCGATCCGGCCACCTATGAGCGTTTCGAGAAGGTCGTGCTCGTCCATGGCGTGCGACTGGTGTCGGAACTGGCCTATGAGACCTTCATCCGCGAGGAGCTGCCGGCTGACGAGCTGATCGGCGAGATGGTCGCCAGCCAGCTCATCTACCATCCGACCGTGACCCGCGAGGACTACCGCAATCGCGGCCGCGTGACCGAGCTGTTCGCCTCGCCGGACTGGTTCGCCTCGCTCGGGCTGCCCTTCGCCAATGCCGAGAACGACCGGGTCATGCTCTGCGGCAGCCCGGCGATGCTGGCCGACATGAAGGTCCAGCTCGAGGGACGCGGCTTCGTCGAGGGCTCGAGCTCGACGCCGGCGACCTATGTGGTGGAGCGCGCCTTCGTCGAGAAGTGACGGGACGCAGGCCAGCTTTGCCTTTTTGAAAGGCAGCCGGCTCGTTTTCGGCCTTGTGGCCGGTCGTCCGGCGTGATGACCTGCAGCGGTTCGTCGCCGAGCCGGAGCCTACGCCCATGTCGCCACGCATCGCCTTCGGCGGGTTCCTGCACGAGACCAACACCTTCGCGCCGAGCAAGGCGGGACTCGACGCCTTCATCCAGGGTGGCGGCTGGCCGTCGCTGGCGCGGGGCGAGGCCGTGTTCGAGGCGGTGCGCAACGTCAATGTCGGCGCCTGCGGTTTCGTCGAGACGGCGCGCGGGCTGGGCTGGGAGATGGTGCCGACGCTGTGGTGCGCCGCCAGCCCCTCCGCCCATGTCACGGCCGAGGCTTTCGAGACGCTGCTGGGCGAACTGGTCGAACGCACCGCGGCGGCATTGCCGCTGGATGGCGTCTATCTCGATCTGCACGGCGCCATGGTGGCGGAAGGCTTCCCGGACGGGGAGGGCGAAACGCTGCGGCGCGTGCGCGCCGCGATCGGCCCGGACGTACCGCTGGTCGCCAGCCTCGATCTGCATGGCAATGTCACGCAGCTCATGGTCGACAGCGCCGATGCGCTGGTGGCCTATAGGACCTATCCCCATGTCGATATGGCGCTGACGGGCAGCCGCGCGACGACCTATCTCGCGCGGCTGATCGGCACGGCCAAGCGCGACGCCAAGGCCTTCCGGCAGATCCCCTATCTGATCCCGATCGCCTGGCAGGCGACGGCGATGGAGCCGTGCGCGACGATCTATGCCGAACTCGCCGCGCTGGAGGGCGACAGCGTGCCGACGCTCTCCTTCCTGCCGGGCTTCCCGGCCGCCGATTTTCCCGATTGCGGGCCGACTGTCGTCGCCTATGGCGCGACGCAAAGAGATGCCGACCGGGCGGCCGACGCCGTAACGGCGCGCGTGATGGCGAGCGAGGCTGCGTTCAACGGCAAGGTCTTCGCGCCGGACGAGGGCGTGAAGGCTGCGATGGCGCTGGCGCAAGGGGCGACCAAGCCGATCGTCATCTCCGACACGCAGGACAATCCCGGTGCAGGCGGCGATTCCGATACGATGGGTATGGCGCGCGCGCTCGTCCGCAACGGGGCGCAGCGGGCGGCGATCGGGCTGATCGTCGATCCCGAGGTGGCGCGCCAGGCGCATGAGGCGGGCGTCGGTGCGACGATCCGGGCTGCGCTCGGCGCCAAATCCGGCATCCCCGGCGATGTGCCGCTCGAAGGCGAGTTCGTCGTCGAGCAGCTCTCGGACGGGCGCTTCGTGGCGCCCGGCCCCTTCTTCGGGGGATCGCGGATGAATCTCGGTCCCTGCGCGGCGCTGCGGATCGGCGGCGTCCGCATCGTCGTCGCCTCGCGCAAGGCGCAGATGGCGGACCAGGCGATGTACCGGCAGGTCGGCATCGAGCCGACCGAGCAGGCGATCCTCGTCAACAAGAGCTCCGTGCATTTCCGCGCCGATTTCGAACCGATCGCGCATTCCATCCTGGTCTGCGCCGCGCCCGGCCCGATGCCGGTCGATCCCTCCGTGCTGCCCTGGAAGCATCTGCGGCCGGGGCTGCGCACCGCGCCGCTCGGCCCTGTCTTCGGCTGATCGCCCTCAATCCCTCCCGGAGTTTCTGCCCATGCCTGCCCTGACCGCGATCGAGGCCTTCACGGACGAGCTCGTCGCCATTCGCCGCGATCTCCACGCCCATCCCGAGATCGGCTTCGAGGAGGTCCGGACGTCGGGCATCGTCGCCGAGAAGCTGGAAGCCTGGGGCATCGAGGTTCATCGTGGCATCGGCGGCACCGGCGTGGTCGGCGTCCTGCAGGGCACGGGTGGGCCGGGCCGGCGCATTGGCCTGCGTGCCGACATGGACGCGCTGCCGATGGACGAGATCACCAACCTGCCCTGGCGCTCGACCATCCCCGGCCGGATGCATGCCTGCGGCCATGACGGCCACACCACGATGCTGCTGGGGGCGGCGCGTTATCTCGCCGAGAACCGCGGCTTCGCGGGCACGGCGATCTTCGTGTTCCAGCCGGCGGAGGAGGGGCTCGGCGGGGCGCGCGCCATGCTCGCGGACAACCTGTTCGAGCGCTTCCCCTGCGACGAGATCTACGGCATCCACAACGCGCCCAATCTCGACCCCGGCCAGATCGCCGTCTTCCCCGGTCCGGCGATGGCGGGGGCGGATTTCTTCGACATCAAGATCACCGGCAAGGGCAGCCATGGCGCCATGCCCCATGTCGGGCGCGACCCGGTCATCGTCGCGATCTCGCTCGCGGCCGCGCTGCAGACGATCGTCAGCCGCAACGCCGATCCGCGCGAGGCGGCCGTGCTCTCGATCACGCAGATCCATGCCGGCTCGGCCTATAACGTGATCCCGGAGGAGGCGGCGCTGGCCGGCACGGTGCGGACCTTCTCGCCCGAGATCGCCAAGCTGATCCGGGAACGGATGCGCGAGATTTGCGCCGGCATGGCGACGACCTTCGGCGTGCAGGTCGACATCGACATCCGCGGCATCTTCGACGTGCTGGTGAACCATCCCGAGCAGGCGGTCGCCACGGCCGCCGTCGCCGCCGAGATCGTCGGGGCGGGCAATGTCCTGACCGAGACGAAGCCGGTGATGGGCAGCGAGGATTTCGCCGACATGCTGCGCGTAGTGCCCGGTGCCTATGCCTGGGTCGGCCACGCCGGCAGCGTGCCGGTCCACAACCCGGCCTTCGTGCTCGATGACGGCATCCTGCCGATCGGGGCGAGCCTGCTGGCGCGGCTCGTCGAAACGCGCAGCAAAGCCTGAAGGCGTCCCGCATGAACCCCGCCGATCTGCCCCTCGATCTCGATGCCCTGCTCGCGGGCCTTCGGCCCTGGATCGAATGCGAGAGCCCGACCTTCGACGTCGCGGCCGTGAACCGGATGATGGATTTCGCGGCGAGCGAGCTTGTCGCGGCCGGCGCCATCGTCACTCGCTTTCCTGGCCCGCCCGGCCTCGGCGACTGCCTGCGCGGCGACTTTCCGCATCCGCGAAGGGCTGAGCCCGGCATCCTGATGATGTCGCATCTCGACACGGTGCATCCTGTCGGCACGCTGAAGACGCTGCCCTTCCGGCGCGACGGCTGGCGCTGCTACGGGCCGGGAATCCTCGACATGAAGGGCGGCGCCTATGCCGGGCTGCAGGCGATCATCGCGCTGGCCAAGGCGGGGATCGAGACGCCGCTGCCGGTCAGCGTGCTGTTCACCAGCGACGAGGAGATCGGCAGTCCCGGCACACGCGACCTGATCATGGAGCAGGCGCGTCGGCATCGCTTCATCCTCGTTCCCGAGCCGGGGCGGCCGGGCAACGGCGTCGTCACCGGGCGCTATGCGATCGCCCGCTTCAACCTCCTCGCCGAAGGGCGGCCGAGCCATGCCGGCTCCCAGCTCAAGAACGGCCGCTCCGCGATCAGCATGATGGCGCAGCAGCTGCTCGCGATCGAGGCGATGACCGATGACGACTGCACCTTCAGCGTCGGCGTGATCCAGGGCGGGCAATGGGTCAATTGCGTGCCGACGACCTGTCGAGCCGAGGCGCTCAGCATGGCGAAGCGGCAGGCGGATCTCGACCGCGGGGTCGAGCGTATGCTGGCGCTGGGCGTGCAGAATACCGACGGCACGCGCTTCAGCGTGACACGCGGCGTGACCCGGCCCGTCTGGGAACCGGACGCGGCCACGCTCGAACTTTTCGGTCTCGCGCGCGAGGTCGCCGCCGATCTAGGCTGGAGCCTCGAACACGGCTCGGCGGGCGGAGGTTCGGATGCCAATTTTACCGGAGCCGCAGGGCTTCCCTCGCTGGATGGGCTCGGTCTGCTGGGCGCCGGCTACCATACGTTGGAGGAGCATATCGAGGTGGGAAGCCTGCTGCAGCGCACCCGGCTGATGGCCGGGCTGCTGGCGCGGTTGACCGCATGAGGATGCCGGGCGAGCATGCGCCGCCCGGTGGCACAGGGCCTGCATAGATCGCGATGCGCCGAACGCGCACGACAGACCGAGGGAGAGCACCATGGCATGGCGTTTGAAGACTTTGGTGGCCGCCTGCGCGATCATTGCCGGCACCTCGATGGCGCCGGCACAGACCCTCAAGGTCGTGATGCATTCCGACGTGAAGATCGTCGATCCGATCTGGACCACGGCCTATATCGTCCGCAATCACGGCTACATGATCTACGACACGCTGTTCTCGATGGACGAGGCCGGCGCGATCAAGCCGCAGATGGTCGAGACCTTCACCGAATCGCCCGACAAGCTGACCTACAAGTTCACCCTCCGCGACGGTCTGCTCTGGCATGACGGCAAGCCCGTCACCTCGGAGGATTGCATCGCCTCGATCAAGCGCTGGTCGGCCAAGGACCCGGTCGGTCAGAAGCTGATGACCTTCGTCGACACGATCACCGCCGACGATGCCAAGAGCTTCACGGTGAAGCTGAAATCGCCGACCGGCCTGCTGATCTTCGGTCTCGGCAAACCGTCGTCGAACGTGCCGTTCATGATGCCCAAGCGCGTGGCGGACACCGATCCGAACACGCAGATCTCGGAGTTCATCGGCTCCGGCCCCTTCGTGCTGAAGACCGACGAATGGAAGCCGGGTGACAAGATCGTCTATACGAAATTCAAGGACTACAAGCCGCGCGCCGAGCCGGCCTCGGGCCTTGCCGGCGGCAAGGTCGCGAAGCTCGACCGCATCGAGTGGCTGGCGGTGACCGACCAACAGCAGGCGGTGAACGCGCTGCTCGCCGGCGAGATCGACATGATCGAGCAGCCGGCCTTCGACCTGATCCCGCTGCTCGCCGGCGACAAGAACATCAAGCTGTGGAACTACAACCCGCTCGGCCTGCAATACACGATGCGCTTCAACCACACCCAGCCGCCCTTCGACAACCCGAAGGTGCGCCAGGCCGTGACCTATGCGCTGAACCAGAAGGATTTCCTCGAGGCGACGGTCGGCAATCCTGATTACTACCAGCCCTGCAAGGCGATGTTCGTCTGCGGCACGCCGCTCGCCTCCGAGAAGGGGATGGAGGGGCTGCTGGAATCGAACTTCCGGAAGTCTCAGGAGCTGCTCAAGGAAGCCGGCTATGACGGCAAGCCGATCGTGCTGCTGCACTCCACCGACCTGCAGTCGCTGACCAATCTCGGCCCCGTCGCCAAGCAGCTGCTGGAGCGCGGCGGCTTCAAGGTCGACATGCAATCCTCCGACTGGCAGACCGTGGTCTCCCGCCGCGTCCGCAAGGATCCGATCGACAAGGGCGGCTGGAACGTGATGCAGACCTCCTGGGTTTCGGCCGACATCCTCAACCCGGTGATGGCGGGCTTCTTCAATGCCAGCTGCGACAAGGCGGCGTTCGGTTGGCCCTGCGACGAGCAGATGGAGAAGCTGCGCGACGATTTCGCCCGCGAACCCGATCCGGCGAAGCAGAAGGCGATCGCGGAAGCCGTGCAGATGCGCTGGCGCGAAGTCGTCACCCATGTCCATCTCGGCCAGTACAATGTGCCGATCGCGGCCCGTAAGAGCGTCAGCGGCATCCTGACGGCGCCGGCCCCGGTGTTCTGGAACGTCGAGAAGAAGTGAGGTGGCGACGCTGACCCTGCGGATCCGGCGCTGATGCTCGGCTACATCCTGCGGCGCCTGCTCGCGACGGTCCCCGTGCTGGTGATCGTCGCGGTCCTGGTCTTCCTGATGCTGCGGCTGACGCCCGGCGACCCCGCTGCGGTGATCGCGGGCGACAATGCGACGACCGAGCAGATCGCACTGATCCGCAACCGGCTCGGGCTCGACAAGCCGATCCCGACGCAGTTCGCGATCTGGGCCGGCAATCTGCTGCGCGGCGACCTCGGCGAGAGCTTCTTCTTCAAGAAGCCGATCGGCGAACTCATCGCCGGGCGGATCGAGCCGACCCTGTCGCTCGCCTTCGCGACGATGCTGATCGCGATCTGCGTGGCGATCCCGCTCGGCGTGCTCGCCGCTTACAAGCACGGCTCCTGGATCGACCGGATCGTGATGGGCTTCTCGGTGCTGGGCTTCTCGGTGCCGGTCTTCGTGATCGGCTATGCGCTGATCTATGTCTTCGCGATCACGCTGGGCTGGTTCCCGGTCCAAGGCTACCAGCCGCTCTCGGGCGGGTTCGGGGGCTTCCTGCAGCGGCTGGTGCTGCCGGCGGTGACGCTGTCGGTGATCTATATCGCGCTGATCGCGCGGATGACGCGGGCCAGCGTGCTCGAGGTGCTGAACGAGGACTATATCCGCACCGCCCGCGCCAAGGGGCAGGTCGAGCGCAAGATCCTGTTCCGCCATGCGCTCAAGAACGCGGCGGTGCCGATCGTCACCGTCGTCGGGATCGGCATTGCGCTGCTCATCGGCGGCGTCGTGGTCACCGAAAGTGTCTATGCGATCCCCGGGCTCGGCCGACTGACCGTCGATGCGGTGCTGGCGCGCGACTACCCGACCATTCAGGCGGTGATCCTGCTGTTCTCGGGGGTCTATGTCGGCATCAACCTGCTGATCGACCTCGCCTACAGCCTGTTCGACCCGAGGATCCGCTATTGAGCGCCGAGCCGACCCTCCTGGCGCCGGCTCCGGCCGAACCGGCCGCACCGGCCCGCACCATCCTGAGGCGGCTGCTGCGCAATCCCGTGGTGCTGATCGGCGGAACGGTGCTGCTGCTGATGGCGCTGATCGGGCTGTTGGCGCCCTATCTCGGCACGATCGATCCGACCGCGATCAACCCGAGCACGCGCAACCGTGTGCCGGGTTTTGAGCGGACGATCCGCGCCGATGACGGCACGACGACCGTGTTCAAGCATCGGATGGGGACGGATTCGCTCGGCCGCGACGTCTATAGCCGCGTCGTCTACGGAGCCCGCGTCTCGCTGCTGATCGCGGTCTCCGTCGCCTCGATCGCCATCGCCATCGGGCTCGTGATCGGGCTGATCGCCGGCTATGTCCGCGCGCTCGACGGGGTGATCATGCGCTTCATGGACGGGCTGATGGCGATACCCGGCATCCTGCTCGCCATCGCGGTCGTCTCGCTGTTCCGCAGCGGTCTCGTTTCGGTGATCATCGCGATCATCGTGCCGGAGATCCCGCGCGTCGTACGGGTCGTGCGGTCGATCGTGCTGTCGGTGCGCGAGGAGCCCTATGTCGAGGCGGCGATCATGGCCGGCACGCGACTGCCGAAGCTGATGGTCCGCCACATCCTGCCCAATACCATCGCGCCCCTGATCGTGCAGGGCACCTTCATCGCGGCCTCTGCGATCCTGGTCGAGGCGATCCTGTCCTTCCTCGGCATCGGCATCCCTCCGGAGATCCCGACCTGGGGCAACATCATGGCAGAGGGGCGCAATCTCTTCCGCGTCTTCCCGCACAACATCCTCTATCCCGGCATCTTCCTCGGCCTCACGGTGTTGGCGGTGAACATGCTCGGCGACGGGCTGCGCGACACCCTCGATCCCAAGATGGCCGGCCGATGAGCGAGGGACAGACACCCGTCCTGGAGATCGCGGGGCTGAGCATCGCTTTGCCCGGCGGCGGCGACCGCGCCTTCGCTGTCGATGACGTCTCGCTCAGCGTCGGCGCGGGCGAAATCGTCTGCGTCGTCGGGGAATCGGGCTCGGGCAAATCCGTCACCGCCTTCTCGGTCCTGGGCCTGCTCGCCAGGGCGCTGAAGCCCGTCGCGGGCGCGATCCGCCTGGAGGGCGAGGATGTTCTGGTGGCGACGCCGCAGCGGCTGCGGGCGCTGCGCGGCGACCGGATGGCGATGATCTTCCAGGAGCCGATGACGGCGCTGAACCCGGTGCTGACGATCGGCGACCAGATCGAGGAGGTTCTGCGCATCCACACCGATCTCGGCCCCGCCGAGCGGCGCAGCCGCGTGCTGGCGATGCTGGAGGCGATGCGCCTGCCCGATCCGGAGCGGATGCACGCCTCCTATCCGCATCAGATCTCCGGCGGGCAGCGCCAGCGCGTGATGATCGCGGCCGCGCTGATCCTCGATCCGGCGCTCCTGATCGCCGACGAGCCGACGACCGCGCTCGATGTCACGACGCAGGCGCAGATCCTGAAGCTGATCAAGGACATGCAGAGCCGCCGTGGCACCGGCGTGCTGTTCATCACGCATGATTTCGGCGTCGTCGCCGAGATCGCCGACCGGGTCGTGGTGATGGAGAAGGGGCGCGTGGTCGAGCAGGGCGCCGCCGCGGACATCCTGACGCGGCCACAACACCCCTACACGCAGATGCTGATCGCCGCCGTGCCGAGTCTGAAGCCGGCGCAGCGGAAGCCGGTTCTCGGTCCGCTCGCGCTGGAAGCGGCCGGGCTCGGCAAGACCTACAGCTCGAAAGCGCTGTTCCGGAAGGAGCGGGTCGTGCATGCGGCGAAGGATGTCGCGATCCGCGTGCGGCGCGGTGAGACCGTCGGCATTGTCGGCGAATCCGGCTCCGGCAAGACCACGGTGGCGCGCTGCATCGCGCGGCTGATGCCGCCCAGCGTCGGCTCCATTCTCGTGCCCGACATCGACATCGCCCAACTGCCCGAGCGGCGCCTGCGGCCCTATCGCCGCAAGATCCAGGTGGTCTTCCAGGACCCATTCCGCTCGCTCAACCCCCGCCGCACCGTTGGGGCCTCGATCATCGAGGGGCCGATGAATTTCGGACTAAGCGAGGAGGAGGCGCTGCAGCGGGCGCGCGACCTGATGGCGCTGGTCGGGCTGCAGCCGACCGCGCTCGAACGCTATCCGCACCAGTTCTCGGGAGGGCAGCGCCAGCGCATCGCGATCGCCCGCGCGCTGGCGATGGAGCCGGAGATTCTGATCGCGGACGAGGCCGTTTCGGCGCTGGACGTGTCGGTCCAGAAACAGGTGCTGGCCCTGCTCGCCGATGTGCAGGCGCGTTTCAACCTGGCGATCCTGTTCATCACCCATGACCTGCGGGTGGCCGCGCAAATCTGCGACCGCATCGTGGTGATGGAAAAAGGCCTGGTCGTCGAGCAGGGCGCGACCTCGCAGGTCTTCGCCGCCCCCGCGCATCCCTACACCCGCGCCCTGATCGAGGCGGCGCCGGGGCGGGATTTCGCGACCGGGACGCCCGCCGTTGACGCGGTAGAGGCCTGACCGGATAGTCCGCCTCCTCGGCAACCGACGGAAGCGGGCGCATGGACGACGAGATTCTCTACACGGTCGAAGCCGGGATCGGCACGATCACGCTGAACCGCCCCCAGGCCCGCAATGCGCTGACCTTTGCGATGTATGAGCGGCTGGCGGCGATCTGCAGCGACCCGGCCGCCCATGGCGCGCCCAAGGTGCTGATCGTCACCGGTGCGGGCGACAAGGCGTTCGCGGCCGGAACGGACATCGCGCAGTTCCGCAGCTTCGCCTCGCCTCAGGATGCGCTGGACTATGAGGAAAAGATCGACCGCGTCATCACCGCGATCGAGCGTTGTCCGGTCCCGATGATCGCGGCGATCTCGGGGGCGGTGACCGGCGGAGGGGCCAGCATCGCCTGCGCCTGCGACATCCGCATCGCCACGCCGACGGCGCGCTTCGGCTTTCCGATCGCGCGCACGCTGGGCAATTGCCTGTCGATGGCGAACCATGCCCGGCTCGCGGCGCTGCTCGGGCCGGCGCGGGTCAAGGACATCGTCTTCACGGCCCGGCTGATGGAGGCGGAGGAGGGGCATCGCGTCGGCCTCTACAGCGAGATCGTCGCCGATCACGCGGCGCTGATGAGCCGGGCCCGCGAACTGGCAACGACCATCGCCGGGCATGCGCCGCTGACGATGCGGGCGACGAAAGAAGCGCTTCGCCGGCTGACCGCCGCCACGATGCCGGCCGATGGCGGCGATGATCTGGTGGTGATGTGCTATGACAGCGCCGATTTCCGCGAAGGCATGGAGGCCTTTCTCGGCAAGCGCACGCCGAACTGGCAGGGCCGTTGAGACAAGCGGCGGGTTTACGCGGGACGTGTCCATCGCCTAGATGCGCCCGTAGCGGGAGCGGGGGCGGTTTTGACGGCGGGTCTGAGGTATCTCGTGACGGGCGGAGCGGGCTTCATCGGCTCGGCCGTGGTGCGCCGGCTGATCGCGCAGACGGAGGCCGCGGTCTGCGTCGTCGACAAGCTGACCTATGCCGGCAATCTGGCCTCGCTGGCGCCGGTTTCCGCCGATCCGCGCTATCGCTTCGAGAAGGCGGACATCGCCGATGGCGAGCGGATGCGGGCGATCTTCGCCGATTTCGACCCCGACATCGTGCTGCATCTCGCCGCCGAGAGCCATGTCGACCGCTCCATCGACGGGCCCGGAGCCTTCATCGAGACCAATATCGTCGGCTCCTATGTGCTGCTGCAGGAGGCGCTGCGGCACTGGCGCGGGCTCGAGGGGGGGCGTCGCGAGCGCTTTCGCTTCCACCACATCTCGACCGACGAGGTCTTCGGCTCGCTGGGGCCGGACGGCCTGTTCGACGAGGCGACAGCCTATGCGCCGAACTCGCCCTATTCGGCCTCGAAGGCGGCTTCCGATCATCTCGTGCGGGCCTGGCACCACACCTACGGCCTGCCGACGCTCGTCACCAACTGCTCGAACAATTACGGGCCCTATCATTTCCCGGAGAAGCTGATCCCGCTGATGATCATCAACGGGATCGAGGGCAAGCCGCTGCCGATCTATGGCAACGGTCTGAACGTGCGCGACTGGCTCTATGTCGAGGACCATGCCGAGGCGCTGCTGCTGGTGGCGCAGAATGGGCGGTCCGGCGAGACCTATGCGATCGGGGGCTCGGCCGAGATGTCGAACCGCCAAGTGGTCGAGGCGATCTGCGCGCTGCTCGACGAACTGCGGCCCGATCCGGCCGGGCCGCATGCCCGGTTGATCACCTATGTCGCCGACCGGCCGGGGCATGATGCGCGCTATGCGATCGACGCCGGCAAGATCCGTCGCGAACTCGGCTGGGCCCCGCGGCAGAGCTTCGAAAGCGGCCTTCGCCGCACGGTCGAGTGGTATCTCGCGCATCAGGATTGGTGGAACGACATCCGCTCCGGGGTCTATCGCGGCGAGCGGCTGGGCACCGGTGCGGCCCCGGCCGCCGAGGGAGGGCGCTGACCATGCTGCAGGTCGAAGCGACCGCGCTGCCGGAGGTCAGGATCATCACGCCGAAGCGGTTCGGCGACCATCGCGGCTTCTTCTCGGAGACCTATAGCCGCCAGGCCTTCGCCGAGGCCGGGATCACGCTCGATTTCGTGCAGGACAACCACTCACTCTCGGCGGCGGTCGGCACGCTGCGCGGCCTGCATTTCCAGGCGCCGCCCTTCGCGCAGGACAAGCTGATCCGCGTGCCGCGCGGCCGCATCCTCGACGTCGCTGTCGACATCCGAGCCTCCTCGCCGCATTTCGGCAAATTCGTTGCGGTCGAGCTCTCGGCGGAGAACTGGCGGCAGATGCTGGTGCCCGTCGGCTTCGCCCATGGCTTCGTCACGCTCGAGCCCGACACCGAGGTGATCTACAAGGTCAGCGCGCCCTATGCGCCTGAGCATGATCGCGGGCTCGCCTACGACGATCCGGCCATCGGCATCGACTGGGGCCTGCCGGCGGAGTGGCTGACCCTTTCCGACAAGGACCGTCGGCATCCACGCCTCGCCGAGCTGCCGCGGTATTTCGCGTGAGGGTCGTCGTCACCGGACGCGAGGGCCAGGTCGCGCGGGCGCTGGCCGAGCGCGCGAGCAGCGCGGGCGCGACGCTGATCGCGCTTGGGCGTCCCGAACTCGATCTCGAACGCCCGCAGTCGATCGCTCCGGCCCTGGCGGCGGCGCGGCCGGACATCGTCGTCAATGCCGCGGCCTACACCGCGGTCGATCATGCCGAGAGCGAGGAGGCGCAGGCCTTCGCTGTCAACGCCGCCGGTGCAGGCGCAGTCGCCGCCGCGGCGCGCGCGCTCGGCGTACCCGTGATCCAGATCTCGACCGATTATGTCTTCGACGGCTCCTCACTGCTGCCGTATCGCGAGGAGGACGCGACGGGCCCGGTATCCGCCTATGGCCGCAGCAAGCTCGCCGGCGAGCAGGCCGTGGCGGCTGCGACGCCCGACCATGCCATCCTGCGTACCGCCTGGGTCTATGCGCCCTTCGGCAAGAACTTCGTGCGCACCATGCTGCGCCTGGGCGAGGAGCGGAGCGAGGTCGCCGTCGTCGGCGACCAGACCGGCTGCCCGACCTCGGCCCTCGACATCGCTGACGCCGTGCTGTCTGTGGCCCGCAACCTCGTCGCGGGGCCGGGCGATCCAGCCCTGCGCGGTGTTTTCCACATGGCGGCACAGGGGGAGGCCGACTGGGCTTCCTTCGCGGAGGCGATCTTCGCCGAGGCGGCCGCCCATGGACGCGCGCCCGTCGCGGTGCGTCGCATCGCCACCAGCGATTATCCGACGCCGGCGCGACGGCCGGCCAACTCCCGGCTCGACGGGACGAAGCTCGCCGCGATCCATGGCGTCAGGCTGCCGCCCTGGCGCGGTTCGCTCGCCGCCTGCGTCGCGCGGCTGCTGCAGCAGGAAGCATTGGAACGGCAGCCATGAAGGGCATCATTCTCGCCGGCGGATCCGGCACGCGGCTGCACCCGATGACGCTGGCGATGTCGAAGCAGCTGCTGCCGGTCTACGACAAGCCGATGATCTACTACCCCCTGACCACGCTGATGCTGGCGGAGATCCGGGACATCCTGATCATCTCCACCCCGCACGACCTGCCGCATTTCAGGCGCCTGCTCGGGGACGGCGCGGAGTGGGGCCTGAACCTCTGCTATGCCGAGCAGCCCCATCCCGGCGGACTGGCGCAGGCCTATCAGATCGGGGCGGATTTCGTCGCAGGCCAACCCTCGGCGCTGATCCTCGGCGACAACCTGTTCTACGGGCACAACCTCACCGCGATGATGCGCGCGGCGCGCCAACGCCGGAGCGGGGCGAGCGTCTTCGCCTATCAGGTCCGCGATCCGGAACGCTACGGCGTCGTGAGCTTCGACGCCGCGGGCAAGGCCCTCTCGATCGAAGAGAAACCCAAGGCGCCGCGCTCCAACTGGGCCGTGACGGGGCTCTATTTCTACGACGCGCAGGTGGTCGAGATCGCCGCCTCGCTCGCCCCCTCGCCGCGGGGCGAACTCGAGATCACCGACGTCAACCGCGCCTATTTGGCGCGCGGCGAACTCGCCGTCGAGCGCATGGGACGCGGCTTCGCCTGGCTCGACACCGGCACGCCCGACAGCCTGCTGCAGGCGAGCGAGTTCGTCCGCACGCTCGAAAGCCGCCAGGATCTGCGCATCGCCTGCCCTGAGGAAATCGCCTGTCGCCAGGGATGGATCGATACCGCTCAGCTCGAAGTGCTGGGCTCAAGGCTCGCCAAAAGCGACTATGGACAGTATCTGCTGCGCATGGCCGCCGAGATCGCAGCTGCTCCGGGCGAGCACACCGAGATCTGACGCAGAGCGACGGCAGTACCGTTTCGAAACAGGCCAGATCATGCTGGCCTCGATCTTGCAAAACTCGCCGCTGAAGCGTGGCGGGAGGTTGCTGTGGCCGGTGGCAAGACGATCCAGGGCTTCAATTCCTGCGTGTGCGGAGCGGTGTCTGTCGTGGCGCCAACGATCATCGCGGATGATGCGCCGGTTAGCTGCGGAGGCTGTTCGCGCGTCATCGGCTCCTGGCTCGGATACAAGACGTTCGTGAGCCGGGCGATCGGGCGGGAGGCCGAGCGGCTCGACCGGCCGGCCCGGATCTGCGTCGATCCGATGCCGAGGAGCGGGATTGCAGTCACATCGCTGAGATCGGCAGCGTCTATCGGCTGACCACCGCGCGTCTCGGGTGACTTTGGCGAACCGGCTCCGCATGATAAGCGCGCGTTCCGGGACTGGTGTTTGACGGTTTGGGGGAGTGTCCGATGAAGATCGTGATGGTCGGGTCAGGTTATGTCGGGCTCGTGTCCGGCGCCTGCTTTGCGGATTTCGGCCATGAGGTCGTCTGCGTCGACAAGATGGAAAGCAAGATCGCGGCGCTGAAGCAGGGCGAAATCCCGATCTTCGAACCCGGCCTGTCGGAGCTCGTGCGCAGCAATACCGAGGCGAAGCGGCTCTCCTTTACGACCGATCTCGCGGGGCCCGTCGCCCAGGCCGATGCGGTCTTCATCGCCGTCGGTACCCCATCCCGGCGCGGCGACGGTTTCGCGGACCTGTCCTATGTCTATGCCGCGGCGCGCGAGATCGCCCATGCGCTCGACGGCTATACGGTCATCGTCACGAAATCGACGGTGCCGGTCGGCACCGGCGACGAGGTCGAGCGGATCATCCGCGAGCTGCGCCCGGACGCCGATTTCGCCGTCGTCTCCAATCCCGAGTTCCTGCGCGAGGGCGCGGCGATCGACGACTTCAAGCGCCCGGACCGGATCGTCATCGGTACCGATGATCCGCGCGCCCAGACGCTGATGGCCGATGTCTACCGGCCACTCTACCTCAACAGTGCGCCGATCCTGAACACCAGCCGCCGCACGGCCGAGCTGACCAAATACGCCGCCAACGCTTTCCTCGCGACGAAGATCACCTTCATCAACGAAATGGCGGATCTGTGCGAGCAGGTCGGCGCCAATGTGCAGGACGTGGCGCGCGGCATGGGCCTCGACAACCGCATCGGGAGCAAGTTCCTGCATGCCGGGCCGGGCTATGGCGGCTCCTGCTTCCCGAAGGACACGCTGGCGCTGATCAAAACGGCGCAGGATTACGGCACGCCCTCGCGCATCGTCGAGGCTGTCGCCTCCGTCAACGATCTGCGCAAGCGGGCGATGGCGAAGAAGGTCGTCGCGGCCTGCGGCGGCTCGGTGCGCGGCAAGACCATCGCCGTGCTCGGCCTGACCTTCAAGCCGAACACCGACGACATGCGCGATGCGCCTTCGCTGTCGATCGTCACCGCGCTGCAGGATGGCGGCGCGACCATCCGCGCCTTTGATCCGGAGGGCATGGAGCAGGCCAAGGGCATGCTGCCGGGCGGCGTCGTCTACTGCAACGACGCCTATGAATGCGTCGAGGGTGCGCATGCGGCCGTGATCGTCACCGAGTGGAACATCTTCCGCGCGCTGGATTTCCAGCGGCTCAAGGCCACCATGGCGGCGCCGGTCCTCATCGATCTGCGCAATGTCTACCGGGCCGAACAGGTCCGCGCCAAGGGTTTCACCTATGTCGATGTCGGGCGTGGTGTCCTCGCGCCCGAGGCAAGGAAGAAATATAACGCAGCCTAACTCCTATACGGTTTGCCTGAGACTTATCCCCGGCACCTCGGGGCATGCCTAGACTTCCCCTCCATCCAGCGAGGGGATCGATCATGCTTGCCTTCCATGAGGAGTATCCGCTGAATTCGGGGCGCCTGGCCCAGGCGCCGCAATTCTCCGACACCATCTATGACATCGTGCTGGCCGCCGACACGCTGCTGCGCGTGGCCATTCCCGCCGGGGCGCGCTTCGTCTCGCTCTCCTTCGACGGCGATGTCCGGGTCAAGGCGGGGCTCGTCGACACCGCGCTGACCCTGCCCGCGGCGACGGTGACCGACGGCAGCGGCAGCGCCCTCAATCCCGGGGTCAGGCGGCTGCCGGCGGCGGCGACGCATCTGTGCCTGCGGGCGGCGACCGCCTGCAAGGGCTCGCTCGAATACTGGGGCTGACCATGGTCGCACAGCCCGTCACCCTGACGCGCCGCCGGCGCGACCCGCTCGATCTGGCGCGCCTGACGCCCGCGGGCAAGCGCGCCTGGTTCGAGGCGCCGGCCTATGCCGACTTCGCGGCCATCGCCGATTTTTCGGCCGACCGCTACGCCATCACCACCGTGCCGCTCGCCGGCATTGCCGGGGCGAGCGCGGCGGCGCTGCGCGTCAAGCGGGCGGCGAGCTTCGCTGAGCTGATCGCCTTCACCTGCAACTCGGGCCCGGCGCGCTCCTATCTCGACGCGCAAGGCGTGATGCGGGCCGATCTCGCCTTGGACCAGCCGCGCTTCGACTGGACGAACGGGCGCCGGCAGCTCGCGCTCAACGGCGCCTCCGCCAATCTGCTGCTGAACAGCGCCGCTCCGGCCAGCCAGAGCCTAGCGGTGACGGCGCAGAGCTATGCGCTCTCCTTCACCGGCACGGGCAGCATCGCGCTGTCCGGCGCGTCGAGCGCCGGGCCGCTGGCGGGGGTGGGCGCCGCGAGCCGCGTCTCACTCGTCTTCACTCCGGCGGCCGGCACGCTGACGCTGACGATGAGCGGCGATGTCCGCCTCGCCCAGCTCGAGGCCAACAGCTTCGCCTCGCCCTACATCGCGACAGTCGGCGCGGCGGTGAGCCGGGCGGCGGAGACGGCCGAACTCTCGCCCGTGCTGGAGGCGCTGCTTCAACGCAGCGCCGCGACGCTCGCGGTGCGCGGCCAGAGGCTGGAGCGGAATGCAGCCCGCATTGTCGGCGTCAACGGAACCTCCTCGTTGCTGCGCGCCCAGTCGAACCGCTTGTCCGTGCTGATGGACGGTTCGGCGCAACTTGCCACAGCGGCGGGGGCCGATCTGCGCATGAGCAGCTACGCCGCCGCCTGCGCCTTCGACGGAACCGGTCGCTCCGTGGCCCGCAACGGCGTCGCGGTCGTCACCGACACGGGTTCTCCGCCGTCGAGCCGCGGCAGCGTCTATCTCGGGCGGGACGCGGCTAGCACTGCAACAGCTTATGGTGATGGCTGGTATGAATATTTGGGTATCGCGCCGACGCGGCTTTCAGAGGGTAAGATTCAAGAAATTATTTTATACTGATAGATTAATTCCCCGTAAATATTCTGTTGTTTCATAACAATTTTTATCTAATCACGGCGGCTGCACGGAGGCTGAAATCGAATTTTATCAAGACTGATGAAATGACCGCTTCGTGCTTGGCATTGCGGCAATGCCGCGCCTCATGCGGGGTTCAGCAGGGCATTGTGATAATCATGCTCGGGCGCCATCCGGCATTGTGCGATCAAACTGATCAGATCGAATGACAAATCTTTGGTAGCAAAACTCTGTTGCCCATCCTGCCTGTAGCGCTGCAGTTCCTCGTAAGCAGTCGCCGACACCAAATAGGTGCTAACTCGGCCATGGCTCTTCACGGCTATAGGTTCGCGCTGTGCTATGTCCATGTAGCGGCTGAAATTCTTGATGAGTTCGGCAGCCGTCGCTTTTGCCATTGTAAGCTCCCAAAGCTGTTCGGCAACCGACAACACCGGGTAAGCTCCGGCGTGCACCCAACCGGCCGCTGAAATAGCGCTCTTTACGATATTGTTGCCAGTCAACCTTAGCAACTGAGGTGTCGACGCCCAGCCGCTGCGTTTACCGCGCGTTCTGGAAGGCCTTCGGGCTGAAGACGGTGCGCAGCAGGATCGCGAGGTCGAGCCAGAACGACCAGTTGTCGACATACCAGTGGTCATAGGCGATGCGCCGCGCCATCTTCTCGTCGGTATCGGTTTCGCCGCGCAACCCGTTCACTTGTGCCCAGCCGGTGATCCCCGGGCGGACGTTGTGACGCCGGGCATAGAGCGCGATCTTGCGCTCGAAGGCCTGATCATGGGCGAGCGCATGCGGGCGCGGCCCGACCAGCGACATCTGCCCGGCGAGGACGTTCAGCAACTGCGGCAGCTCGTCGAGATTGGTGCGGCGCAGCATCCGGCCGACGCGGGTGACGCGCGGGTCGTCGCGCCGCGCCTGGACGATGACGCTGCCGTCGTCGGTGGTCGTCATGGTGCGGAACTTGAAGATGCGGAAGGCCTCTTGGTTGAAGCCGTAGCGCCGCTGCCGGAACAGGACCGGTCCCGGCGAATCCAGCCGGATCGCCAGTGCGATCAGCAGCAGCAATGGGGCAGACAGCAGAAGGATGGTGCCGGCGGCGACGAGATCGAAGGCGCGTTTCAGCGCAATCTCGGCCAGCGAGAGCGGGGGCCTCGTCAGGCGCAGGCTCGTGAGGCTTCCGGTGCGGACGATATGGGGCCGCTCGAAGCGGTCCATGATCTTTTCGGGCGTCAGATGGATGGCGACCGGGAGCGTCATGAACGCCGCGAGACAGGCGTCGATCGTCTCCTGGTCCGACCAGGGCAGGGCGATGAACACCGAGTCGGGGCGCTTGGCACGGCAGGTGGCGACCGCGCTGGCGAGATCGGCCGCGAGGGCGGCGGCGGGGTCGTTGATCCGCCGCGCATCGTTGCTGCGCAGGAAGGCGACGTCGATGATGGCGTAGCCGACATTCCAGGGCTGGTGGCGCGAGACGAAGGACATCACATCCGCTTCCCGCCCGATGAGGAAGACGCGCTCGCTGGTGATGCGGCCGGTCTTGCTGCCCATCGAGATGGTCCGGACCATGGCGGAGCGTGACAATGCGATGACCGGGATGCCGGCCAGATAGCTCGCGAGCACGACGCCGCGGGAATAGTGGTCGGCGATCTTCGCCAGAAACAGGATGGCGATGAAGGCGACCAGGGTGAGGTTCCAGACCGTGAAAGCCGAGGCGATCTGCCCCTTGGTCGAAAGATAGTTGGCGAGTTGGTAGCGCCCTTGCGTCGCGTTGATGAAGACGAAGATGCCGGCCAGCATCAGGGCGAGTTCGAGCGTCGCCTGATCGGCGCGGAGATCGCCATAGACCGGCAGGTGGTAGGCCAGCGAGACCAGGCCGACCATGGCCGCAATCACCGCCGCATCGGCCGCCGCCGTGATCAGCCAGAGCCAGTGGCGCAGCATGTTGGCGCGGGCGTCGCGCGCCGCAAAGGCCGTCGGTGCGATGTCGTTGACGCTCATGGGCTCGCTCACTCCGCGATGCACCGTGGCGCGCTGTGCCGCTCCGGCACAGGCTTCGCGTTTGGTGCTGTCGGAGCGCAGGGATCGCAATCGACGTACCGATGGAGGCTGGCTCAGATCAGGTCGGAATGCAGACAAATCACTGACAAACCGTCCTTTTCTCCCGCGCGGCCGCGACTTGGGCGGCGCGCGGCGGGAAGGGATGTGCCAATCCGGAACGGCACTGCATTCTGTCTTGGCGGGTCCGCTTCGGCGGGTTAGGTCTGGCGTCGACGCTTTGCAGGACCAAGCCCATGACCACCGCCGCCGCCCCATCGCAGGCTCCGCGCATCGCCCGCGGCGGCAAGGCCATCTATGGCGCGCCGCTCGGCATCCTCATGCTGGAAGCGCGCTTCCCGCGCATTCTCGGCGACATGGGCAATGGCGGGACCTGGCCGTTTCCGGTGCTCTACCGCGTCGTCGGCGGGGCGAGCCCCGACAAGGTCGTGCTGCGCGGTGCCGACGGGCTGCTGCCGGATTTCATCGCCGCGGCGCAGGATCTGGTGCGGCTCGGGGCCGAGGCGATCACCACCAATTGCGGCTTCCTCTCCCTGTTCCAGCGCGAGCTTGCGGCGGCCGTCGGCGTGCCGGTGGCGACCTCGTCGCTGATGCAGGTTCCCTGGGTGCAGGCGACGCTGCCGCCGGGCCAGCGGGTCGGCGTCGTCACCGTCTCCGCGGGGAGCCTGACGCCGGCGCATCTGGAGAAGGTCGGCGTGCCGGTCGATACGCCGGTTGCCGGGACGGAAGGCGGTCGCGAGTTCTTCCGCGTCCTGATCAAGGCCGAGAAGGACGACATGGATGTCGATCTCGCCCGGCAGGACGTTGTCAATGCGGCGCTGGATCTGGTGGCGCGGCATCCGGAGGTGGGCGCCATCGTGCTCGAATGCACGAACATGCCGCCCTATGCCGCGGCCGTGCAGGCGGCGACGGGACGGCCGGTCCACGACATCTACTCGATGATCAGCTGGTTCCATGCCGGCTTGCGGCCGCGGGTGTTCTGACGGGGGCTGCCGCACGCGGGGATAGCGGAGCGGGTTATCCCCGGTGGCTGTGTGGGGAGCAATGCTGGGCGTCGCATCCCCCGGCGCCGAGGCGGCGCCCGACCTCGCGAGGCCCCATGACCGCAACGCCGCGGCTTTCCCTGCCCCTGCTCGCCGCCGGGCAGGCGCAGAAGCACGTCACCCATAACGATGCCCTGACGCGGCTCGACGCGCTGGTGCATCTCACCGTCGACAGCCGCTCGCAGACCGTGCCGCCGGCGGTGCCGACCGAGCTCTCCGCCTGCATCATCCCGCCCGGCGCGACGGGCGTGTTCTCCGGCCGCACCGACCAGATCGCGCTGTTCGAGAATGGCGGCTGGCTCTTCCTGACGCCGCGCCCCGGCTGGCAGGCCTGGGTCGTCGATGAGGCCGAGCATAACCTCTGGACCGGCACGGAATGGCGCCGCGACAGCCCGCTCAGCAGCCTCGGCGCCAGCCTCTGGGGCGTGAACGGCACCGCCGACGTCACGACCCGCTTCGTGGTGCAGGCGCCGGCGAGCCTTTTCAACCATGACGGCGCCGGCCATCAGCTCAAGCTCAACAAGGCGGCGGCCGGCGAGACGGCGAGCCTGCTCTTCCAGGACGGCTATTCCGGCCGCGCCGAGATCGGCCTCGCCGGCGACGACGACCTGCATTGCAAGGTCAGCGCGGATGGCTCGGCCTGGGCCGAGGCGCTCACCGTCGAGCGGTCGACGGGCGAGGTCTCGCTGCCGGCGACGCCCTGGGCGAGCGGCGGCAATCTCCTGCTCAATGGCGATCTCCAGATCAATCAGCGCGGCTTCGCTGGCGGCGCTCTGGCGGCCGGCATCTATGGCTTCGACCGCTGGAAGGCGGGTCCGGCGGGCGCGACGCTTTCCGTTGCGGGTTACGACCTCACCCTCAGTGCCGGGGCGCTCGTGCAGCCGGTTGAGCCGGCGCTGTGGGGGCTCTCGTCCTTCGCCGGCCAGGCACTGACGCTGTCGGTCGAGGGGCTGTCGGGCGGGGCGCTCTCGGTCTCCGTCGGCAGCGTCTCGGGTTCGATTGCCGCGGGGGCGGGCCGGCGCAGCGTGACGCTGACGCCCGCGGCGGGCGATACCGGCGCGCTCTTGGTCAGTCTGGCGCCGGTGGGGCCTGCCGTGAGCCTGCGCCGCGTGAAGCTGGAGATCGGGCGCCGCGCCAGCACTTGGGCGGCGCGGCCGGCGACGCTCGAAGAACTGCTCTGCGCCCGCTATTTCTGGCGGCCCGAGAGTTCGCTTGCGCTCGACGCCTATCAGGCCGCGGGCGGCGCCGTGGCACAGACTCTGATCCTGCCGACGAGGATGCGCGCGACGCCGAGCGCCGCCTTCGCCGTTTCGGGCACGGTGAACGTCGCGGGTGGAAGTCCGGCGCTGACGGTGCTGTCGCGGCGGGAGGCACGCGTCTCGGTGGCGGCCTCTGCCGTCGGCCGCGTCGAGGCCACGTTCGGCAGCATCGCCTTCGACGCCGAGCTCTGAGCAGGCTCGCCTCAGTCGAGATAGATGCTTTTCACATGGGCGTTGATGGCGGCGATGTCCGGCAGCATCCCACCATTGCGCGTCCGCAGATGGCCCTCGTGCCAGTACCAGTCGTCAAAGCCGACATTCAGCCGCTGATAGCCGGCTTCCGCGAGCAGGGTGCGCATCGTCTCGCGGCGCGGCTCGACGAAATTGTGCTCGATGGTGAAGAGCGCGATGGCGTGGCGGGAGAGGTCGATCGTCCGGAGGATGTCGAGCTCCGAGCCTTCCGTGTCGAGCGAGACATAATCGAAGCCCGAGCCCGCCTGCCCATCGGCTTCGTCCATCTGGTCGAAGGTCACGGTCTCGACCGTGATCAGCCCGTTCTCGCTGATCGCCTGGCGCCGGTGCTCGGCATAGCCGTCCGACTCGGCGTATTCGGCGAGCGTGCCGATCTCCTGCGAGGGGACGAAGGACAGGAACTGGCCGCCCTCGCGATGGACGGCCCGCTCGAGGCAGGCGGCCTTGCGGCTCGCAGCGAGCCTGGCGAAGAGGATCGGGTTGGGCTCGACGAGCACACCGTTCCAGCCATGGTCGGCTTCGAGGAAGCAGGTGTTGCTATGCAGCACGCCGTCGAAGGCGCCGATCTCGGCGAAGCGCCCGCCGCGCCTTCCGCCGCACATCGCCAGCACCCAGCGCTCCTGCTCGATCTGCGAGTTCGTCGGCGTCTCGAAGGCGTCCTGCCAGGAGAGGCGGGGGGCGGGCGTCGGATCTGGCACGGTCTGTCGTCTCGCGGGGGCGGGACGGCAGCCTAGGGCAACGCGGTTGCGGATGAAACGTCTGGGCCTCGTCGTCATTGCGAGCGAAGCGAAGCAATCCAGGAAGCGTGGCGCCGGAGCTTCTGGATTGCGTCGTCGCTGCGCTCCTCGCAATGACGGCTTTCAGTGAATCTCAGGCTCGGGAATCTTCGCCGTGCCCTCGAGGTAATCGAAGTCGCAGCCCTTGTCGGCCTGGCGGATATGGGCCGCCGACATCTTGCCCCAGCCGCGGGGATAGTCGCGGTCGGGCGGCGTCCAGGCCGCGAGGCGGGCGGCGATCTCGGCATCCGTCAGGGCGACCGAGATGCTGCGCGCCTCGACATCGACGCTGATGACGTCGCCGGTCTGCACCGCGGCGAGCGGCCCCCGGATATAGGCCTCGGGCGCGACATGCAGCACGCAGGCGCCGTAGCTGGTGCCGGACATGCGGGCATCCGAGATGCGCAGCATGTCGCGTACGCCCTGCTTCAGCAGCTTCTTCGGGATCGGCATCATGCCCCATTCCGGCATGCCGGGCCCGCCGACCGGGCCGCAGTTCTTCAGCACCATGATGTGGTCGGGCGTGACGTCGAGCGCCTCGTCGTTCACCGCCTTCATCATCGCGTCGTAGTCCTCGAAAACCAGCGCGGGGCCTGAATGCTTCAGCAGGCGCGGCTCGGCGGCGGAGGGTTTGATGACGCAGCCATCGGGGGCGATGTTGCCCTTCAGCACCGCGAGACCGTTGGCGGTCGTCACCGCATTGTCGAGCGGGCGGATGACGTTGTCGTCATAGACGGTCGCGAGCGCGATGGTCTCCGAGATCGGCTTGCCGGTGACCGTCATCGCGTCGGTGTGGAGCTTGCTCTCGAGCTGTTTCAGAAGGGCCGGGAGCCCGCCGGCATAGAAGAAATCCTCCATCAGGAATTCGCCGGACGGGCGCAGGTTCGCGATCACGGGGACCTTGCGCGAGAAGGCGTCAAAATCGTCCGGTGTCAGCGAGACGCCGGCGCGCCCGGCCATGGCGATGAGGTGGATGATGGCATTGGTCGATCCGGCGACCGCCATGTGGACAGTCAGCGCGTTTTCGAAGCTCTTGCGGGTGAGGATACGGTCGGGCGTCAGATCCTCCCAGACCATCTCGACGATGCGCTTGCCGGCGGCCGCGGCCATGCGGGGATGGGCGGCGTCGGCGGCGGGAATGGCGGAGGCGCCCGGCAGCGTCAGGCCCAGCACCTCGGCATGGCTCATCATGGTGGCGGCGGTGCCCATCACCATGCAGGTGCCATGCGAACGGGCGATGCCGCTTTCCATGTCTTTCCACTGGTCGTCAGTGATGTTGCCGGCTTCCTTCTCGGCCCAGTATTTCCAGACATCGGCGCCCGAGCCCAGCACCTTGCCGGCCCAGTTGCCGCGCAGCATCGGCCCCGCCGGGACATAGATGAAGGGCAGCCCGGCGCTGCAGGCGCCCATGATCAGGGCCGGCGTGGACTTGTCGCAGCCCCCTAGCAGCACCGCGCCATCGAGCGGGTGGGAGCGGATCGATTCCTCCGTCTCCATCGCCAGGAAGTTGCGATAGAGCATAGTGGTGGGCTTCTGGTACTGCTCCGAGACCGACATCACGGGGATCTCGACCGGGAAGCCGCCCGCCGCCCAGACCGCCCGCTTCACCGCATCCGCGCGGTCGCGCAGATGGGTGTGGCAGGGGTTGATCTCCGACCAGGTGTTGATGATGCCGATGACCGGCTTTCCCATGAACTCCTCATGGGCAAACCCCATCTGCAGCGCGCGCGAGCGATGCCCGAAAGAGCGCAGATCGCTGGCGCCGAACCAGCGCTTCGAGCGCAGGGTTTCGGGCGTCTTGCGGGGATGGGTGGTCATGGCGTGTCCTCGGGTGGTTTCTTGTGTTGGCCACGTTCACCGTCATGCTCGGGCTTGTCCCGAGCATCCACGTCTTGACCGCGGGCCTCGACGCGCGAAGACGTGGATGGTCGCCACAAGGGCGACCATGACGAGGGAGTCCTACTCTGCCGCCGCGCGCTGAGTGCTCCAGCCGGAGACGATGGCGCGCAGTTGCGCCTTTTCCTCGGCGTTCAGATCCGGCAGACCGGGCAGGCGGACAGGGCCGACATTGGTGCCGAGCAGGCCGAGGGCTTCCTTGACGACGGTGACGTTGGCGCCGTTGCCGTATCTCGTGCGCAGCGTCTCGAAACCGGCGATGGCATCGACCTCGCTGCGGGCGGCGGTGTAGTCGCCCTTTTCCAGCGCATGCCAGACGGCGAGCGAGCGGTCGGGGGCGACATTGATCAGGCCAGAGGTGAAGCCGCGGGCGCCTAGCGCGTAGAAGGGCGCCGCCCATCCCTCGGCGAGGCCGCAGATCCAGTTGGCGCGCGTTCCCTGCGTAGCCCGGACGCATTCGGACAACAGCATCATGTTGGTCGAGGCGAACTTCACGCCGGCGACATTGGGATGGGTCGCCACGCGCACCAGATCCTTCACGCCGATCGCGTCGGAGCGGATATAGGCCACCAGCGGCAGCGTCAGCGCCTCGGCGATGGCGAGGATGTAGTCCGCCTGCGACTGCGGCGCGGCGAAGGGGTCGAGCGGGTGATGCACCATGACCGCATCGCAACCGGCTTTCGCTGCAAGCTTGCCGGTCGAGACGGCTTCGCGCAGCGACCGGCCGATGCCGGCGGTGACCAGCGCCTTGCCGGCGGCGGCTTCGGCCGCGACGGCATGGCTGCGCACGACCTCGTCCGTCGTCATCGGGTAAAACTCGCCGGTGTTGCCGGCAGAAACGATGTTGTGGATGCCGGCTGCGGCGATGCGCGCGACGATCTGGCCCGTCACGGCCCAATCGGCCTCGCCATCGGCGCCCCAGGCGGTGACATGCACGCCCGAAATGCCGCGCAGCGCACTGCGGACTTTATCACTCGTCATAGTCCAACCCTTCCGCGTCGGCGCCGAACACCTGCCGCACATGGGCTTTCGCCGAACGGACGATGTGGCGGCGCATTCTCTGTTCGGCGAGCGCGGGATCGCGCGCCCGCAGCGCCTCGTAAATGGAGCGATGTTCCTCGAAGCCCTGGCCGCGCTCGGACGGCTCCGAGAGCAGGGCGATGCGCTGGGCATGGTCGTACATGCGCTGCCCGTCGAGCCGGCGCTCGAGATAGCCGCAGCCGGAAATGCGGTGAATCGCGCCGTGATAGGCCTCGTTCAGGGTAACGAGGTCTTCCAGCGCGCTGTGCTGCGTCGCATGGGCCATTTCCTCGATCAGCCGCGCGATCTCCGTGAGATCGCCCTCGCTCAGGCGGTTGGCGGCGATATGGGTCATGACGCTTTCCAGCGCCGCGCGCCCCAGCGCCATCTCCAGCGCCTGGCGGGCGGAGAACTCGACGAAGACGCCGCGGCGCGCCTCGGTGCGCACCAGCCCCTCGCTCTCCAGCTTGCGGATCGCGTCCTTCACCGGCGTGGTGCTGACGCCCAGCATCTCGGCCAGATGCCGCTCGTTCAGGCGCTCGCCATTGCGGAAGCGGCCTGCGACGATCGCCCTGCGCAGCCGCTCATGCACATGCTCGCGCAGGGAGCGCAGCAGATGCGGGGCGACGGGTTCGATGGTCAGGGTCTGGGGCATCTTAAGTCCGGAGCGGGCACCAGCCCCGCGAATCCGCCGGGCGGCCCGCGGAGCCATGCTCCATCTCCGCATCACTCACCACAAAGGACAAGCGGCGACAAGTCTGAAATTTCAGATTTCAAATCTGGAATCCTGTGCTATCGGAGTCGGTAAGGATCCGATAACGGACCGCGCCGGCATCGACGTGCCGGCACCGCGACAGTCATGGGAGGACGACGGATGACGATGACACGCAGGGCCGCACTGGCCGCCGCAATTTGCCTGATGGCCGCCCCGGCCGCGCAGGCGCAAAGCGACTATCCCGGCAGCAAGGTGGTGACGATCGTGGTGCCCTTCGCGGCGGGCGGCACCACCGACCTGCTCGGGCGTGTGCTCGCCGACAGGCTGGGCGCGCGTCTCGGCGGCAAGTTCATCGTCGAGAATCGGCCGGGTGCCGGCGGCAACACCGGCGTGGCCGCGGTCGCGCGGTCGACGCCCGACGGCTACACCCTGACCATGGGCACGGTCTCGACCCATGCGATCAATCCGGCCGTCTATGCCAAGATGCCTTTCGACCACATCAAGGATTTCGCGCCGATCTCGCAGGTGGCGAGCGTGCCCAACATCCTGATGGTCAATGTCGATCTGCCGGTGAAGACGGTGCCGGAGCTGATCGATCTGCTGAAGAAGAACCCTGGCAAGTATTCCTTCGGCTCGTCCGGCGCCGGCACCTCGACCCATATGGCGGCCGAGCTCTTCAAGGTCTCGACCGGCACCGACATGGTGCATGTGCCCTATCGCTCGAGCGGGCAGGTGACGCAGGACCTTCTCTCCGGCCAGATCCAGATCACCTTCGACAATATCACCATCGCCTGGCCGCATGTCGAAGCCGGCAAGATCCGCGCGCTCGCCACCGCGACGCCTGAACGCCTCGCCGTTGCCAAGGACCTGCCGGCGCTGGCCGAGTTCATCCCGGGCTATGCCGCCGCCTCCTGGCACGGCTTCTTCGCGCCGTCGGGCGTGCCGAAGGAGATCGTCGCCAAGCTGTCCACCGAGGTCCAGGCGATCATGCGCGAGCCTGCGGTCATCGATCAGATGAAGAAGCTCGGCGTCGATCCGGTCGGCTCGACCCAGGAGCAGTTCACCGCCCATATCGCCGCCGAGACCAAGCGCTGGGCCGATGTGGCGCAGAAGGCGAATGTCCGGATCGAGTGATCGAATGAGCCAGCGTCATGGTCGGGCTTGACCCGACCATCTCGGAAACCAGCGATCTGGTCCTGAGATTCTCGGGTCAAGCCCGAGAATGACGCCCGTCCCACATCCACTGCGTCACGAGAACCGGATAGCGCCGCGATGACATCGACCACCCTCACCGACGAAAACCGCAAGAAGCTGAAGCGCGTTTCGACCGCGACGCTGACGACGGCGCTGTTCAAGCGCGGCTTCCGGAATGTCTTCATCCAGGACGTGCGGCCGCTGAGTCAGAAGGGCGAGAGCATGGTCGGGGAGGCGTTCACGCTGCGCTACATCCCGGCGCGGGAGGATCTCGATCATCTCGGCACCTTCGAGGGGACGCAGCATCCGCAGCGCCGCGCGGTCGAGGACTGCCCGCCTGGCCATGTCATGGTGATCGACTCGCGCAAGGATCCGCGCGCGGCCTCGGCCGGTGGCATCCTCGTGTCGCGGCTGATGCAACGCGGCGTCGCCGGCATCGTGACCGATGGCGGCTTCCGGGACTCGCCCGAGATCGCGGCGATGGCGATCCCGGCCTATCACAACCGCCCGAGCGCGCCGACCAACCTGATCCGTCACCACGCGCTCGACATCAACGCGCCGATCGCCTGCGGCGACGTCGCCGTCTATCCGGGAGACATCATCGTCGGCGACGGCGAGGGAGTCTGCGTCATCCCCGCCCATCTCGCCAACGAGATCGCGCCCGAGGTCTATGAGCAGACGGCTTACGAGGATTTCGTTGCGGAACGCGTGCGCGGCGGGCAGGGCATCTTCGGGCTCTATCCCGCGAACGAGCAGACCAAGAGCGAGTTCGCCGCGTGGCGGCCCGGCTGGTCCTGACCGCCGCAGCGCCGCTCCGCCGGCACATCACCAGACAAGACGGCGAAGCCGGCCGTGACACGGGCTGAATCGGGACGGTGCCGAGCGGCGCGTCCCGCCACGACCATCATTGCCAAAAATCTGGGGGGACATCATGGTTGAAGCGTCGCGTCGTCAATGGCTTGCGGGCGGCCTCGCCGCTGCCGGCTCCGCACTGGCCGGACCGGCACTCGGACAGGCCTTTCCGTTCAAGCCGAACCAGCGCTACCCCGATCCGTCGGTCGAGATCCTCGATCCGAGTTTCGCGAAGTATCGCATCTATTCGAGCACGATCGAGCAGGTCGCGACCGGCATGCGCTGGGCCGAGGGACCGGTTTATTTCCCGGCAGGGCGTTATGTCCTCGTCAGCGACATCCCCAACAACCGGATCATGAAGTACGACGAGGTGAAGAACAGCTTCACCGTCTTCCGCGAGAACGCCAATTTCGCCAACGGCAATGCGCGCGACCGGCAGGGCCGGCTCGTCACCTGCGAGCACTCCGTCACGCGCCGGGTCACCCGCACCGAGACGAACGGCAAGATCACCGTTCTGGCCGACCGCTTCGAGGGCAAGCGGCTGAACGCGCCCAACGACGTCGTCGTGAAGTCCGACCACACGATCTGGTTTACCGATCCGCTCTTCGGCATCAATGGCGAGTGGGAAGGGTCGCGCGCCAAGCCCGAGCAGGCTACCACCAATGTCTACCGCATCGGCACGGACGGGAAACTGACGGCGGTCGTCACCGATCTGCTCAATCCCAACGGTCTGGCCTTCTCGCCCGACGAGAAGAAGCTCTACGTGGTGGAGTGGCGCGGCACGCCCAACCGCAGCATCTGGAGCTTCGACATCGACGCGCAGGGCAAGGCCTCGAACAAGACAAAGGTCGTCGACGCGGCCGATTTCGGGGCGCTCGACGGCTTCAGGGTCGATCGCGACGGCAATCTCTGGTGCGGCTATGGCAGCAACGGCGCCCTCAATGCGGAACCGACCGATATGGGCGGGCGCAAGGTCTTCACGCTGCGCGGGAAGCCCGAGGATCTCGACGGCGTCATGGTGTTCAGCCCGGCCGGCAAGCCGCTCGCCTTCATCCGCCTGCCCGAACGCTGCGCCAATCTCTGCTTCGGCGGCCCCAAGGGCAACCGCCTCTATATGGCGAGCAGCCATTCGCTCTATGCGCTCTACGTCGAAGCGCACGGAGCCGTCTGACAGACGAGAGCGGTGCAACTTGAGCGATTGACGCAGCGTCATCGTTAACCGCTGCTTGAGATGTCTTTTCTAATGTCGCCTCCCGGATGCGCGCTGGAGGCGAGCGTGGACGCGACGAAATGGGCCTGCCGGTCATGACAGCGCAAGCGACATGGCCGGCACGCTACAATGACTGGGTGAACCGCCGGCTCGGCATCGTCCCGCTCGACGAGGCCGATGCCGCGGCGCTGCGCCGCGCGCAGGGCGAGCAATTCGCCCGGGTGCTTCCGGCCATCCTGTTGTCCAACCTGCTGTCGGCCGTACTGGTCGCGATCACGGCCATGGTGCATGGCTGGCTCTGGTTTCCCCTGTTCTGGAGCGCCTCCGTCGTCGCTATCGGCGTGCTCGGTATCCTGCGGATCACGCGGATCCGCGAGCGGGCGCGAGAAGAAAGTCCGTCCGCCAAGTTCAACGACCGGATCCTGATCGACTCAGCCCTGATGGCCGCGCCCTGGCTGGTGATGGCGATCGTCTTCAATCCGACCCGCGTTCCCGAAATGGAGGTGCTGACCGCGACGCTGCTGGCGGGGCTGGTCTGCGCCGGCACCTTCACCATGGCGAGCATGCCGTCGGCCGCGCTGCTCTTCGCAGGCCTGATCCTGGGCGCGCGCATCCTCCATATCGCCCTGTCGCCGCTCGACCATGCGGTCGAGAACCTGACCTTCCAGTGGATCTATGGTTCGGTGATGCTGGTTTCGCTGCGCAGCATGGCACAGCTCTTCATCGACCGGGTTCGCGCTATCGGCAGCGCGCAGGCTCTGGGGCTCGACGCGCAGGCCCAGGCGCGCTTCGAGGAGGCGCGGCGCGAGGATGTCGAACGCCAGGCCGACGCCTTCCGGCGCGAGATCGGGGCGATTCTCAAGCCGGTGTTCCAGTCGGTGGTCCACATGAACAGCGCCGCCGAGCAGCTCGTCGCCATCTCCCAGCGTTCGCAGGAGAAGCTCGGCGGCATGCTGAAGCAGGTGGGCGAGGCCAGCGACGACATCTCATCGGTCGAGGCCTGCTCGCGACGGCTGACCGACACCATCGCGCTGATTCGCACCGAAGCCGACCGGACGACGCAGCTGGTGCGGACCGCAGCGTCGGACGTGGCAGCGTCGGTCGCGATCAAGGAGCAGCTGACGCGATCGGTGCGGGATATCGGCGAGGTCTCGGAGCTGATCCGCGAGATTGCCGCCCAGACCAACCTGCTCGCGCTGAACGCAACCATCGAGGCCGCGCGCGCCGGCGTCGCGGGGCGCGGCTTCGCCGTGGTCGCGACCGAGGTGAAGAGCCTGGCCGAGCGCACGGAGGCGGCGACGCAGGAGATCTCGGAGCGGATCGAAGAGGTGCGCGCCTCGACCGAGCGTTCGCTGGCGGCGGTGATGAACATCAGCGTCTCCACCGATGCCATTGTCGGGGCCACTGGCGGGATCGTGCTCGCCGTCGACCAGCAGGCCGAGGCCATCCGCACCATGGTCGATCTGCTCAGCCGGGCGGTCAAGGAAACCCAGCGCGCCGCGAACGCGATCGATCTCGTCGCGGCCGATGCCGCCCTGACGATGGACAATGGCCGGCAGGTCTCGGAAGCCGCAGCCGGGGTCGACGGCTCGGCCCGTCGGCTGGATGATTCGGTGGCGCGTTTCTCGCGACAGGTCGTCGGCGGCTGATCAGCTCCCGCTGACGCCGTAGAAGTCGCGGTACCAGGCAACGAAGCGCGCGATGCCGGTCTCGATCGGTGTGTCGGGTCGGAAGTCGACCCGCGCCATCAGGTCGGAAACGTCGGCATAGGTCGCCCGCACGTCGCCCGGCTGCATCGGCAGATGTGTCTTGATCGCGGCCTTGCCGCAGGCGGCCTCGATCACCGCGATGAAGCGGTCGAGGCGGACGGGCGTGTGGTTGCCGATGTTGTAGATCCGCCAGGGCGCTGCGGCGGTTGCGGGGTCCGCCGTCGCGCCCGCTTCATCGGGAGCGGGCGGCAGCGCCGTCAGCCGGACGATCGCCTCGCTGATGTCGTCGACATAGGTGAAGTCGCGGCTCATCTCGGCCTCGGCATAGACCTCGATCGGCCGGCCTTCGAGGATCGCCTTGGTGAACTTGAAATAGGCCATGTCCGGCCGGCCCCAGGGGCCGTAGACAGTGAAGAACCGCAGGCCAGTGGCCGGAATGCCGTAGAGCTGGGCGTAGCTGTGGGCCATCAGCTCGTTGGCGCGCTTGGTCGCAGCGTAGAGCGACACCGGGTGGTCGGCCCCGTCATGCTCGCTGAACGGCACCTTGGCGTTTGCGCCATAGACGGAACTCGACGAGGCATAGACCAGATGCGCGACGGGGTGAGCCCGGCAGGCCTCCAGGACCGAGAGAAACCCGTCCAGATTGGAGTGGGCATAGGCGCGCGGGTTGTCGAGCGAGTAGCGCACCCCCGCCTGGGCCGCGAGATGGATCACCGCCTCCGGGCGGAAGGCAGCGAAGGCTGCCAGCAGCCCGTCATAGTCTGCGATGTCGAGCGGCTGGAAGGAAAAGCCGGCACGCGGCAGCAGGCGGTCGAGCCGCGCCTGCTTGAGGGCTGGGTCGTAATAGGGCGTCAGATTGTCGATGCCGAGAACCTCGACGCCGCGGGCGACCAGAGCCTGCGTGACGTGGAAGCCGACGAAACCGGCCGCGCCGGTCAACAGGACGCGCCGGGGTGAAGCCGTGGTCATCGTGCCCGTTCCGCCCTGTCGGGGAGTGAACGGGAGCGCCGCAATCGCCGCTCCCACTCTGGGCGAACCCAATGTTTCAGATCGCCCGACCTGTCAATCAGGCGTGCTGACGCTTGCCGCGGGGCGGCGTCGTCGCGTCTTCGTCCAGCAGATCCTCGACGGGGTCGAGCCCGAGATCGTCGTCCTGCAGGACGCGCCAGCCCGAGCCCTCGAGATCGGCATACTGGCCGTTGCGCATGCACCAGAAGAAGGCCCCGAGTCCGGCAAGACCGAGCCCCAGCGCCAGGGGAAAGAGGATGACGAGGATGTTCATGATCCGGCCTGTGCGAGGGGCGCCGCCGGCTGACGTGCGGCGCGCAGGGCATTGAGCGTGACGACAAGCGAGGAGCCGGACATGGCTGCGGCGGCGACGAGCGGCGTCGCGAAGCCGGCGACAGCGATGGGGACGGCAACGGCGTTGTAGAGAACGGCGAACCAGAGGTTCTCCATCATCAGCGTGCGGGCCTTGCGGGCGATGGCGATGGTCTCGGCGACCGGCGCGAGGCTGTCGCCGAGGAAAACGATGTCGGCGGCCGCCTGGGCGAGGTGGGTCGCGCTGATCGGCGAGATCGAGACATGGGCCTTGGCAAGCGCGGGTGCATCGTTGAGCCCGTCACCGACCATCAGCACCTTGCGGCCCTGTGCCGCGAGGTCGTCGAGGACATGCAGCTTCTCGTCCGGTCGCAGACCTGAGCGCCATTGCGTGATGCCCAGTTCGCGGGCGACGGCTGCGACGGCACTGTCACGATCGCCGGAGAGGATCATCGGCGCGAGGCCGAGGCGGGCGAGCGCTTCGACACAGGCCTGCGCCTCGGGGCGCAGCTTCTGGCCGACGGCGAAGACGATCGCCCGGTCGCCATGGCGCCAGGCGATCAGCGAAGCCGTCGGATGCTCGGTCGAGACCCGCTCGGCCAGCGCCTGCGCCTCGCAGAAGGCGGGGCTGCCGAGACGCATCTCGATGCCGTCGACCAGGGCCGAGAGGCCGAGGCCGCGTCGCTCCTGCGCGCCGGGCAACGGGGCAGGGAGCCCGGCCGCACGGCTGATCGCCTGGGCGAGGGGGTGACGGCTTGCGGCGGCGAGCGCCCCGGCGGCCGCAAGACTGCTGGCGTCGATGGTTTCGACATTCAGCAGGTCGGGCTCGGGCAGGGTCAGGGTCCCCGTCTTGTCGAAGACGACGACATCCGCCTCCGCCAACCGCTCCAACGCATCGCCCTCCTTCAGCATGACCTGGCGGCGAAATAGCGCCGAGGCGGTCACGACCTGCACGGCGGGGATGGCGAGGCCGAGCGCGCAGGGGCAGGTGATGATCAGGACCGTGATTGCGATGATCAGGGCTTCCTGCCAGGCGAGACCGAAGGCGATCCAGCCGACCAGCGTCGCTAGCGCCGTGGCATGGACGAGGGGGGCGTAGAGGCGGGCGGCCCGGTCCGAGAGGCGGACATAGCGCGAGCGGCTCTCCACCGCCTGGCTCATCAGTCGCTCGATCTCATCGAGAAGGGTACCGGCGCCGGCCGCGACGACGCGGACGCCGAGCGCGCCGGTGAGGTTCATCGTCCCGGCATGGACCTGGGCGCCGGCGCCGATCGGCGCCGGATCGGTTTCGCCAGTGACGAGGCTGCGGTCGATCTCGGAATGCCCGGTCTCGACGATGCCATCGACGCAGACGCGCTCGCCCGGCTGCACCAGAACGAGATCGCCGGGCGCGATCGCGGCGATCGGCAGCGTCACCGTGGTGCCATCCGGCATCAGACGGGTCGCCGTCTCGGCCTTGAGTGCGGCGAGATTGCCGGCGAGGTCCCGGGTGCGCCGCCGCATCATCTGGTCGAGATAGCGGCCGATCAGCAAGAAAAAGATCAGCATGACCGCGCCGTCGAAATAGGCGTGGTCGGAGTGATTGGCGGTCTCGACCACCGACATGCCCAGCGCCAGCACGATGCCGAGCGTGATCGGCACGTCCATGTTGACCGCGCCGGCGCGCAGGGCCCGCAACGCGCTCTCGAAGAAGGGCCGCCCGGCATAGGCCGCCGTCGGCAAGGCGATCAGGGCCGAGAGCCAGTGGAAGAAGTCGCGCGTGACGGGGCTGATATCGCCATTGGCACCCGACCACACCGAGACCGAGAGCAGCATGATGTTCATCGCGGCGAAGCCCGCGACGGCGAGGTAGCGCAGCAGCCGCCGCTCCTCGACCGTGACGCTGTCGCGCTCGGCCGAGGGCAGGAAGGGGTAGGCCTTGAAGCCGAGCGCGCCGAGGCGCTCGATCACCGCCTCCGGACGCAGCGCCCCTTCGCGCCACTCGACGGTGACGCGCTTCAGGGCAAGGTTCACCCGCGCCTTCAGGATGGCGGCGTCCTTGGAGAGGCCGTTTTCGATCGCGTGCATGCAGCCGGCGCAGCGGATGCCCTCGACGGCGAGTTCCATGCCCGCGACACCGCCTTCGCCATGGCGCACGAAGACGGAGAGATCCTGCTGCGCGGCCATGCTTCAGTCCTCCAGCACGATCCGGCTGCGCGAGACGAAGACTGTCTCGCTGCCGCGTCGCGCCGAGATGGCGAGGGTCCAACCTCCGCCATGAACGGCCAGGAAGCGGGTGCCGTAGGTGCCTGCCACGGCCTCGGAGAGCGCGGCGTCCCGGTCCTCGCGCCGGGTGGCCGGGTGTTCGAGCCGCGCCGTCACCGACAGCCCCGTCACGGGCGCGCCGGCGCGGTCGCGCAGGGACAGGGTCAAGATGGCGTCGGCGCCGCTGCGGCGCAGCCCGGCCTCTGCGGTCCAGCCGCGCGCCGCCTGCTCCTGCATCCGCGCGATCTCGCCGTTGTAGTGCTGGCTGGTCTCGTAGGCGCTCTTCACATCGACGCCGGGCATGGTGCTGATCGCGATCGTCATCATCACGGCGTTCATGCCGGCGACGACGAGGAAGAAGCCGATCAAGGTGGCCAGCACCATCCGGCCGCTGAGGCGGAAGGGCTCCGCGGTGCGGGGACGAACCGGTGCGGTCAGATCCACGGGCATGATGAAGGCTCCACAACAGGACATGGCGTGCCCCCTCAGGGCGCGATGAAATGGTCGGTGGCGGTCACCATCTCGCCGGCGAAGAGATCGGCGGCGGTGAAGGTGATGGGCTGCGTCTTCTCGGGGCGGACATCCGGCGGCAGTGTCACCAGCACGCGAACCTCGCGCGACGAGTCCGGGCCGACGGTGACGACCGGACGCAGATCCGCCGTTGGCGTGACGCCCACCGCCTCGATCCGGATGCCGGGAAGGCCGTGGACCGTCAGCGCGACCGGGCGTTCGTCGGGCCGCTTGTTCAGGATGCGGATGGTGAAGGCGTTGCGGATCGAGCCGTCGCTGAGACGCACGAAGAGCGGGGAACGGTCGTGCAGCACCGAAAGTTCAACCGTGCGGCGGGTGGCGAGCTGGAAGACCATGGCGCCGCCGACCACGAGGATCAGCGCGGCATAGATCATCGTGCGCAGGCGCAGCGGGTTGTAGACGGGCTTCTCGCCGGCGATGCGCCGCTTGACGTTATCGTCGGTGTCGTAGCCGATCAGCCCCTTGGGACGGCTGATCTTCTCCATGACGTTGTCGCACGCGTCGATGCACAGCCCGCACTGAATGCAGTCGAGCTGGGCTCCGTCGCGGATGTCGATGCCGGTCGGGCAGACGGCGACGCATTGCCGGCAGTCGATGCAGTCGCCCGCGGGCTGGCCTTCCTTGCGCAGGCGCTCGGCCTGCTTCACCGAGACGCGCGGATCGCCGCGGTCGTAGCGATAGGTGACGTTGAGGGCTTCGTCGTCGGTGAGCGCGGCCTGGATGCGGGGCCAGGGGCACATGAACTTGCAAACCTGCTCGCGCATGATTCCGGCGAGGGCATAGGTCGTGAAGGTCAGGATCGCGATGAAGGCATAGGCCGTCAGCGGGGCCTGGAAGGTGGCGAGATCGCGCACCAGGGTCGGCGCATCGGCGAAGTAGAGGACCCAGGCGCCGCCGGTCCACCAGGCGATGAGCAGCCAGACCGCGTGCTTGCCGGTCTTGCGCAGCACCTTGCCGGCGGTCCAGGGGCCCTCGTCGAGCTTGATGCGCTCGCGCCGATCGCCTTCGAAAAACCGTTCCACCGCGAGGAAAAGGTCGGTCCAGACGGTCTGGGGGCAGAGATAGCCACACCAGACGCGCCCGGCGACGGCGTTCATCACGAACAGCACGAAGGCGGCCATGATCAACAGGCCGGTGAAGTAATAGACCTCCTGCGGCCAGATCTCGATGAAGAAGAAGTAGAAGCGGGCGTTGGCAAGGTCGGCCAGAACCGCCTGGTTGGGCAGGTTCGGGCCGCGTTCCCAGCGCAGGAAGGGCAGCAGATAGTACACGCCGAGACAGAGCCCGAGGATGATCCACTTGGCGCGCCGGTAGGGGCCGGACACGCTTTGCGGATAGACCTTCTTCGTGGGGGCGAAGAGCGGCAGATCCCCGAGATCGGTCTCCTGGAGAGCCATGGCTACTGGCCCCCTCCGAGCGAATGGACATAGATCGTCAGGGCCTTGACCGTGGTCGGATCGAGGCGCTGGCCCCAGGCCGGCATCACGCCGGCGCGGCTGTTGGTGATCGTCTCGGTCAGCGAGGCCAGATCCATGCCATAGAGCGAGATCGCGTCGGTGAGGTTCGGCGCGCCGAGCTCCTTGTTGCCCTTGCCGGCGTCGCCATGGCAGGCGGCGCAGTTGGTGGCGAAGAGCTCGCGTCCCTTGGCAAGATCGGCATTCGCCTCGGTCGGCAGACCGGCGATTTCGCGGACATGGTTGGCGACGGCGCGGATCTCGGCCGGCTTCAGTACGCCGTCCTTGCCGAAGGCAGGCATCTGGCTGATGCGCGTCTCGGCATTACCGGCGACGCGGATGCCGTTCTGCAGTGTCTGGTGGATCTCGGCGAGCGAGCCGCCCCAGAGCCAGTCGTCGTCGTTGAGGTTGGGATAGCCCTTGGACCCGGCGCCGCCGACGCCGTGGCATGCTGCGCAGTTGTCGCCGAAGGCGGCCTTGCCCTGGGCCATGGCGATGCGGAAGAGCGAGGGGTCGGCCTTGATCTGCTCGAGCGAGGCTTCGGCCAGCCCACTGGACTGGGACGCCCGGTGCTGCTGCAGCAAAGCGAGATCCTTGGCGATCTCGATGCGAGAGGCATAGCCGATGACGCCCTGGGTCGCGCCGGTGATCAGAGGCCAGGCCGGATAGACGACCCAGTAGCCGACCGACCAGACGATCGTCGCGTAGAAGATGCCGAGCCACCAGCGCGGCAGCGGCGTGTTGAGTTCGCGGATCCCGTCCCACTCATGGCCGGTCGTGGACACGCCGGTATTGGCGTCCACCTCGTGATGGTCCTGATGCTGAGCCATGGTTCAGTCGTCCTGCAACGGGGTGCGGGCGGCCTCCTCGAACCGGGCGCGATTGGCCGGCCAGAAGGCGTAGACGCAGACGGAAAGAAAGATGCCGACGAAGTAGAGGAGGCCGGCGGACTGCGCGAAGCGCGCGAGCCACTGATAGGTCATGTCCATGATGCCCTCCGTCAGCGGATGTTGGCTTTGTTGTCGTAGAGCTTGAAGTCGACGAGCGTGCCGAGCACCTGCAGATAGGCGATCAGTGCGTCGGCCTCGGTGATGCGGCTCGGGTCGCCGTCGAAGTCGCGCGCCTGGACCTTGGGATAGCGCGCCTCGAGCTCGCCCTGCTTGGGATGGTCGGGCGTCGCCTGGGCACGCAGGTCGCTGGCGGCCTGGGCGATCATCTCGTCGGTGTAGGGCACGCCGCTGCCGCGGTTCGCACGCAGCTCGTCGGCGATGTCGTCGAATTTCAGTTCGGTCTTCGTCAGGAAGGGATAGCCGGGCATGATCGACTGCGGCACGAGGGCGCGCGGATTGGCCAGGTGGTCGCGCTGCCATTCGTCCGAATACTTGCCGCCGACGCGGGCGAGGTCCGGCCCCGTGCGCTTCGAGCCCCACTGGAAGGGCTTATCGTACATGCTCTCCGCCGCGAGCGAGTAATGGCCGTAGCGCTCGATCTCGTCGCGCAGCGGGCGGATCATCTGGCTGTGGCAGTTGTAGCAGCCCTCGCGGACATAGATGGCGCGGCCGGCCAGCTCGAGCGGGGTATAGGGGCGCATGCCCTCGACCTTCTCGATCGTGTTCTTCAGGTAGAAGAGCGGCGCGATCTCGACCAGGCCACCGACCGAGATCACCAGCAGGACGCCGATGATCAGGATGATGGAGTTGGTCTCGAAGATCTTGTGCTTGGACCAGAGCGACTTGCGCGGGGCGTTGTGTTCGATGCTCGTCATGGAAGCGGTCCTTACTCGGCCGGCACGAGGGCGGGCTGAAGCGGGGCGTTGTCCTGGGCGCTCTCCGGCTCGCCGCTGCGGATGGTCATCCAGACGTTGAAGACCATGATCAGCGCGCCGGTGAGGAAGAGTGCGCCGCCGAGTGCCCGGATGACGTAGAAGGGGTGCATCGCCGCGACGGTCTCGATGAAGGAGTATTCGAGGAAGCCCAGCGAGGTGTAGGCGCGCCACATCAGTCCCTGCAGGATGCCGGAGACCCACATTGCCGAGATGTAGAGGACGATGCCGAGGGTCGAGATCCAGAAGTGCCAGTTCACCAGCTTGAGCGAATACAGTTCCTTGCGGTTCCAGAGCCAGGGAACGAGGCAGTAGATCGCGCCGAAGGAGATGTAGGCGACCCAGCCGAGCGCGCCGGAATGGACATGGCCGATGGTCCAGTCGGTGTAGTGCGACAGCGAGTTGACCGCCTTGATCGACATCAGCGGGCCCTCGAAGGTCGACATGCCGTAGAAGGCGAGCGAGACCACCATCAGGCGCAGTACGGGGTCGGTGCGCAGCTTGTCCCAGGCACCCGAGAGGGTCATGATTCCGTTGATCATGCCGCCCCAGGAGGGCATCCAGAGCATGATCGAGAAGGTCATGCCCAGTGTCTGCGCCCAGTCGGGCAGGGCGGTGTAGTGCAGGTGGTGCGGCCCGGCCCAGATGTAGATGAAGATCAGCGCCCAGAAGTGGATGATCGAGAGGCGATAGCTGTAGACCGGGCGGTTCGCGCGCTTGGGCACGAAGTAATACATGATCGCGAGGAAGCCGGCGGTCAGAAAGAAGCCGACGGCGTTATGGCCGTACCACCACTGGAACATCGCATCCTGCACGCCCGACCAGACGATGTAGGACTTGGGCGAGAGGATCGAGACCGGCAGCGTCAGGTTGTTGCCGAGATGCAGGACCGCGATGGTGACGATGAAGCCGAGATAGAACCAGTTGGCCACATAGATGTGGGGTTCCTTGCGCTTGGCGAGCGTCAGCAGGAAGACCAGCAGATAGGCGACCCAGACGATGGTCAGCCAGAGATCGGCATACCATTCCGGCTCGGCGTATTCCTTGCCCTGGGTGATGCCGAGCAGATAGCCGGTGCCGGCGATGACGATGAAGAGGTTGTAGCCCAGGACCACGAACCAGGGTGACAGATCGCCCGCCAGCCTGGCGCGGGAGGTGCGCTGGACGACGTAGAAGGAGGTCGCGATCAACACGTTGCCGCCGAAGGCGAAGATCACCGCCGAGGTGTGCAACGGGCGCAGGCGGCCGAAATTGATCCAGGGCAGATCGAAGTTCAGGACCGGGAAGGCGAGCTGAAGCGCGATGATCAGCCCGACAGTGAAGCCGGCGATGCCCCAGAAGAGCGCCGCGAGCGTCGCGAACTTGACCGGCTCCATATTGTAATTGGGCCGACCATCGATTTCCTGCGGCGCCGGGCCGGTGCCCGGCTTGAAGCAGCGGTTGCCGATCAGGAAGATGGTCGCCAGGGCCGCGGCCATGCCGACGGCGGCATGAAAGGCATAGGCGCCGTGGTCGGTCTTGGCGGCGATCAGCAGCAAGCCCAGGAAGCTCACCGCGGCAAGCGCGATGCCCACCATCTCGCCTGTCGTCGCTTGTCGGATCGGATTGCCCGTGGTCGCCATGCCCAGCCCCTGCTCACCCTGCGGCGCTCTACGCGCACGCTGTCATGGGCGAGGCTTAGCGGCGGCGGTGCCGGCGAGCCTTGATTCAGGTCAAGGCGCCGCCGGGGCGGGCCCGGGTTTCAGACGACGAGATCCTTTGCCGGGACCGGCTCGCCGCGCGACACATGGGCGATGTTGGCGAACATCCGCGAAACGGTGGGGGCGAAATTGTCCGCGGCCATCGCCGCGAGATGCGGCGTCACGACGAGATTGTCGAGGGTCAGCAGTTCGCTGTCGGCCGGCAGCGGCTCGATCGCATAGACGTCCATCGCCGCGCCCGCGATCTCGCGGTCGCGCAGCGCGGTGACCAGCGCCGATTCGTCGATGACCCCGCCGCGCGCCACATTGATCAGCACGGCGGTCTTCTTCATCTTCGCGAAAGCCTCGCGACCGATCAGGTTGGTGGTCTCGGGCGTCAGCGGACAGTGCAGCGAAACGACGTCCGCCTGCGCGAGAATCGCGTCCAGGCTGGCGTGGCGGACGCCGAGCGCCGCCTCTTCCTCTGCCGTGAGGGGCTGGCGCTTGCTGTAGAGGATGGTGCAGCCGAAGCCCCGCAGCAGCTTCGCGACGTTCTGGCCGATCGCGCCGAAGCCGATGATGCCGACGGTCTTGCCCGAGAGCATGAAGGTTTCGCCCGGCAGGCTGCCGGTGCTCCAGTGGCCCTTCTTCAGCTCGGCATGGCCGTAGCCGATATAGCGCAGGGCCGAGATCATGAGGCCCAGCGCGAATTCGGCGACGGGCAGCGCGTTGCTGCCCGTCGTCCGGGCGACCTTGATGCCCAGTTCCTTGGCGGTGGCGATGTCGATGTTGTCGTAACCGACGCCCCATTTGTGCAGCAGTTTCAGCTTCTTGCCGGCGCGCAAGACGTCGCCGGAGACGGCGACCTGGCCGGAGATGGCGTAGTCGGCCTCGGCGATGATCTCCTTCATGTGCTCGTCGCCGCGGGCGGTGCCATGGGTCAGCACGAAGCCGGGCGGCAGCAGGGCGCGCAGCTTCTCGGCGCGGGCCGGCGTGGTCATGTCGAGGAGGCAGATGGTCTCGGTCATCGTCGGGTTCCGTTGTCAGATCGTGAAGCGGGCGCCGGCGCGGGCGAGGCCGCCCGAGACCGCGACGGGCGTGCCGTCGGCGCGCCAGCAGGCGGCGCCGGTCAGCGTGCCGTCGGTGCCGAAGGAAATGGCGTTCATGCCGCCGGCGATGCGGGGCATCCGGACGATGCGGTGACCGCGCGCGCGCAGCGCCTCCGCCACCGTCTCGGGGAAGGCCTCCTCGAGTTCGAGCACGCCGCCTTCGGTCCAGACACGCGGCGCCTCGACCGCCTCCTGCAGGCTCATGCCGTGGTCGATCAGGTTGACGATCGCCTGCAGGGCCGAGGGGAAGATGCGCAGCGCGCCGGGCAGCCCGAGCGCGAAGGCGAGCTTGCCCTCCTTCAGCACGATCATCGGGGCCATCGAGGTGAAGACGCGCTTGCCGGGTGCGATCGAGAGCGCGCGGCCGGGATGCGGGTCGAAATTGAACATGTAGTTGTTCGTCAGCATCCCCGTGCCGGGGATCTGGGTGCAGGCGCCGAACAGGCCGTTGATGGTCTGCGTCGCGGTGACGACGTTGCCGTCGGCATCGGCGACCGTGACATGGGTGGTGTCGTTCGATTCGCCCGGCGCTAGTCCCGCAGACCATGCCTTGGCCTCGTCCATCGCGATGAGCGCGCGGCGTTCGTCGGCATAAGCCTTGTCGATCAGCCGAGCGACCGGGACTTTGACGAAGGCGGGATCGGCGGTCGCCACGGCGCGGTCGGCGAAGGCGATCTTGAGGGCCTCGGCCAGGAGATGGACCGCGTCCGGCGAGCCGAAGCCGAGCGCGCCGATGTCGTAGCCCTCGAGGATGTTGAGCATCTGCGCGATGTGGACGCCCGAGGAGGCCGGCGGCGGGGGGCCCAGGATCTCGTGGCCGCGATAGCTTCCGCGGATCGGCTCGCGCGTCTCGACCCGGTAGGCGGTGAGATCGTCGGGGCCGATCAGGCCCCCCTTCGCCGCCATGAAATCGGTCAGCGCCTGGCCGAGCGGGCCGCCATAGAGCGCGGCCGGGCCGGTCTCGGCGATCAGGCTCAGGCTTTTGGCATAGTCGCTCTGGACCAGCCTCGTACCCGCAGGCAGGGCTTGACCATCGCGCAGGAACAGCGCCGAGAGGCCCGGATCGCGCGCGAGATCGGCGATGTTGTCGGCGATGCAGTTGGAGAGATAGGGCGTGACCGTGAAGCCGCGCTCGGCCAGCGCGATGGCGGGCTGGAGCACCTCGGCGAGCGGCAGCGTGCCGAAGCGGGCGAGCGCCTCGCACCAGCCGGCCAGTGCGCCTGGCACGGCGACGGCCCTGGGGCCGACCACGTTCTCCCGGTCGCGGACGTCGCGCTGCTTGCCGATCTCGTCGGAGAGGCAGTCATACATGTCGGGCGTGGCGCGCCGCGGCGCGGTCGAGAGCCCGTCCAGCACGACATGGCGGCCATCGGCCATGCGGATATGGGCGAGCCCGCCGCCGAGGATGCCGACCATCATCGGCTCGACGACGGTCAGCGCGAAGAGCGCGGCCACAGCCGCATCGACCGCGTTGCCCCCCGCCAGCAGCATCTGCGAACCTGCGGCCGAGGCGAGGGGGTGGTTGGTGACGACCATGCCGCGCGAGCCCGTCGCCGGCCTCTTGTCGCAGGTGAAGGGGGTGATGCGGGGCGCGCGGGCGGTGGCGGTCATGATGTGAGCTTCCTCAGCCGGCCTGCTGCGCCAGCGCGTCGAGCACCATCTTCGTCGCGCCCGAGATGTCACCCAGTTTCTCGCCCTTGCGGACGCGATCCTGCGTGCGCTCGCCGCGCTCCTGTCTGGCGATGGCCGCGTCGGCGATCGCCTCCGCCTCGTCGCGCGGCAGCACGAGCACGCCGGACTCGTCGGCCAGGATGACGTCGCCGGCCTTGACCGGCACGTTGCCGCAGGAGATCGGCAGGTTCAGCGTGCCGCCGAGATTGTAGAGCCGCGTCGTGATCGGGGACATGCCGCGGCACCACATCGGGAAGTCGCTGTCCTGGATCTCGGTGAGGTCCGTGCAGGGCCCGTCGACGATGCCGCCGACCGCGCCGGCCGCCTTGGCCGCGACCGTGACGCCGCCGCCCCAGCAGGCGTGCTTGTCGTCGCCGAGCCGGTCGACGACGAGGATGTCGCCGGGCCGCAGCAGGCCGAGCGTGTGGTGCAGCAGCGTCGAGTCCTGGCCGGGGATGGCGAGCGTCACCGCCGCGGCGGCGATCCGCTTGGTGCGCAGCAGCGGCTGGATACCGCGATCCATAAAGCCCCAGTGCTGCGAGTGCCCGACGGTCGCGGTCTCGACCTTGAGCAGCTTCGCGACGAGGGCGGCCGGGAGCTGATCCGGCATCGGGGCGATACGGTAGTCGGGCATGATGGTCTCCTATTTGCCGACGGCGCGGGCGACGCCGACGAGGCGTTCCACCGCGACCACGATGATCAGCGTGGCGATGATGAGGACGACGGAGAGGGCGGCGATCAGCGGGTCGGTCCGGCCCTCGACATAACGCACCATCTCGACAGGCAGCGTCGAGGCGCGCGGGCCGGAGATGAAGAGCGAGATCACCGTCTCGTCGAAGGACAGCAGGAAGGAGAGGCAGGCGCAGGCGATCAGGCCCGGCGTCGCCAGCGGCAGCGTCACGCGCCGCACGACGCGCCAGGGCGTGGCGCCGAGCGTCGCGGCTGCGGCCTCAATGTCATGAGGCAGGTTCGAGAGCGCCGTCGTCATCATCCGGATGACGAAGGGCACCGTCACCGTCATGTGGCCGAGAACCAGCCCCGGCAGCGTCGCGGTGAGCCGCAGCGGCGTGAAGAACAGGAGCAAAGCGAGCCCGGTGATCAGCGTCGGCAGCAGCAGCGGCGCCAGGAAGAAGCCGGTCAGCGCCTCCTTGCCGCGGAACGTGCCTTTGGCCAGCGCCAGGGCGGCAGGCACGCCGAGCGCGAGCGAGAGCAGCGTGACGACGCTGGCGACCTGGACGCTCAGCCCCAGCGCCGAGAGCAGCGGCGCATGCGCGCTCAGGGCCTCGAACCAGCGCAGGGAATAGCCCGAGGGCGGGAACAGGATGAAGTTGTCAGCCGAGAAGGCGAGCATCACGACGACGATGATCGGCGCCAGGATCAGCGCGTAGACGATGCCTGCGAGGGTGGAGAGCACGGGACCGGCGCCGTTCATCGCCGCAGCCCCCGCGCCAGCAGGTTGGATAGGACCAGCAGCAGCAGGAGCAGGCCGAGCGTGTAGATCGCCAGTACGGCCGCGACCGGCCAGTTGGTGTTGGTCGTCGCCTGCTCGAAGATTTCGGTCGCCAGCACGAAGACGCGTCCGCCGCCCAGGAGCTTCGGTGTGATGTAGGCCGACATGGAGAGGATGAAGCCGAGTCCCGCGGCGAGCGCGAGCGCGGGCAGGCTGAGCGGCAGCGTCACGCGCCAGAAGGTGCGCAACGGCGACGCCCCGAGCGAGCGGGCCGCCTCCTCGAGCGTGCGGTCGAGCTGGCCGAAGCCGGCGAGCAGCGCCAGGATCATGTAGGGCATGATGCTCTCGGCCAGGCCGATGGTGACGCCGGTCCAGTTGAAGACGAGCCGCAGCGGCGCGGAGATCAGTCCCAGCGATTGCAGCAGGCCGTTGACGAGGCCGCGGTCGCCGAGGATGGCGAGCCAGCCGAAGACGCGCACCACGCCCGAGATCAGCATGGGCATGATCGCGATGACGGCGAGCAGGCCGCGGAAGCGGGACTCGGTGCGGAAGAGGAACAGCGAGAGCGGATAGGACAAAGCGAGCGCGATCGCGGTGGCGCTGAGCGAGAGCTGCAGCGAGTTCAGCGTCAGCTCGAAGGTGAAGCCGTCCGCGAAGGTGTCGGCCGCCGTCTTCAGCGACCAGGCCTCGACCATCGCGCCGGTCGGCCCGACCTCGTTGAAGCCGTTGCGCAGCAGCAGCAGCGTCGGCCAGGCGTAGATCGCCAGGACGAAGAGGCCCGCTGGGACCAGCAGCAGCGGCAGGCGGAGCGCGCCGGTCATGCCGCCTCGCGGGCAAAGGCGAGGCTGTCGGCGGTCGGCCAGATCACCGCGACCTCGTCGCCCTCCGCCGGGAGCGCGGTGCCCGACGGCATCTCGACGGTGAGCTGCCCGCCTGCGCCCTCGACCAGGACCTCGACATGGTCGCCGACGAAGACGCTGCGCAGGACGCGGCCTGCGACGCGCAGGTTCGTCTCGCCGACGGTCTCCGAGGGCGCGACGATCCGCATGCGCTGCGGCCGCACGAAGAGGTCGAACGCGCCCTCGAGCGGGGCTGCGAGCTGCTGACGCCCGCCCCAGAGCAGGACCTTGCCGTCGCCGTCGCGCGTGGCGGGGAGCGCGTTCATCCGGCCGACGAACTCGGCGACAAAGCGTGTCGCGGGGCGCTCGTAGATGTCCTCGGCGGTGCCGATCTGGGCGATGCGGCCGCGGTTCATCACCGCGATGCGGTCGCACATCGTCAGCGCCTCGACCTGATCATGGGTGACGAAGAGGGTGGTGATGCCGAGCGAGCGCTGGATCGAGCGGATCTCGTGGCGCATCGCGTCGCGCAGCTTGGCGTCGAGATTGGAGAGGGATTCGTCTAGCAGCAGGACGGAGGGGCGGATCACCAGCGCGCGGGCGAGAGCGACGCGCTGCTGCTGGCCGCCGGAGAGCTCGCGCGGGCGCCGCTCGCCGAGATGGCCGAGCTGGACCATGGCGAGCCCCTCCGCGACCTGCCGTGCGATCTCGGCCCTGGCGACGCCGCGCTCCTCCAGCCCGAAGGCGACGTTGCGGGCGACGGAGAGATGCGGAAACAGCGCGTAGGACTGGAAGACGTAGCCCATGTTGCGCTTATGCGCCGGCAGCCTGGTGATCTCGGTGCCGTCGACGCGGATCGTGCCGCGGTCGGGAGCGATCAGCCCGGCCAGCATGCGCAGGGTCGTGGTCTTGCCGCATCCGGAGGGGCCGAGCAGGGCGACGGATTCGCCCTTCGCGACCGACAGCGAGACTTCGTCGACCGCGATGGAGGCGCCGTAGCGCTTCTGCAGGCCGGCCAGTTCGAGATAGCTCATGATCCAGACATTCCGGGCTGATCCGTCATGGTCGGGCTTGTCCCGACCATCCACGTCTTTCTCCATCCGGCGCGGTGTCCAAGACGTGGATGCTCGCCACAAGGGCGAGCATGACGCCGCGCACCGGGCTCACCGGGCGGCCGAAATCACTTCGCGGCGCCAGCGGTTGTTCCACTGGTCGCGGACTTTCAGGATGTCGTTCCAGTCCACGGGGATCATGTTCGCGCGGCTTTCCGGCGCTGCGGCGGTGCGGGCGACCGCCTTGGGGTCGATCTGCGCCCTGGCATTGGTGGGGGCGTAGAACATCCGCTCGGTGAAGGCCTTCTGCGCCGATTGGGACAGGGCGTGTTTCACGAAGGCGGCTGCGGCCGCGCGGTTCTTCGAGCCGGCCGTGAGATTGATCGTGTTGATCTGGAAGACCGAGCCCTCGGGCGGCAGCAGCGTGCCGATCCGGCCGTTGGACTGGTCGCCATAGAGCTGCGAGCGGGCGTTCCAGCCGGTCGCGACCTTCACCACCCCGTTCAGGATCAGCGAATACCCGTCCGGGTTCGGCTCGAAGGTGTTCACTGAGGGGGCGAGCTCCTTGAGCTTCCGCATCGCGGCGTCGATCGACTTGCGATGGTCGCCGCCCTCCATCTTCTCGACCATCGCGGTCAGGGCGAGGCCCTGGATGTTCGGCGGGGCCGAGAGCGCGAGCTGGCCCTTCAGATCCGGGCGCCAGAGATCCGCCAGCTTCGTGATCGGGGGCTTCAGGTTCTGCGTGTCGTAGACCAGCACGAGATGATCGAAGGTGACGGCCGGGCCGAACTCGCCGCCGGCTGCGCGCGCCTCGGGGGCCAGCTCCTCGAGCACCGGAAATTCCGCCGGAGTCAGTTTCTCGAACAGGCCCTCGATGTTGCCGATGCTCGAGGTCGTGACGTCCATGATGACGACGTCGATCTGAGGATCGGCCTTCTGGGCCCTGACCGAGCCGACCATCTGCGCCGAGGTGCCGCCCGGCGCGTAGTTCACCTTTACGCCCGGGTTGGCGGCGAGGAAGGGCTCGACCACCGCCTTAGTGTAGTTGTCCTGGAAGATGCCGCTGTAGGACATCAGCGTGATCTGACCGCTCAGGCTCTGGGCCCGCAGCACGGAGGGCATGGCGATGGTGGCGAGGCCGGTCTGGAGCAGGCGGCGGCGAGTCGGCATGGGAACCTCCCGGAATGAGGATGAGCGGCTGGGCGTGGCGAGCCGCCGCGCGGGCTGCGCGGCGGCCGGCCGGATCAGGCTGCGACCTTGCTGGCGAAATGCGCGATGAAGCGGGCGCAGATGTCGGTCAGCTTCTCGGTGAGCGCGGCGCCGGTCTCGGCGGAGCAGAGACGCGGATCGCCCTTGGCGACGCCGAGATTGTAGGTCTCGTCATACTCGTTGGGCATCGCGACCTCGTGGCCCTCGAAGCTCGCGAGGCCCAAGCCCGTGAAGGGCAGATCGAGGACCGGATCGCGCTTCAGCGGCTTCGCCTCGGGGATCAGGTCCTTGCGGATCAGCTCGGGGAAGAGATGCAGGCCGATCGAGGTCAGCGGATCGGCACCGTGGCCGGCGACGGCGGCCGCCTTGTCGGCCCCGCCGAGGATGCCCGGCAGCAGGCCGTAGCCGATGCGCCAGAGATATAGGCTCGGCAGCACGATCTGCTCGCGCAGGTAGAGTTCGCGGGCGACCTCCGAGATCGGGCCGACATTGCCGCCATGGCCGTTGATCACGATGATACGGGTCAGGCCGTTGCGATGCAGCGAATCCACCATCTCGGCGATGACGGTGGTCAGCGTCGCCTGCGAGATCGCGATGCCGCCGGTCATCGAGCCGAACCAGTCGGCCCCGCCGAAAGGCAGGACCGGCGCCACCAGCGTGCGCGTGCCGGCCTTGCTGGCGCGGATGGCGGCGAGCTCGGCGATTTTCTCGGCCAGGAGGTAGTCGCCCATCGGGGCGTGCGGGCCCTGGTCCTCATGGCTGCCCATGGGGAGCAGGATCACCGGGTTTTCTTTCAGGATCTCGCGGGCCTCGCCCCCGGTGATCGTGCCCATATGGACGAGGGGGTCGGTCTTGGCAGCCATGGGACTATGTCCTTGCAGGTTTCGGTGGTGGTTCAACGGCCGCCCGTGCGCGGGTCGAGCGCGTCGCGCAGGCCGTCGCAGAGCAGGTTCATGGCGAGAATGGTGAGCGTCAGCGCCGCGCAGGGCCAGACCAGCAGCAGCGGGGCCTGCTCCATGGTGGCGCGCGCGCCGCGGATCATCAGCCCCCAGGACGGGGCGGGCGGGACGACGCCGAGACCGAGGAAGGAGAGCCCGCTCTCCAGCACGACGGCGGCGGCGACCGCGAGCGAGAGCTGGACCAGAATCGGCCCGGCGATGTTGGGCAGCACGGTGCGCAGCAGGAGATAGGCGGGGCGGGCGCCGAGCGCGCGCGTCGCCTCGACATAGTCGCGGTGCTTGACCGCGCGGACCTCGGCATGGGTGACGCGGGCGAAGCCCGGCAGATAGAGCACCGAGAGCACGAGGATCAGCGTCGCGGCGCCGGGGCCGAGCAGCGTCACCACCAGCAAAGCGAGCAGCACGGGCGGGAAGCACAGCACCACGTCCATGCTGCGCACGGAGAGGAAGGCCGCGGCGCCCTTGCCCCAGCCACCGATCAGCCCGAGCAGGACGCCGATGGCGCCGGCCGTCAGGGCGGAGGCGAAGGCGACGCTCAGGCTGGTGCGCGCGCCCCAGAGCAGGCGCGAGAGCACGTCCCGCCCGAACTCGTCGCGGCCGAGCCAGGAGCCCGCCATCGGGCCGACGAGGCGGTTGGCGACGTCCTGGCGGATCGGGTCGGGCAGGGGGAAGAGCGGCGCGCAGAGCGCCGCCAGCGCGATCAGGGCGACGAAGCCACCGGGCAGCCAGAGGCGCTTGAAATGCCGGTTGCCGCTCATGAATGCGCCACCCGCGGGTCGAGCAGGGCATGGACGAGCTCGACCACGAGGTTGAGCAGCAGGAACAGCACCGAGATCGTCAGCACGATGCCAACCACCATGGGGTAGTCGCGGCCCTCGACGGCGCGCAGCAGCGGCGTCGACATGCCCGGCCAGTTGAAGACGTATTCGACCAGCACCGTGCCGCCGAGCAGCGTGCCCATCTGCAGGCCGAGCACGGTGACGACCGGGTTCAGCGCATTGCGCAGAACATGGACGACGATGACGCGGGTGGGCGAGAGGCCCTTGGCGCGGGCGGTGCGGACATAGTCGTTGGCGAGCGCGTCCAGCATCGCCGCGCGCGTCATCCGGAACAGTACGGCGGCCAGCCCCTTGGCGATGGCGATGGCGGGCAGGGTCAGGAGCTTCAGGTGCTGCACGGGATCCTGTGAAAAGGGCACGAAGCCGCCGGCCGGCATGATCCGCAGTGTCTGCGCGAAGAGCAGCACGAGCAGCGTGCCCAGCACGAAGACGGGTACGGCCAGCAGCAGCGCCGTGACGGCGGAGGCGGCGCGGTCGAAGGCGCCGCCGCGGTCGAGCGCGGCAAAGACGCCCGCCGGCACGCCGACCAGAATCGCGATGACGCTGCCGGCGGCGATCAGTTCCAGCGTGCGCGGCAGGCGCAGAGCGATCTCGCTGATCACCGGATACTCATCGACCAGCGAAGTGCCGAGATCACCGCGCAGCAGCCCGCCCAGGAAGGCGGCGTATTGCACGAAGAGCGGGCGCTCTAGCCCGAGCTTCTCGCGCAGCTCGGCGACGGAGGCCGGGTCCGGCGAGACGCCGCCGGTCGAGAGCAGGAGCTCGGCGGGGTCGCCAGGCACCATGTGCAGCGCCAGGAAGACGATCGTCGCGACGAGCCAGGCAAGGCCCGCGACGACCGTCAGCTTGCGCGCGAGCCAGGTCGCGCTCATCCGAAATAGGTCTCTTCGAGCATGTTGCCGGAGGAGTTGGAGAGCGCGCCGGGCAGGTTGGTGAAGCCCATCACGCCCTTGTCCATGCCGTAGCCCTGGCTGCGCCAGGCGAGGCCGACCATCGGCACCTCCTCCAGCGCGGCCCGCTGCATCTCCTTGTAGATCTCGACGCGCTTGGCCTGGTCGAACTCGGCGCGGCCCCTGGCGAGGGCTGCGATGGTGCGCGGGGCGTCGACGCGGAAGGAGCGGCCATGGCTGGGGGAGAGCGTCGTGTCGAGCACGACCGTCAGCCCGTCGGGATCGTTGTTGTCCGAGGAGACGCCGTGGATCGCCATGTCGTACTGGCCCTTCGAGCCGCGGGCGACGCGGGTCGACCAGTCGGGCAGCTGCAGTTCGCACTGGATGCCGATGGCGGCGAGGTGCTGCTGGACGATCTCGGCGGTGTCCTTGTGCATGCCGAATTGGGCGGTCGCGAGCAGCGTGGTCTGGAAGCCGTTGCCGAAACCCGCCTCCGTCAGCAGCGCCTTGGCGCGGGCGGGATCGTAGTTCCAGCCGCGCGACAGGTCCTTGTCCCACCAGGGCGTGCCCTCGACGATCGGCAGGCCCTCGAGCGGCTTGCCGCGGCCGAAGAAGGCGACCTTGACGATGTCCTCCCGGCGCACGGCATGGGCGATGGCGCGGCGCACGCGCGGATCGTTGAAGGGCGGCTTCGTCCCGTTGAAGAGCACGTCCATGAACGGGCCCTCCTGGCTGTCGAGCTTGAGGCGCGGATCGGCCTCGACGGCTGCCATCGACTGCCAGGGGACATATTCGATCATGTCGACATCGCCCGACTGCAGGGCGGCAAAGCGCAGGTTCTCGTCGGCATAGACGACGAATTTGATGCCCTTCAGCTTCGGGATTCCGGGCTTGTAGAACTTGTCGAAGGCCGCGATCTCGACGGAAGAGCCGCGCTCCTGACCGACCAGCCGGAAGGGGCCGGCGCCGATGAACTCGGTCGGCGTCGATTTCCGCGAGAGGATGAAGGTGTTGTAGTTGCCGAACCAGCTCGGCAGCGTCGCCTGCGGCGTCTTGGTGACCAGCCGGATCGTGCCGGGGTCGGGGATCTCGATGCGCTCGACGCTCTGGAACTGGCTGCGCATATAGGCGGTCGATTTTTCGCCGGCGATCTGCTCGATCGACCACTTCACGTCCTCGGCGGTGACCGGATCGCCATTGTGGAAGACGCAGCCGGGCCTGAGCTTGAAGACCCAGGCGCCGTCGCCGTCGAGCGACCAGGAGGTTGCCAGTTCGCCGCGCAGCTCGCCCTTCGGGCCGTAGGACACCAGGCTGCGGTGGATCAGCATCTTGACCGTGCCGGCCGAGGCGCCGGTCGAGACCCAGGGCTGCAGATTGGGCGGAAAGGCGGAGAGGCCGTAGCGGAGAATGCCGGCGGCCCGCTGGGCGCTGGCGGGGCGGGAGAGCAGTGGCAGGCTCGCGAAGGGCGCGGCCAGCCCGGCGGCCAGCATCGTGCGGCGTGAGATCGTCATCGGCTTTCTCCTCGCTGTGGTCGTCGTCGCCGCGCGCGTTGTCGCGTCTGTCCGGCGTCCCTTGTCTGGCAAGAAGAGCGCCATCGGGGCGGCGACGCCAGTCCGGCAGCGCATGGCGGTCATGCGTCGTGTATACGTGGCGGATTTTTGCCGTTCGCAGCCGAAGCGCCTAGAGTTGCCGCTTCGGTAGCCAAATCGGGATGCCCAGATTGAACGTGATGACGCCGCCCCAGGCGCAGGATGCGGAGTCCCGGCCGGCTCGCGAGCGGGTCTATGCGCATGTCCGCGAGCAGATCCTGCGCGGCGTCTATGCCGGGGGCTCCTTCGTCGAGGAGGAGGCGATCTCCTCGGTCATGGGCGTGTCGCGGACGCCGGTCCGCGAGGCTTTCCACAGGCTCGAGGCGGAGCGCTTCATCGACCTGCTGCCGCGCCGGGGGGCGCTGGTGCGGCAGGTCACGGCGCAGGAATTGGCCGATCTCTACGAGACCCGCCGCATGATCGAGGGCTATGCGGTCGCCCGCATCTGCCGGGAAAGGATCGTGCTGCCCGAGACGATGGAGGCTGTGCTCGACCGGCTCGACGCGATTGCCGGCAGTGACCATTTCGCCCGTGTCGAACTCAACCGCGAGTTCCATTTCGGTATGGTGCAGGCGCTCGGCAATGAGGTGCTGTCCGAACTCTACCAGTCGCTGGGGGCGCGGCAGCAGCGGGTCGCCATGCGGGCACTGGCGGTGGATCCGGGTCGGATCGAGCGCATCCGCGTCGAGCATCGCGACTTCATCGCGGCGCTGCGGGCCTTCGACGAGGCGCGGGCGCGCGCCGTGCTCGACGAGCATCTGCGGCCCGTGACCGGGGTTGTGTCGCGCCTGCCGGGTTATGACCCGCCAGGCGCGAGCGACGAGGGGGCCTGAACGCGCCCGGCCGCGGGAGGCCGGGCGCGCCGGACCGATCAGACCGGGATGAGCTGCATCGGCGCAGGGTAGTAGCGGAAGCCCTCGCCCGCCTTGGCGAGGTTGCCGAAGCCCGGCCAGGCGAAGTGGTAGGACATCACCGGCGTCTTCTCCTGCGCCAGCATCGTCAGGAGCCGAACGCGGGACTGCACGGCCTGCTTGGGGTCGCTGTCATAGGCAAATTCGAGACGCGGGTTCTCGGTCAGCAGCACGGCGTGGTGCGTCAGGTCGCCGAGGAAGACGAAGGACTTGCCCGCCGAGGCGACCTTGAAGATGTGGTGGCCGGCGGTGTGGCCCGGCGCCGCGATCGCCTGCACGCCCGGCAGGAACTCCTGCTGGTCCTTGAAGAAAACGATGCGGTCACGCACCGGCAGCAGATTGGCGCGGGCATGCTCGATGAAGGCCTTGAGCGGCGAGCCCAGCTTGCTCTCGTCCGTCCAGAAATCGAAATCGGTCTGGCTGATATGGATGCGTGCATTGGGGAAGAGCGGCTTGCCGTCCGCCGTGCAGATGCCGCCTATATGATCGATATGGGCGTGGCTGCAGACGATGTCGTCGATGTCGCCGGCCTTGATGCCGGCCTCCTCCATGCTCTTCATGAGCCGGCCTGTGGTGGGCCCGAAGGCCTTGGAGAAGCCCATGCCGGTGTCGAACATGACGAGCCGGTCGCCGAAATTCACGATCGGGATGTTCTGCTCGAGGACGACGTTGTCCTTGGGCAGGAAGCTGTTCTCCAGCATGCCGTAGACGGTTTCCTTCGGCACGCCGAGGAAGCTCGTGCCGGGATCGCCCAGCGGCAGCGGCCCGTCCGAGACGACGGTGACCTCCGCCGTTCCCAGCATGAAGCGGTAGAAATAGGCCGGCTGCGTCTTCGAGAGCGGCGCCTTGGCGGCTGCCGGGCCGATGAGCGGGAGACCGCTACCGGTGGCGGCGAGGGCGGCGGCTGCGCCCAGGAAGCCGCGGCGGCTCGCCGACGGCAGACGGAACGGGTCGTTCGACATGGCATTTCCTCCGGGATCATTGCGATAGGGCCGGCCTTCGGGGCCTGTTCTGTGGGGCTTGCGCGAAGGGCGACGGAGCGCCTGCGGATCCGGGGAGAACGATGCACCCGCGCCCGCGGCTTCGACCAATACCGCTTCGCTCTAGCCGCCATAACGCAAAGCTGGCGCAGTCGCGGGGTCTCGCTGGTCATGGGTGCGCGGCGCCGCTATGCAGGCCTGCGGCTTGCCGCAGGCCCAGGGAGACCCGAACGGCGATGGATTTAAGGCAGCTTCGCTATTTCGCGGCGATCGTCGAACAGGGCTCCTTCTCCAAGGCCGCCACCAAGCTGCGTGTGGCGCAGCCAGCGCTGAGCCAGCATCTGCGGCATATGGAGGACGAGCTCGGCGTCGCGCTGCTGCATCGCGGCACGCGCGGCGTGCTGCCGACGGAGGCGGGGGAGCGCCTGCTGGCCCGCGCGCATGTCATCCTGGCCGAGTTCGGGGCGCTGCGCGAAGCCGTGCGCGGCGAGGCCGAATTGCCGGGTGGCGAGGTCCGGATCGGCCTGCCCGGCACAGTGAGCGAGCAGTTCAGCGTGCCGCTGATCCAGGCGGCGCGTGAGCGCTATCCGGCGATCCGGATCCGCATCGCCGAGGCGATGAGCGGCTTCGTGCTGGACTGGCTGCGCCGCGGCGAGGTCGATCTGGCGATGATCTACTCGACCTCCGATCCCAAGGGGCTCGGCATCCACCATGTCCTGACCGAAGAGCTCTGCCTGTTCTGCGCCTCGGGCGTCACCGGCTCGCCGGCGCCGTCGGGCGAGGCCGTGGCGATGGCCGATGCCGCGGCTCTCGACCTGATCCTGCCGGGCATCGGGCATGGGCTGCGCGACCAGATCGACGAGGCGGCGGCCTCGGCCGGGGCGACCATCCAGCCGGCAATCGAGATCGAATCCTACAGCCAGATCAAGCGGCTGGTGGAGCAGGGATTCGGCTACAGCATCCTGCCGCGCATGGCGGTGGCGGCGCAGGAAAAGGCCGGGCTGTTCCAGACCTGGCCGCTGGAGCGCCCGACGCTCTACCGCAAGGTCTATCTCGCCTATTCGACCGAGCGGCCGATGCCGGCGGCGGCGCGCGCGATCGGGCAATTGTCCTGGGAGATCCTGCGCGGCCTCGTCACCGACGAGACCTGGACGGCGACGCTGGGCCAGGATGGCGGGCCGCCGATGCTGTACGGGTGAGGCCGGCGGCGCCCCCTAAAGCGGACGCGCCGTTCCCTCCATCCGCAAGCGCCCATCGGCGCCTTCCGTCCAGGTCCGGATGCCGCCGTCGGCGTTGCGCCGGGCTTTGACGGCAAAGCGGCCGCCGGCGATCAGCGGGCTCAGGCCGCGATAATCGAGCGCCAGCGTCGTGGTTCCCGCCAGCGTCGCGGCGATGTTGAGCATCAGCGTCGCCTGGATCGGACCATGGACGACGAGCCCGGCATAGCCTTCCTCGGCGGTCGCATAGGGCTGGTCGTAATGGATGCGGTGGCCGTTGAAGGTCAGCGCCGAGTAGCGGAAGAGCAGGGTCGGGCTGGCCTCGATCTCCCAGACGAGATCGGCCGGTTCCGGTGTGACTGTGGCAGCAGTTGCGGGGGCCGGCAGGCTCGTGGCCTCGCGGTAAACGATGTCGTGGCGCTCGCGCAGGGCGAGGCCGCGCGGAGTCGAGACCTCGTGATGGACGGCGACGAAGCAGAGCGCGCCGGTGCGGCCCTCCTTGGCCGTGACGTCGCCGATGGTCGAGCGGCGCGTGACGAGATCGCCCGCGCGTAAGGGCGCCAGCGCCTCAAGGCGCCCGCCCGCCCACATCCGCCGCGGCAGCGGCACCGGCGGCAGGAAATCCCCCTTCGCCGGATGGCCATCAGGCCCGAGCGCGTTCATCGGTGCGATGGGTGGTGCGAGACACCAGTGCAGCGCGAGCGGCGCGTCGCCCTGCGGGCCGGGCGCGAGATGGGGCGCGAAGGTGGCCGCATAACTCTCGATCAGGCGCGGCGTGACGAGATCCGAGGCCTCCTCCGTCCTGCCGATCCAGCCGCGGAGATGGTCGATGTCCATGGATCCGAGAGCCTTCAGTAGGAGCGCGGCATGCCCAGCACATGCTCCGCGAGATAGGACAGGATCAGGTTGGTCGAGATCGGCGCCACCTGGTAGAGCCGGGTCTCCCTGAATTTGCGCTCGATATCGTACTCCTCGGCGAAGCCGAAGCCGCCATGGGTCTGGATGCAGGCGTTGGCCGCCTCGAAGGAGGCATCCGCAGCGAGCATCTTCGCCATGTTGGCCTCCGCGCCGGCATTCTCGCCGGCCTCATAGAGCCGCACCGCCTCGCGCACCATCAGTTCGGCTGCGCGCATATTGGCGTAGGCCTTGGCGATCGGGAACTGGATGCCCTGATTCTGGCCGATCGGCCGGCCGAAGACCTGACGCTCCTTGGCGTAGGTCGAGGCCTTCTCGATGAACCATTTGGCGTCGCCGACGCATTCGGCCGCGATCAGGATGCGCTCGGCATTCATGCCCGAGAGGATGTAGCGGAAGCCCTTGCCCTCCTCGCCGATCAGGTTCCCGGCGGGGATGCGGACATTGTCGAAGAAGACCTCGGTGGTGGCGTGGTTCATCATCGTCCGGATCGGCCGGATGGTGAGGCCGTTTTTCAGCGCCTCGCGCATGTCGAGCAGGAAGACCGAGAGCCCGTCGGTGCGCTTGGCGACCTGCTCGCGCGGGGTGGTGCGCGCCAGCAGCAGCATGAGGTCCGACTGCGCGGCGCGGCTCGTCCAGATCTTCTGCCCGTTGACGACGTAATGGTCGCCCTCGCGCCTGGCGGTCGTGCGCAGCGCGGTGGTGTCGGTGCCGCTGGTCGGCTCGGTGACGCCGAAGGCCTGCAGGCGCAGTTCGCCCGAGGCGACGCGGGGCAGCCAGGCCTGCTTCTGCGCCTCCGAGCCATGCCGGAGAACCGTACCCATGACATACATCTGCGCGTGACAGGCGCCGCCATTGCAGCCCTGGCGCTGGATCTCCTCCATGATGACGCTCGCCGCCGATAGCGTCAGGCCGGCGCCGCCATAGGCCTCCGGGATCAGCGCCGAGAGAAAGCCGCTTTCGGTGAGTGCCGCGACGAACTCGGTCGGGTAGGCCATCTCGCGGTCGAGCTTGCGCCAGTACTCGCCCGGGAAGCCGGCGCAGAGGCGGGCGACGGCGTCGCGGATCTCGGCATGGTCGGATGGGTGCTGCATGGTTGCTGTCTTTACGGGGCCGAAGAGCGGCCGAACTCGGCCCGCAACGCCTCGTCATGCTGGCCGAGCGCCGGCACGGGGCGCATCGTCACGCGCTGCCCGTCGACGATGGCGGGCGGGGCGAGGACCTCGACGGGGCCCGACGGCGTCGGGGTGGCCAGGGCGGTCGCGGCGGGGTGTGTGATGAGGTCGCCGACGCTGGAGACGGTGCCATAGGCGATGGCATAGCGATCGAGCGCGGCGGTGACCTCGGCGAAGGAGCGCGTCGCGAGCAGGGCCTGAACCTCGCGATCCACCGTCTCACGCTGCCGCACCCGCAGGACATTGGTGGCGAAGCGTGGGTCCTCGGCGAGAGCCGCGCTGCCCAGAACCTCGCGGGCGAGGATCTGCCATTCGCGCTCGCTCTGGATCGAGATCAGCACATCGCCATCGGCGGTCGAGAAGACGCCATAGGGGGCGATCGAGGGGTGGGCGAGCCCCAGCCGCGGCGGCTCGATGCCGCCATAGCGCCGCGTCAGATAGGGCACGTTCATCAGGTCGCCCAGGGTATCGAACAGCGAGAGCTGGATCGCGGAGCCCCGGCCGGTCTTCGCGCGACGCAGCAGCGCCTCGAGGATGGCGGCATAGGCCGCCTGGCCGGTGGCGATGTCGGCGATCGAGACGCCGATGCGCGACGGGCCGGAGGCCTGCGTGCCGGTGATGGCAGCTAGCCCCGATTCGGCCTGGATCAGCAGATCATAGGCCTTGCGCGTGTGGTGCGGCGTGCCCGGCGCATAGCCCGAGACGTCGCAGGTGATCAGTCTCGGATAGCGCGCGCGCAGATCGGCCGCGCCGAGGCCGAGCCGGCCGGTGGCGCCCGGCGCGAGGTTCTGGATGAACACATCGGCCTGCGCCAGCATGGCCTCGACCATGGCGCGGTCGTCTTCCAGCTTGAGATCGACCCGGCAGGATTCCTTGCCCCGGTTCAGCCAGACGAAATAGGAGGACTGGCCTTTCGCATAATCGTCATAGCCGCGGGCGAAGTCGCCCTCGGCGCGCTCCAGCTTGATGACGCGTGCACCGGCATCGGCGAGCTTGCAGGTCGCGGTCGGCACGGCCACCGCCTGCTCCAGCGCCACCACCAGAATTCCTTCGAGCGCGTTCATCGTCGTTCCGGCGGTCCGCCTTCCCATCCACCCTCGCAGACGGGCCGTCGAAGCCGGAGCCAAGTCAAATAGGGTTTTGCGATGAGGGGCATAGCGAAATCCTCGCTGTGCCGCGATCACCATAGATAATCGCTATGGCCCTCATCGTTTTATCCTACTTGTCCTGCCGGATCGCCCATGCACCCCTCTCGGCTCCAGGCAGTGCGCCGCCCAAGAGCGCGCTCCAGAGGATTCAGGGAGAGGAACCGATGGCCATCAAACGATCAGCCGTAGCCGCATTCGTTCTAGGGGCGCTGATGGCGCTTCCGGTGCAGGCGCAGGAGAAGCCGAAGGAACTGGTCGTCGGCATCGCGACCTTCCTGTCGGGACCCGCTTCGGTCTTCGGCGTGCCCGGCCGCAATGCCGCCGACCTGTTCTTCGAGGAACTGAACGCCAAGGGTGGTATCCTCGGCGTGCCGGTGAAGCCGGTTTATGTCGACGAGGGCGCGGGCACCAACCAGCTGATTTCGGAATATCGCCGCGTCGTCCAGGACCAGGGCGCGCAGGTGATGTTCGGCGCGATCTCGTCGGGTTCCTGCAACGCGCTCGCCCCCGTCGCCGAGGACCTCAAGGTCGTCAACGTGATGTGGGATTGCGGCACGCAGACGATCTTCGAAGAGGGCAAGTGGAAGTATTCGGTCCGCACCCAGGGCCATGCCGGCGCCGAGATGATGGCGACGCTGCTCTACCTCATGAAGACCAAGCCGGACTTCAAGACGATCGCGGTCGTCAACCAGGACTATGCTTGGGGCCGTGAATCCTGGGCGCTGCTGCAGGCTGGCCTCAAGGCGCTGAAGCCCGACGTCAAGGTCGTCGCCGAGCTGTTCCCGAAATTCGGCGCGCCCGACTTCTCCACCGAGATCACCCGCCTCTCGGCGCTGCGGCCCGATGTGGTGATCTCGACCTCCTGGGGCGGCGATCTCGACACCTTCGTCCAGCAGGCGGCGGCGCGCGGCCTGCTGAAGCAGTCGACCTTTGTGCTGCCACTGGCGGAAAGCTCGCTGGAGCGGCTCGGCAATGTGCTGCCGGAAGGTGTGATCGTCGGCTCGCGCGGCGACCACTACTTCCTGCATCCGAAGTACAAGAACACGCCCGAAATGCAGTCCTTCGTGAAGAAGTACAAGGACAAGACCGGCGTCTATCCGATCTACCCGACCTTCCACATGAATCAGGCCGTGACCGGGCTGGTGAAGGCCTATGAGAAGGCCTCCGCCGCCAATGGCGGCAAGTGGCCCAGCAAGGAGCAGGTTATTACCGCCTTCGAGGGGCTGGAGTTCAAGTCGCTGACGGGGACGATCACCATCCGCTCCGACCATCAGGGGCTCGAGGACCAGATGCTCGGCACCACCAAGCGCGTGCCGGAATACCCCTTCGCGGTCTATGACAAGATGGCGCTCTATCCCGGCAAGCTGGTGACCACCCCGGTCGGCGAGAAGTCGCTCGAGTGGTTCGCCAAGATCAAGCCCGAGATGGTCAACGACAAGTCGATCGAGACCTTCGACTATTCGAAGTAATCGAACCAGCCGCATCCGCCGCCGTCATCCCGGACAAGCCGCGTAGCGGCGCAGCTCCGGGATCCATCGGAGGGCACCGCGCTCTACGATGGATCCCGGATCTCCGCTTCGCTGCGTCCGGGATGGCGCGGAACGGTTGATCACAATCCAGAATCGGATGGCCATGCCTCCTGAAATGCTCTTCCTCGCCGCGCTCGACGGCCTCGCCTATGGCTCGCTGCTGTTTCTGGTGGCGGTCGGGCTGTCGCTGATCTTCGGCGTGCTCGGCGTGCTCAACGTCGCGCATGGCTCGTTCTACGCGATCGGCGCCTATGTCGCGGCGAGCGCCGTGCTGGCGGCGGCCGGGATGGGCCTGCCGACCTGGCTCTCCTTTCCGCTCTTCCTGATCTCGGCGATCCTGGTCGGCGTCGTCGTCGGCGGGCTGGTCGAGGCGCTGCTGCTGCGGCGGATCTACGGCAAGGAGGAGGTGCTGCAGCTCCTCGTCACCTTCGCGGTCTTCATGATCCTGGAGGATGCGCAGAAGGTCGTGTTCGGCACGCAGCCGCTCTTCGCCAACGCGCCGATGAACTGGCTCGGCACGGTCGAGGTCTTCGGCATCTTCTACACGCGCTACCAGCTCATCCTGATCCCGCTGGTGGCGCTCGCGGTGCTGGTCGGCCTGCGGCTGTTCCTTCGGCGGACCGCCTTCGGGCGGGCCATCGTCGCAGTGACGCAGGACCGCGAGGCAGCGATGGCGATGGGCATCAATGCGACGCGGATCTATCTCTTCACCTTCATGATCGGGGCGTCGCTGGCGGCGCTGGGCGGGGCGCTCTCCTCGGCGACGACCTCGCTGACGCCTGGCATCGGCTCTGGGATGATCGTGCTGTCCTTCGCCGTGGCGGCCACCGCCGGCCTCGGGCGCATCGAGGGCGCGGCGGTCGCAGCCCTGATGATCGGGCTCGGACGCTCGGCGGCGGTCTATTTCGCGCCGGAGTTCGACGTGCTGATCCCCTATCTGATCATGGTCGCGGTGCTGCTGATCAAGCCGGAAGGCCTGTTCACCACGTTGCAGACGAGGAAAGTCTGATGGCGCGCCAATATCTCATCGGCGCGGCGCTACTGATCGCGCTCATCGTCTTTCCGCTGATCTCGCCCTGGGCCACGGTCATCCTCACCGTCGCGCTGTGCGAGGGGCTGGCGGCGCTCGGCATCCTCGTGTTGCTGCGGGCGGGCCAGGTCTCCTTCGGTCACGGGCTGTTCTTCGCGTTTTCGGCCTATGTCGTCGCCTTCATGGCCGCGGCGAGCCTCGGCCACGAGGTGCTGCTGCTGGTCCCGATCGCGACTGCAGCGTCGGGCCTCGTCGCGGCGATCGTCGGGCTCTTCATCGTGCGCTACCGCGCGATCTTCTTCGGCATGCTCAACCTCGCCATCTCGATGGTGTTCTTCTCGCTGCTCGAAAAGCTGTTCTCGGTCACCGGCGGCGCCGACGGCAAGCGGGTGCCGCGGCCGACGCTCGCGGGCATGACGCTCGATCGCGAGACCTTCGAATTCTGGATGTTCTACATCACACTGGCGCTGGCCGTGGTCGCGGCGCTCGGTGTGGCGCGCTATCTCGTCTCGCCGGGTGGCAAGGCGCTGGAGGCGATCAAGTCCAACGAGACGCGGCTGGAATATCTCGGCGTTTCCAGCCGCAAGGTGCTCTACGGCGCCTATCTGCTCTCGGGTCTGCTGGCGGGCCTGGGGGGCGCGATCATCGCTCTGGTCTCGGGCCATGTCACGCCGGAACTGGCCTACTGGGTGCGCTCGGGCGAGTTCGTCTTCATCGCGATCCTGGGTGGCGTCGGCGGCGTGGCGGGGCCCTTCCTGGGTGCGCTGATGTTCCAGATCATCCGCGGCTATGCCGCCGTGCATGCGCCCGAAACCTGGCATGCTGTGCTCGGCGTGATGCTGCTCGTCATCATCTTCTTCGCGCCGAGCGGGCTCTATGGCCTGATCGCGGGTCGCAAGCGCGCGGCCGCACCCGGCGCCGGCGGGGAGGGCGGGCGATGAGCGAGATCATCCTCGAGGCGCGCGATCTCGAATTGCGCTTCGGCGGCGTGCTGGCGGCCAATGGCGCCTCGCTGAGCGTGCGGGCCAACGAGCGCATCGCGATCATCGGCCCCAACGGCGCCGGCAAGACCACCTTCATCAACCTCTGCACTGGCTATCTGAAGCCGCAGTCGGGCCGCGTGATCTTCGCGGGGCAGGATGTGACGGGGCTGTCGCCGCGCACGATCACGCGGCGCGGCATCGGCCGCTCCTTCCAGATCCCGCAGCTCTTCACCGACAACACAGTGATGGAGAACCTGCTGCTGGCGCTGAGCGCGCGCGAGGGCACCTGGTCGCCCTTCCTGCGGCTCGACCGCCACCCCAAGCGCGAGGAGATGATCGCGCTGCTCGACAGCGTCGGCCTGCGCGACACCGCCGAGCGGCCGGTGCGAGAGCTGCCCGAGGGCATGCGCAAGCTGATCGACATCGCGGTGGCGCTGGCGCTGGATCCGAAGCTGATCTTCATGGACGAGCCGACCTCGGGCGTCTCCAGCCACGAGAAGTTCCAGGTCATGGATACGTTGACACGCGCGCTAGACGCCCGCGCCACGACGGCGATCTTCGTCGAGCACGACATGGATGTGGTCGCGCGCTACGCCAGCCGCGTCGCGGTCTGGTCGGGCGGTCGCATCGCGCTGGAGGGCACGCCCGACGAGATCCTCAATCATCCCGAGGTCCGCGAAACCGTGATCGGGGTGGGAGTCTAGCCATGCTGGAGATCAGGGGACTGTCGGCCGTCATTGAAGGTGTGCAGGTGTTGCGCAAGGTCGATTTCGCGCTGGCCGAGGGCGCGACCGTGGCGCTGATCGGCCGCAACGGCGCGGGCAAGACCAGCCTGCTGCGCGCGATCATGGGCTTCATGACGGTGACCGAGGGCACGATCGCCTTCGACGGCCGGCCGATCCTGGCGATCCCGCCGCATGAGCGGCCGCGGCTCGGAATCGGCTACGCGCCGGAGGACCGGCGGCTATTTTCGAGCTTTTCGATCGAGGAGAACATCCGCCTGCCGGCCGAGGTGATGAAGGTGCCGGGCGCCGAGATCGCAAGGCGGCTGGAGGGCATCTATCAGGTGCTGCCGGAACTGGCCGATCTGCGCCACCGCGCGGCGGCGGGGCTTTCGGGCGGCCAGGGCAAGATGGCGGCGCTGGCCCGGGCGCTGATGGTGGGGCAGCGCGTCATCCTGCTCGACGAACCCTTCCAGGGCCTCGCCCCGGTGCTGGCGCAGCGCTACGCGACCGCCCTGCGCGCGCTGCGCGACAGCCATCCCGAGATCGCGTTGCTCATCACCGAATCCAATCCCAGTCTGCTGCGCAGCTTCGCCGAGCGAGCCTATGCGATCGAGCGTGGCGAGGTCACGGAAGTGGCCGGCGGCCTGGCGGCGAGTTCGCTCGAAGCGGCGGGGCTGCATTAGGTCGCGGATGGGTTCTGGCCTCGGCTGGCGTTGGACAACGAGGAGCGCAAGATATACATCTTCGGGAGTATATCAGGAGGTCGCGTCATGCAGGTCGCGCGTTGGGGTAACAGTCTGGCCGTCCGCCTGCCCGCATCCGTGGTCGAGGCACTTGGCCTGAAGGAGGGCGATGACATCGAGATCCGCGTCGCCGGCGAGCGCGCCTTCGACATTGACCTCGACCGCAGCCGCGAACGGGCGCTCGAACGGGTTCGCGCGCTGCGCAGGCCGTTGCCGCCCGGCTGGCGTTTCGACCGCGACGAGGCCAATGCGCGGTGACGGCACCGAGCGAGTTCCTGGATACGAATGTGTTGGTCTACGCGTTTTGCAACGATACCCGCTCGGCCCGCGCCGAGGCCTTGCTGGCAAAGGGCTGTGCCAGCAGCGTGCAGGCGCTCAACGAGTTCGCCAATGTCGCGCGGCGCAAGCTCGCGATGGAGTGGCGGGAGGTGCGGGAGGCTCTCGACGCGATCCGGGCGCTGCTGTCCGCGGTCGCTCCTCTCGATCTCGAAACGCATCTCGCCGGCATCGAGATCGCCGAGCGCCACCGGCTTTCGGTCTATGACGCGATGATGATCGCGGCGGCTCTGAAACTCGGCTGCACGACCTTCTGGTCAGAGGATCTGCAGGACGGGCTGGTCGTGGAGGGCCGCCTGACGATCCACAACCCCTTCGTCATCGGATCGAGCTGAAACCCGATCGGCCTGCCCCTGCGCAGGGCATCTTTCGAACGAGACTTTCGCCCCGCATGAGGGGCCCGGATAGGAGAAACCCCATGACCCAGCACTTCATCAACGGCCGCCATGTGGCGGGCCGCAGCGGCGAGACCATGGCCGTGCTGGCCCCCGCCACCGGCGAGGAGTTCACCCGCATCGCCTGCGGCACGGCCGAGGATATCGACGATGCCGTGAAGGCGGCGCGCGCGGCCTATGAAGGCGCCTGGGGCAAGCTGACAGCGGCCGAGCGCGGACGGCTGATTTCCAAGCTCGGGCTCAAGGTGCTCGACCATTTCGACGAGCTGGCGAAGATCGAGGCGCAGGACACCGGCAAGCCGATGGCCCAGGCGCGCGCCGACATCGAGGCGACCGCCCGCTATTTCGAGTTCTATGGTGGCGCGGCCGACAAGGTGCATGGCCACATCGTGCCCTTCCTCAACGGCTACAGCGTCAACGTGATCCATGAGCCGCATGGCGTCACCGGCCATATCCTGCCCTGGAACTATCCGGCGCAGATGTTTGGCCGCTCGCTGACGGCGGCGCTCGCCATGGGCAACGCGGTCGTGCTGAAGCCGGCGGAAGAGGCCTGCCAGACGGCGTTGCGGCTGGCGGTGCTGGCTTCCGAGGTCGGCTTCCCCGACGGCGCGATCAACATCGTCACGGGTCGCGGGCACGAGGCGGGCGCGGCGCTTTCGGCCCATCACGGGGTCGACTTCATGTCCTTCACCGGCTCGCCCGAGGTCGGCAAGATGGTGCAGCACGCCTGCGCCGAGCATCTCATCCCCTGCACGCTCGAGCTCGGCGGCAAGTCGCCCCAGATCGTCTTCGACGATGCCGATTTCGACGCCGCCGTGCCGATCGTCTGCAAGGCGATCGTCCAGAACACCGGGCAGACCTGCTCGGCCGGTTCGCGCGTGCTGGTGCAGGAACGCGTCTATGACGACTTCATGGGTGCGGTCGCCAAGGAGTTCACCAAGCTGCGCGCCGGCACGCCGGAAATGGATCTCGATTGCGGCCCGGTGATCAACGCCAAGCAGCGTGGCCGCGTTCAGAGCTTCATCGATCAGGCCCGCGAGGCCGGCATTCCGGTCATCGCCGAGGGACAGATCGCGCAGGGCGTGCCCAATGGCGGTTTCTATGTGACGCCGACGCTGTTCGGGACAGTGCCGCGCGGCAACCGGCTGGAGCAGGAGGAGGTCTTCGGCCCGGTGCTCGCCGCCTTCCCCTTCAGCGACGAGGCGGATGCGATCAAGCTCGCCAACTCGACCGAATACGGGCTCGTCGCGGCGGTGTGGACCAAGGATGGCGGGCGCCAGCAGCGTGTTGCCAAGAAGGTCCGCGCCGGCCAGGTCTTCATAAACGGCTATGGCGCCGGCGGCGGCATCGAGCTGCCTTTCGGGGGCACCGGCAAATCCGGCCATGGCCGCGAGAAGGGCTTCGCCGCGCTGGAGGAGTTCGCGGTGACCAAGACGATCGTGCACAAGCACGGGTGAGAGGTCGGGGCGCGTCATGCTCGGGCTCGACCCGAGCATCTCTTGCCAGAGATTCTCGGGTCGAAGCTTCGCTCCGCCCGAGAATGACGCTCTTCCTCACATCATGATGACGTGCCGGATGGTGCGGCCTTCATTCAAGGCGTCGAAGCCCTCGTTGATGCCGTCGAGCCCGCTCTGGCTGGTCATCAGCTTGTCCACCGGCAGCTTGCCGCGCTGGTAAAGGTCGACGAAGCGGGGGATGTCGCGCACCGGGATGCAGGAGCCCACATAGGAGCCCTTCAGCGTGCGCTCTTCGCCGACGAGGCGCACGGGGGCCAGCGACAGGGTGTGGGCTGGGTTGGCGAGGCCTGCCGTCGTGGTCGTGCCGCCGCGCCGCGTGATCTGGTAGGCGAGGTCGAGCGCCTTGACCGAGCCCGCCATCTCCAGCCCGTGATCGACACCGCCCTTGGTCGCGGCGCGGATCGCCTCGATGACGCCGGGGTCGCCCGCATTGAAGGTGTCGGTCGCGCCGAGATCGCGGGCGATGGCGAGCTTCTCATCGGACAGATCGACCGCGATAACGCGGGACGCGCCGCAGGCGGCGGCGCCCATCAGCGCGCTCAGGCCGACGCCGCCGAGGCCGACGACGGCGACCGTTTCACCAGCCCTGACCTTGGCCGTGTTCACGGCAGCGCCGACGCCGGTCAGCACGGCGCAGCCAAAGAGCGCCGCGATCTCATGGGGAATGTCGGCCTCGAGCTTCACCAGCGAATGGCGCGAGATCACGGCATATTCGGCGAAGGCGGAGACGCCGACATGGTGATGCACCGGCTTGCCATGGGCCGAGAGCCGGCGACCGCCGCCGATCAGTTCGCCGATACCGTTGGCGGCGTTGCCGGGCTCGCAAAGCGCCGGGCGGCCCTCGCTGCAGGGCGAGCAATGCCCGCAGGAGGGCACGAAGACCATGATGACACGGTCGCCCTTCTTCAGATCCTGGACGCCGGGGCCGGGTTCGACGACCTCGCCGGCCGCCTCATGACCGAGCACCATCGGCACGGGACGAGGCCGGTTGCCGTCGATCACCGAGAGGTCGGAATGGCAGAGACCGGCGGCGCGGACCCGCACCAGCACCTCGCCCGGCCCCGGCGGAGCGAGCTCGACCTCCTCGATCGAGAGCGGCCGGCTCTGCGCATAAGGCGCGGAGACGGGACTGGCATTCAGGACGGCGGCACGGATCTTCATTCAGGCGTTCCTCGGCAGGCTTGTGTCGTTGACGCCATCGGGCCGCAAATGACGGGGCCTGTCAAAGATCGTTTCGCGATCCCCGGCATAAGCGGGTGGTACGCAGGCTGCTGCGCGCGCGGCCATAGCATTTCCGTCTGAGCGGGATCGCCAAATCGCATTGGTCCCAGGCCTGCGGCCCGGCCAATGATGGCGTTCCCAGGACGACCGAGGAAACACCATGAGACTGAAGGGCAAGACGGCGCTGATCACTGGCGCGGCGCAGGGGTTCGGCTTCGGCATCGCCGAGACCTTCGTGCGCGAGGGCGCGCGGGTGGCGGTGCTCGACCTCAACGGCGACAAGGCCAAGGAGGCCGCGCAGGCGATCGGCCGCCGGGCCTTTGCCGTGACCTGCGATGTGGGGAAAGGCAAGAGCGTCGAGAAGGCCGTGGCGCGCGTCATCGCCAAGGTCGGCCGGCTCGACATCGTCGTCAACAATGCCGGCATCAGCCATCGCAACCAGCCCATGCTCGACGTCAGCGAGGAGGAGTTCGACCGCGTCTTCGACGTCAACGTCAAGTCGATCTACCTGATGGCGAAGGCAACGGTGCCGCATTTCCGCGAGCATGGCGGCGGCGTGATCCTCAATATCGGTTCGACAGCGGGAGTCCGGCCGCGGCCAGGCCTGACCTGGTACAATGGCTCGAAGGGGGCGGCGAACCTGCTATCGAAGTCGATGGCGGTGGAGCTGGCACCGGACCGGATCCGCGTCAACGCGATCGCGCCCGTCGCGGGCGAGACACCACTGCTGGCGACCTTCATGGGCGAGGATACGCCGGAAAAGCGCAAGGCCTTCACCGCGACGATTCCCTGGGGCCGGTTCTCGACGCCGCAGGACATCGCCAATGCCGCGCTGTTCCTGTGCTCGGACGAATCCGAGATGGTGACCGGCAGCGTGCTGGCGGTCGATGGCGGGCGCTGCGTCTGAGCGATCCGTGCCGGTGGCGGGGAGGCCCGCCGCCGGCCTTCAGGCCGCCTTGTCCTTCATGCCGCCATCGGTGAGGCGGTACCAGGCGATGATCGCCGAGACGTAGAGCTCGTTCAGCGCGTGCAGCGGCAGCGGCGTGATCGGCACGACCGGGAAGGGCAGGCGGCCCCTGTCGCCGGTTGTGATGTAGGCCGCCATCGCCTTGCCCATGGCGCTCTGCAGCCCGACGCCGCGGCCCATGCAGCCGATGTCGACGAGTAGGCCGGGCTCGGGCTCGTGCAGATGCGGCAGGAAATCACGCGTCAGTGCCACCCGGCCGCACCAGCGGAAGTCGAAGGGCACGCCCTTCACCTGCGGATACATCTTGCCGACGACGCGCTCGAGATGGGCCCAGTCGGCGGCATCCTTCGGCTCGCGGAAGGGGCCGCGGCCGCCCATCAGCAGCCGGTTCTGATGGTCCTTGCGGAAGTAGAGCAGCAGCTGGCGGGTGTCCGAGACGACCTGGCCCTCGGGCAGGATCGTGCCCGCGACGTTGTCGGAGAGCGGTTGCGTGGCGACGATGAAGGAGTTCGGCCGGATCACGCTCTGGCGCAGCTTCGGGATCAGGTCGCCCGTATAGCCGTTGGTGGCGACGACGACGCGCGGCGCCGTCACCGAGGCGCCCTGGGCGGTCCGTACCGTCCAGGTCGCGCCACTGCGCGTGAGCGAGACGACGTTGCTCTGGCCGTGGATGGCAGCGCCCGCCGCGAGCGCCGCCTTCGCCAGCCCGCGCGCATAGGCGAGCGGCTGCACACCGCCGGCGCGCCGGTCGACCCAGCCGGCGAGATAGCGATCCGTGCCGAGCAGGCGGGCGGCGGCGTCCTTGTCGAGGAACTGCGCGTCGACGCCGCGTGCCTGCCATTCGGCGGCGCGGCGCTTGACCGTCTCGACCATGGCCGGCGTATGCGCGCCCTGGATCCAGCCGGCGCGCTTGTGCGGCACATCCATGCCGTGTTTCGCGATCAGGTCGAAGACGAGATCGGCGGTGGATCCAACGAAGCCGATCAGCGCCTCGCCCGCAACGGGGCCGAATTTGGCGAGGATCTCGCTCGGATCATATTTGATGCCGGGGATAACCTGCCCGCCATTGCGGCCGGACCCGCCCCAGCCGGGCTCGTGGGTCTCGAGCACCACGACCGAGACGCCGGCCTCCGCCAGATGCAGCGCCGTCGACAGGCCGGCGAAACCGGCGCCGATCACGCAGACATCGGCGCTGACGTCCTGCGCCAGCGGCGGGGTCGCCGCCGCGGCCGGTGCGGTCGCGAACCAGAGCGAGGGGGCGAGCGGGAAGGGTTCGGCCACGGGGCTCGCTCCTCAGATCGGACGCAGCACGCGGCGCAGGAAATCCTGCGTGCGCGGATGGGTCGGCGCGCTCAGCACCTCGCGCGAGGGGCCCTGCTCGACGATGACGCCGCCGTCGAGGAAGAGCACGCGGTCGGCGACCTCGCGCGCGAAGCCCATCTCGTGGGTGACGACGAGCATGGTCATGCCCTCCTCGGCCAGGCTCTTCATCACCTGCAGCACCTCGCCGACGAGCTCGGGGTCGAGCGCCGAGGTTGGTTCGTCGAACAGGATCGCCTTGGGTTGCATGCAGAGCGCGCGCGCGATGGCGACGCGCTGCATCTGTCCGCCCGAGAGCTGGCCGGGATAGGCATCCATCTTGTTGCCGAGCCCGACACGATCGAGCAGGTCGCGTCCGCGCGCCAGGGCCTGCGCCGCCGGCTCCTTCTTCACGAAGATCGGTCCCTCGACGACGTTCTCCAGCGCGGTGCGGTGCGGAAACAGGTTGAAGCGCTGGAACACCATCGCCATCGCCGTGCGGATGCCGACGATCGAGGGCTTGTCGCGCTCGACGCGCTCGCCGTCGATCGTGATCGCGCCGCCATCATAGGATTCGAGCCCGTTGATGCAGCGCAGGATCGTCGACTTGCCGGAGCCGGACGGTCCGATCAGGCAGACGACCTCGCCCCGGGCGACGCTCGCCGTGATGCCCTTCAGCACCGGAAACGAGCCGAAGCTCTTGGTGACGCCGGTGATCTCGATCATCGGCGCGCCCGCGACCACATGCCCGGTCATCGCCTGGCCCCCTTGCCGAAGCGGCGTTCGAGCCAGCTCACCAGCCCCATCAGCGGCAGGCACATCGCCAGGTAGAGCAGGGCGACCAGCGTGTAGACGGTCATGTTCTTGAAGGTGGAGGAGGCGATCAGCGTGCCCTGCAGCGTCAGCTCCGCCACCGTGATGGTCGAGGCCTGCGAGGAATCCTTCAGCATCATCACCATGATGTTGCCATAGGGCGGCAGCACGAGGCGGATCGCCTGCGGCAGGATCACCCGGCGCATGGTCAGGCCCCAGCCCATGCCGATCGACTGCGCGGCCTCGATCTGGCCGTGGTCGATCGCCTCGATGCCGGCGCGGAAGTTCTCGGACTGATAGGCCGAATAGGCGATGCCGAGCCCGATGATCGCCGCCTGCAGCGCCGTCAGCGCGATGCCGAACTCGGGCAGCACGAAGTAAATGTAGAAGAGCTGCACCAGGATCGGGATGCCGCGCAGCGTGTTGACGACGATCTTCGCGGTCGTCGCCAGCCAGCCGATGCCCGAGACGCGCATCAGCGCCCAGACGAGGCCGAGCACCGTCGACAGCGCGAGCGAGCCCAGCGCCACGATCACCGTGAACTTGATGCCCTGCAGCAGCAGCGGCAGGAACTGGGTGGCGTCGCGCAGGAAGGTTTGCATGCGGTTCCGGTGATGAGCCCTGATGATCGTCTCTGCGGGAGTCTCGCGAGCCTCCCGCGTCATCCCGGACAAGCTGCGCAGCAGCGCCGATCCGGGATCCATGCCGGAACGGTTCCGGAATGGATCCCGGGTCTTCGCTTCGCTGCGCCCGGGATGACGGTGTGGTTCAGGAACCCGAACTGAAGGTTCAGACGAGGCCCCACTTGGCCAGGATCTTGTCGACCGTGCCGTCGGCCTTGAGCTTGGCGAGGCCGGCATTGATCTTCTTCAGCAGCTCGCCGTCGGTCTTGCGCACGCCGATGCCGACCGAGCCGGAGATCACCGGCTTGTAGCTCTTGACGATGCGCACGCGCGGGAACTGCCCCTGCGAGAGGTTGTAGGCGATGATCGGCAGGTCGAAGACGGCGGCCTGGACGCGGGCGGCGTTCACATCGGCGAGGATGTCCGGCAGCGTCTTGTAGAGCTTCACTTCCGAGAACAGGCCCGAGCTCTGCAGCTTGTCGACATAGGCCGTTCCGATCTGGACGCCGATCGTCTTGCCCTTGAGGTCTTCGAGCGTGACGTAGTCCTTCGTGTCGGTGGCCGGGACGATCAGGCCCTCGCCATAGGTGTAGATCGGGTCCGAGAAGTCGATCACCTCCTTGCGGACCGGTGTGATGTACATCGCGGCGGCGACGATATCGACCTTGTTGCCGGTGAGCGAGGGGATCAGCGTCGAGAACTGCATGCCCTCGACCTCGACCTTGAAATCGGAGACGGCGGCGATCGCCTTGATCAGATCGACCATCACGCCTTCGATGGTGTTGGTCTTGGTGTCGAGGAAGGTGAAGGGGCTGCCCGTCGGCGTCGAGCCGACCTTCAGCACCGCCTGCGCCTGCGCCGGGGTCAGCCCGGCTGCGAGCGCGCCGCCCGCCAGCATCGACAGAAAGGTGCGACGTTCCATGGCAAAATCCCCCGGTTGGGCCTGTGTCTGAATGGCACGGCAATTTTCACCTGCGTGAAGATACGAGCATAGGACAAACTTGTCGGCAAGCGATTTCACGTGCATGAAATAGCGGCGACGAATGGAGCCTTCATGAGCAGCCCTGCCGCCACGCCGTCCCGGCCGGAAGTCGATTCAGAGATCGGCGCCGGTCTGCGCCGCCTGCGCCGCGAGCGTCGCCTCTCGCTGGTCGATCTGGCGGGCCGGACCAATCTCTCGATCGGTTTCCTCAGCCAGATCGAGCGCGGCAAGTCCTCGCCGACGCTGCGAGCGCTCGCCAGCATGGCGGATGCGCTGGGCGTCGGCATCGGCGATCTCTTTCCCAAGGGCGGGGAGGCGGCTTCGTCCCAGACCGCGACGATCGTGCGGGCGGGCGGGCGCAGCGAGCTGCAGCTCTGGCGCTCCGGCATCCGCAAGCAGCTCCTGACCCCGCACAGCGAGGGTGCCAAGCTCAGCCTCTATCTGGTCGAGATGGAACCGGGCGCCAGCACCGGCGACGAACTCTACACCCATGGCGGCGAGGAGGCCGGGCTTGTTCTGAACGGCGCCATGAGCCTGAGCGTCGAGCAGGAGAGCTGGACGCTGCAGGAGGGCGACAGCTTCCGCTTCCTGTCCTCCCGGCCGCACCGCTTCGCCAATGCGGCTTCGGGCGAGACACGGGTTCTCTGGGTGAACTGCCTCTGAAGGCGCGCTCAGAGCGGCCGGCGCGGGCTCGCCACGCCGAAATGGCAGATCGGCTCGCCGGGCTTGGCCGTGGTGCTCGGGAAGATGACGAAGCCGTCGCTCGGCGCGGTCACGGCGGTCCCATCCGCGCGCGTCGCCAGCAGGGCACCGGCCGGGACGCGGTCGCCGGTCTTCCAGCCCTGCGCCACCCGGTCGCCCGCCGCCTCGCAGATCACCACCTCGGTCATCTGGATCACTGAAGTCAGCGCCGGTGCGGGAGCGGGCGCGTCGATCAGGCCGAGATGGGCGAGCGTATTGCGGATGGCGGCATAGCCGATCTCGACGGAAGCGGGGTCGTCATGCTGCCCGCATTCCAGCGTCACGCCAAAGCGCCCGGCAAAGCGCATGAATTCTGTCGTGCCGAAGCCCTCGGTGACGGCCAGGGGCGGCAGGTTCAGCCGCTCGCGCGCGGCGATGATCTGGACATAGTTGTCGAGCCAGCCATGGATCGCGACGGGCACGCCGAGGCAGGCGGCGAGCGCGAGCTCCGCCGCGCCGTGCCGGAAGGGTTCGAGCGGGCCAGTATTGTCCTCCGGCCCCAAGAAGACGAAGGGCTCGCCCTCGCCGCGGAAGGAATGCACGTCGAGCAGAACCTCATGCTCGCGCAGCAGGGCGCAGAGCCGGCGGCCGATGCGGTCCTCGTTGTCGACCGGTTGCAGCCGCTCGCGCAGATCCCGGTTGAGGTTGCGGTCGCCTTCGCGGGTGTTCTGGCGATAGGCCTTGGGGTTGGTGACCGGCACGAAGGTGACCTCGCCGCGCGCGATCAGCAGCCGGCCGGCCCGGCAATTCTCGACAATGCGCGCGATCGCCTTCGGGCCGCAGCTCTCATTGCCATGGACGGCGCCGAGCACCAGCAGCTTCGGCCCGGCCTGCAGGCCATGGAAGCGGATGCTCTCCAGCGGCGCGGCGTCAGTGGCGGGAACGGTCCAGGTGGTGTCGGCGGGGGCTGTCATGGGCGGTTCCGGTGGGCAAGTGGGGGGCGGCGAGGCTGGGTACCAAGCTGGCCCTTTGCGCCAGTTCGTCTCCGCAGAGAAGGGTCGTGATGCGACCCCAGGGCCGGTGGAGGAGGACACACACCGTGTCCCATCGCTCTCCGCCCATGCCATGTCGGTCGACCGGCCGGTCGTCGCGGACGCGGCCCGTACGAGTCTGTGCGTCAGATCTTTCCCCTGACGCCGAGCGAGACGTTCAGCGCCTCGGCGTCCGCCCCGGCACCCGGCTTGGGAATCCGCGCAAACTGGCCGCTGGCGGCGTCGTAGATCCGAGTGCCGCCCTTGGCTTCGAAGTATTTGGTATAATCGACGCGGCCGACGAGCGAGAAAGCCGTGGTCAGCGGGTACTCGACCGCGAGATTGGCGCCGATCATGGCGGAAGGCGAGAACTTCTCCGTGAAGAGCGTATAGCGTAACGCGTGATAATCGCGGTCCCGACCAAAGCTCGCAGGGCTGCCATACAGTTCGGCAGACAGCGAAAGCGTCTCTCCCCGATAGGTCGTCCCAAGCCCGAGATAGGGCGTATCCCATTGTTGCCGATAGGAGATGCCCAGGCGGCTCGGATCGAAGTTTCCGACCGCGTCGCGAAATCCATTCTGCGAGTAGACATAACTGCCGCCATAAGCCCGGTACTTGATGTCATAGTGGCGGAAACCGGCCAGGGCGGAGATTGCGAAATCCCCGCCGTCGATGACTCGATAGGCGACGCTCACATCGGCTTGCCATGCCTTCGGAACGCGGGTGTCGGGGTGCAGCGATTGGTGGCTCCAGGAATCGTCGCCCCGGTAGCCAAAGAGCCAATCCCGATCGCGCATGTCGGCCTCCGACGCCACGGCCGCCCAGAGGCTGCCACGGAGGACGACCCCGTCGAACGGACGCAAGGCCGCGCGACCGCCGAGCGTCACCGCCTCGCTTTTCCAGTCGAGCTGGCTGATCTTGCTGCGGCTCAACGGATCATAGACATTTTCTGTCGAAACGCTGCGCAGATAGCCGATCGACGGTGTCACGCTGAACATCGGCTCGCCGGCAGCCCCCGTCGCCGAGCCGGGATCGAAGCCTTGCGCCAGCGTCGGGCCCGACAGGAGGACGAACCCGACAAACGTCATCAACCATCCACTGCGACTCGGCATCGTCCATCTCCCGGTTCAAGGGCGATTGGACGCAATTTGTCTCAATAAACGATTAACCATACTTGGAAGGCCGATCTGACGTCTTCGCGCAACGTCAATTCCGTCTGCCGTCACTGCGGTTGAGCTTCTGTCGGTTTTGGCGGTTCAGTATTCCGGGCTTCCCCATCCACGTGTTTGCAGATTTCCCAAGTGTCGAATACCCCAAGCGCCATGCTGAAGCTGCGCTATCTGCTTCCATCCTCCTTCACCCCGCGCGCGACGATCCGGAGCGCGCCGTCCGGCAGGGGACGCTGGAGCGCGCTGGCGTATTCCCAGGGCGCGGTCATCCAGGTCTCGCAGGCTTCGGGCGTCGTCAGGATGACCGGCATGGCCTTGGGGTGGATCGCCTTGACCTCGGCATTGGGATCGGTGGTCAGGAAGGCGTAGAGATCCACCGAGACCGGGCCTTCCTTCAGCTTGCGCACGCTGGCCCAGTGCGGCGTCCAGATTCCCGCGAAGAAGGCCGTCGGCCGGTCCTCGCCGAAGGCGAACCAGATGTCGCCGCCCTCGGCCCTGTTGAACTCGCTGAAGGATGTGAAGGGCACGAGGCAGCGGTTCTCGATGCCGAGCCAGCGGCGCCAGTGCGGGCTCCTGGTGTTGCGCACATTGGTGACCCCGGGGTCGGTCTTCTTGCCTTCGAGCGCGAAGGCGGGCGAGGGCATGCCCCACCGCGCCATCGCCAGCGTCGGCATCCCGCCCTCGTTGCGGATGATCGGCGCGGCATAGTCGGGAAAGATACCGGGCTGCGGCACGATCTGCGCGGCGACGTCGAAGGTGGCGAAGAGCTTGCGCATCGCCTCGATGTTGCGGGTGTGGCTGTAGAGGTTGCACATCGCCTCGACCCTTTGCCCGACATGGACCCGATACGGCGATCAGGAGAGCCGGATGGATGGATCGGAGGTCAGCACTGTCACAATGTGGATCCTGGGAGATCCGTTGGTAGCGGGAGAGGGACTCATACCAGCCCCCCACAACCAAACGCACCTTCAATTTCGGTTTAACAACCGAACCACTTGACACATCCGCCGGGACCTGACGCCGCGTCGGTCGTTTCCCGTGTGCATCGTGATGCAGGTCCGATGGGGTTGTGTCGGGATATTGCGAGCTGGCGTTAGACCAGGAGGGATTCGAACCTCCAACAGGCTATCTAGTACTGATTTATAACAGCGTTTTCGGATTCCGCGAGGGCTGCTGTGTGAAAGCACAATGTAATCCTAGACGATGCTGATCGCAGCGCCGTGGCTCGGGGCGCCAATTGAGTCTAATGGAGATCGCATGCCCATCTCGAAGTCGGCCGCGTCGCGGTCGACGGGACGGCGGAATGCATGCTCCGCGATCGGCTTTTGAGGCGGCGCTCCTGATGGTCAACTGGAAACGGACCCGGCGCGCTGATCGCGACCGGTCAACCAGCTTCAAGCTAGATGGCTACTGTCCGGCAGAGCCGGAGTGGGCCGCGCACAGATCTCGCCGACATAGGCGTTTGCCTCCCCGAGAGGCCCGATCGCCACGGTCGCGACGGTCTTTTCGACTGAAAAGTGATATGGGCATCGAAACAGGGGCCACGACCTGCCGTTGCCATCGACGTGGGTTTGGATCGAACGGGTGTCGTCGCCGGCCTCAGCTCCGGCGATTTCGTTGAGCGTCCGGACGGAGCCGGCTGCGATGCGGGCCTCTTCCAGCAGCGCGATCGCGGCGGCCCGCATCGGGACGGTTCTCGAGCCGATGATCTCGTCCGCCGTCGGAGATTGGCACGCCGCCACAACGTATCCGTCGGCGCATGGCACCACCGAGTACGGATCGGCCGAGGACGTGCCCCACAGGGTCTGCGTTAGCCACGCGCTGACATCCTGCATCGAAAGGTCGATCATCGTGCCCCGCCCGGTTTGCCGGCGTTGCTCGAGCCCGTAGATCACGGCCAGCAGGCCGGCGATGCCGCCGGTGACGTCCGCGGCCGAAATCCCGAGCTTGAAGGGGATGCCTCCCGCCCTTGTCGCATCCATCAGCCCCGACATCGCCTGGACCACCGTGTCGAAGGCCGGCCGGCCGGGATATGCGGAATCCTGGCCGAAGCCCGATATCCCACAATAGACGAGCCGGGGATTGAGCTCCGAAAGCCGCTCCCAGCCGAAGCCGAGCTTGTCGAGCGAACCCGGCTTCATGTTCTCGATCAGAACGTCGGACCGTTCCAGCAGACTCGCGAAAGTCTGGCGGTCGGCGTCGCTGCGCAGATCGAGCAGGCAGCTGCGCTTGTTCGCGTTGTTCATCGTGAAGAAGTAGCCCTGCCCATCCTGATGCGGAGGCCAGGCGCGGGAGGCTTCGCCGCCGGGCGGCTCGATCTTGATGACCTCGGCGCCGAGCAGAGCGAGCTGCTTGGCCGCGAGCGGGGCCGTCGTGTACTGCCCGATCTCGATCACGCGCAGACCTGCCAGCGGCTGGGCCGGCAGTTGCGGGGCGCTGGCCTGATTCGTCGAGCCACGGCCCGGCTGCGCCTTGAGGAAGCCGAGCGGCGCGGGCCTGTCGTCCTCCGAGACGGAGCGGCGATGCTTCAGATTGGGGTCCTGGCCGAGTTCGGCGAGCGTCAGGATCGGCCCTGCGGCGAGTCCCGCCGCGTTCAGCGCGGCGACGCAATCCTTGACCGACAGCGTCGACGTCCAGGCTTCGACCAGCCCGTCGACTGCTTCGCATTGCTGGACGCGGTCGGCCAGCCTGGCGAAGGCCCCCTGGGCGAGCCCGGGCCGGCCCATCAGGGTGCAGAGCTTCACCCAATGCTCGTCGGTGGCCGAGCACAGCAGGATCCAGCCGTCGCTGGTCCTGTAGGAGTTCCACGGAACTGCCATGGGATGGCGGTTGCCCGAGCGATGCGGCGTCTTTCCTGCATAGACCAACGGCAGGAACGACGAGAGCCCGTTCAGGGCGCAATCGATGAGCGAGAGCGAGATCTGCTGCCCTTCGCCCGTCGCGGCCAGGCGCGGCCAGGCCACGAGGATGCCTGCCGCCGCGAAGATGGCGGTCTGCAGCTCGACGACGGGAGCGGCGCAGATGGTGGGCGGCGTGTTCGTTGTCCCGGTTATATCGGAGATGCCTGCGACCGCCTGCAGGAGCGGCTCGGTCCAGTGGCCGTGCTCGCCCGTTTGGTCGACCGTGATGTCGAGCACGATCTGGTCGTGACGGCAGGCGGGAAGCGCCATCTCGTCGCGACGGTCCGAGGAGTGCAGGACGACATTGGCGCGGGCCAGCGCCTCGGCGCGCGCCTCGCTCGTTCCGGGCAGGCGTGTCTTGAAGCGGGAGAGCGCATCCTGCGGAGCGGTGCCGGTGAGGTCGATCACGGTCGCGCCGAGCTGTGCGAGCAGCCCGCCGCAAGCCCTGACCGCGGGGCGCGAGCCCCACTCCAGAACAGTCAGGCCATCGAGGCGTTGTTCGAGCGTCATCGCGCGAACGCATCCTGAAGGCCGCCGACGCCCGAGATGGTTGGGAAGGACTGGATCTCGTCGAGCAGCGTCTGGAACGCGGCGTCGCTCAGCCGGCCGCCGACGAGTGCGTGCGCCTTCAGCCTGAGCTGCTCGATGCCCATGGGATTGGCCGGCGTGCCGACGCTGTCGAGCACGCGCTCCGTGCGGCGCTTGCCATCGCAGAAGGCAACCTCGACCTCAGTGCCGAAATGAGCCGGATAGGACGCTTCGAGCGCTTCGTCGGCTTCGACCTCGACCCGGTCCGCCCAGGCGAGGATGCGCGCGTCCGACAGGTTGGCGGCCTCGAAGGCGTCGAAACGCTCCGGCCCATAGGCAAGCGTCGCGCCGACCGTGTAGGGCAGGCTGTACTGCGCCGCCATCGGTGTCTGGGGGCGGCGCACCATGTGCTGCTCGACGAGCTTGCGCGGGCCGCGCACCGTGATCGAGGCTATCTGGTCTACCGTCGCTGAGAAATTGCCGGTCGTGGTACGCAGGCCGTCGATCATCGAATGCAGGAGACGGCAGCAGGCATAGGGCTTGATGCTGATGTCGTGGATCGCGAGGCCGTTCGGGCCCATCCTGTTCAGTTCGCCCAGCATGGCATCGTTGCCATAGAGCGCCAGGAAGCCGTATTTACCGTCGAGGCTGCGACGCGGAGCATCGATTCCCACCAGCGCCATCTGCGCGGCGAGGACGCCGTTGCGGGCTGCGTATCCGGCATGAAGCCGCTTGACTTCGGCGCCCGTGACCTCCTGCGAGAACTGCATCGATCCGGCAGAGAGAGACAGGGCGTGGCCCCAGGCGCAGCTGATGCCGTCCGCATCAAGACCAAGAAGCTTGCCGACGGTGGCGGCGGCGCCGAAGACGCCGAGGACCGCCGTGGGGTGGAAGCCGGTGGCGATGAGGCGCTCGGCGCGCGCGGCGATGCCGATGCGCGCCATGGCCTCGTAGCCGGCTGCGACGGCCGCCATCACGTCCCGTCCCGAGGCTCCGGTCTCGGCCGCGACGGCCAGCGCGGCCGGGATCACGACCGCTCCGGGATGGCTCATCGAGGCGTCATGTGTGTCGTCGAGCTCGAAGCTGTGACCGGCGGCGCCGTTCACAAAGGCGGCGATCTCGGCCGTCGCCATGATGTCGCTGGCGACGATCCGGGCCGGGCCGGTGTCGCGGTAACGCTCGGCCCAGCGGTGTAGCGCCACGATCCAGGGACGTTCCGCGCCGCCGAAAGCGACCCCGGTATAGTCGAGGATCAACGACTGGAGCTGGATCCGGTCGGCCTCGCCGAGCGAGCCCGGAGCTAGTGCGAGAAGCTCTGCGGCAAAAGCCTGCGTGTGATCGACGTCGTGCGTCATGATGCTCAGCTCTCCGCGGTCTGCCGTTCACGAAATGGCTTCAGGAAGTCGCCGGCGCGCATGGAGGGGTGGGAGCGCTCGTACTGCGGCGGAAAATAGACTTCCTCGCCGAACTGGGCCGCCGCGTGCCAGGGCCAGCGCGGGTTGTAGAGCATGCCCCGCCCGAGGGCGACGAAGTCGGCCTGCCCACCTGTCAGGATGTCCTCGGCCTGCTGCGGCTGCGTGATCAGCCCCACTGCCATGGTGGGAATTCCGACCTTGCGGCGGATCTGCTCTGCGAAGGGAACCTGATAGCTGGGTCCGATCGGAATCTTCTGCTTGTCGGTAGAGCCGCCGCTGGAGGCGCAGATGTAGTCGCAGCCACGCTTTTCAAGCTCGCGGACGAAGACGACGGATTCCTCCGGGGTCCAGCCGCCTTCGGCCCAGTCCGTCGCCGATATGCGGACACCCAGCGGCTTGCGCTCCGGCCAGACCGCGCGAACCGCTTCGAAGACCGAGAGCGGGAAGCGCATTCGGTTCTCCAGGCTGCCGCCATAGGCATCTGTGCGGGCATTGGCGAAGGGCGTCAGGAAGGAGTGCAGCAGGTAGCCATGCGCGTTGTGAATTTCGATGATGTCGAAACCCGCAGCGTCGGCTCGGATCGCCGCGTCGCGGAAGGCGTCCCTGACCTGCGCCAGTCCCGCTTCGTCGAGAGCTTCCGGCATTGGGCGGCCGGGATAGGCAACCGCGGACGGGCTCGCCATCAGCCAGCCGCCCTCGCCGTCCTGCATGCCGACCTGTTTCTCCCAGGGAACCGTGACGGAGCCTTTGCGGCCGGAATGGGCGAGCTGCATGCCGAGCTTCGCGCCGCCGTGCCGCCGGCAGAAATCGACGACGCTCCGCAGGCCCTCGACATGATCGTCCGACCAGATGCCGAGGCATTTGCCGCTGACGCGGCCGCGCGGCTCGACGGCCGTCGCCTCGGTGAAGACGAGCCCGGCGCCGGACGCCGCGAGATGGCCCAGATGCATCAAGTGCCAGTCGGTCGCGCGGCCTTCGGCATCGGCCGAGTACTGACCCATCGGTGAGACGACGATCCGGTTGTCGAAGGTGACGGACCGCAGCGTCGTCGGTGAAAAGAGCATCGTCTTCGACATGTCCTCGGGCCTCTTCTCATTTTGCGTTGGGCGTCGTCAGCAGGGCGTCGATGTCGTCGATCTGCTGGATGGCGAGCACGGCTGCCTTGAGCCGCTGGTTCGAGGCCTCTCCGAGGACCGGAACGACCATCTCGTCGAACTTGGCGAGCAGGGCCTCGTCGCTGAGCGGATGGCGCGCCGAGCCGAGAGGTTCGTCGACATAGCGGCGATGCTCGGCGCCGGCCTTCGTCCTGACCAGGACCTTGGCCGAGCGCAGGCGCGGATAGTCAGCCTCGCAGGCGTCGTCGACGCGAACATCAACCTTGCCGGCGAGCTCCGAGACGTTGGCCTCGGCCAGCACATCCGCATCGAAATCGGCGATGCCGACGCGTTCCCTGGTCGCCGCCAGTGCCGTGCAGAAGCGGTAGTTCATCTGTGCCGACGGCATGTCCTGCCAGCCGCCATGGGCATGGCCGGCGGCGATCTCATAGGTGCCGATCTCGATGGCGGCGATATCGCCGGGCGCGACGCCCTCTTCCCGCGCGATGGCGATGACCGCGTCCAGCCCCGGATGCAGATGCCGGCAGCAGGCATAGGGCTTGATGTAGCAGCGGGCGATGTTGAAGGATTCTCCGAGCCCGGCCACGAGCTTGCCCGCGTCGGCCTTGCCCGCAAAAGCCTGCAGGAAGCCGTCCTCGATCTCCAGCACGCCGGCGGGGCCGGTCATGCCGTTTCTGGCCAGATGCGCGGCCAGCAGGCCTTCGCGCGCGGCGAAGCCTGGGTGGAGGCGCTTGATCTCCCCGCCGCCGTGCAGGAAGGCGAAGAGGCCCGCTGCCGAGCTCGCGGCGATGGCGAGAGCATGGGCGGTCTGGCGGGCGTCGAGCCCGAGCACAGAGGCGACTGCGACGGCCGCCCCCAGCACGCCGGTGATCGACGTGTTGTGGAAGCCGCGCTTGCGGGACGCGGGATGGACGGTCTCTGCGACGCGCGTCACCACCTCGTATCCGGCGGCGATTGCCGCGGCGACGCGTCGCCCGTCGACCTTGTTGCCCCAGGCGGCGGCGAGCACGGCGGGGATGACCGGCGCGCCGGGATGGACGGAGCCGGCGCGATAGCCGTCATCCAGTTCCAGGCCATGCGCACTCGCGCCCATCAGATAGGCGGCGGAGAGGCGCTGGCGCTTCGCCGAGAAGCCGGGGAGGGGAATGTCGCCTTCCGGCTCGAGCTCGGCGATGGTGCGCTCCGCGATGCGGGCCGGCGAGCCCTGCGTGCCGGCGATGATCGCGCCGAAGGTGTCGAGCAGGTGCCTGCGCACGCCGCGCCGTGCAGCCTCGTCGAGATGATCGTAGCGCAGGCCCGCGCAGAACGCGGCTAGTTCCGTGGTCGGGCCGTCGGGGATGTGGGTGTCAGCTTTCATCGCGACGTCCGCCCTTGATCAACAGCGCATCGAGAGCGACGACGCCGTCGCCCTGCCTGCCGATGAGTACCGGGTTTATCTCGGCCTCCTCGACATCGAAGAAGGCCAGCCGGGAGAAGGCGGCGATCGCCTTGGCGAGAGCCTCGATATCGCCGAGGTCCATGCCGCGATAGCCGCGCAGCGGCGCAAAGCCGCGAACCTCCGCGATCATCCGGCGGGCCTCGTCGACGTCCACCGGCGCGATCCTGACCGAGACGTCGCGATAGATCTCCGTCAGGACCCCGCCGACGCCGAGGGTGACCACCGGGCCGACCGTGGGGTCGAGCCCGTATCCGAGCAGCGCCTCGCCGATGCCGCGGAGCATGGGCTGGACCTGGATGCCGCTCAGGCTTGCATCCGGGGCGGCCTTGCGGACGCTTGCCAGGATCTGGCGGCACGCGGCCTTCAGCGCCGCCTCGTCGGCGCAGCCAACGACAACGCCGCCGACTTCCGTCTTGTGGGTGATGTCCTGTGACAGGATCTTGGCGACGGCCGGATAGGCCATGTCGCCGAGGGACATCTGCTCAATGGCCGACATCTCCGCCGGCAGGATCCACTCCGAGGCCATGGGGACGCCGAGTTGCGCGAAGATTGCGCCCGCCGCCTTCGCGTCGAGCGAGTCGCCCTGCGCGGCTTCGAGGAGTTCCGCGATGCCATTGGGCAAAACAGCCGGCAGGATCTGGCGCGGCGCCCGCCAATCGAAATAGGCGCGGATCGCGTCGGCGCAGGATTCCGGTGTCCGGAAGGCTGCGACATCGGCCTCGGAGAGCAAGCTCAGCGAGGCTTCAGCATGTGGGGTCAGGAAGACCGCGACGGGCTTGGCGGGATCATGCTTCACGGCGGAGGTGATCGGAAACACCGCCCTGTCCGGTCTGAACTGGGAGGACGAGCCGACGACCGGGACGACGAGGTCGCAATCCCGGGATGCCATCAGTTCGCGCAGCACGGCGCCATAGGTGCGCGGGTTCGTGCCGGCGAGCGTCAGGTCTACCAATGGCGTGCGGCTGATCGTGATACCCTGCTCGGCGAGATTGCGAACCGCGCTCTCGGAAGGCGCCACAATCTCGACGTCGTGGCGCGACATCGCGTCAATCACGAGGGTTCCGCCGCCGCCGGTGGTGCTCATCACCGAGACGCGGCGTCCCAAAGGCGGTCGGCGCCCCTTCACCAACGGCCCGATCTCGAGAAACGCATCGAGCGTCTCGACCCGGATCACGCCGATGTCGCGAAGAAACGCATCCATGGCCGCGCCGTTGCCGATGATGGCGCCTGTATGAGACGCGGCGAGTTTTTCGCCGACTTCGGATCGGCCGACGCGGAAGGCGATGACCGGCTTTCCGGCGCCGAACGCGCGGCGCGCCATGGAGGCAAGACCGGATGGATTGCGCACCGTTTCGAGGAAAAGGAGGATCGCGTCGGTCGCGGGATCGTCGATCAGCATCTCGCCGATTTCCGCGACACCGAGATCCGCCTCATTCCCGACCGACACCATCTTGGCGAAGCCGAGACCGCGCTCCTGGCCTCGCGATAGCACCGCGCCGATCAGGCTGCCGCTCTGCGAAATCAGGCTGTAGCGACCGGCCTTCAGCTCCGGCAGTGACAGGATCTCGTTCGCCGACAAGGCGACATGGTCGGGAAGGTTGATGATGCCGAGGCTGTTGGGGCCCAGAAGCCGCATACCGCCGTCGCGCGCCATATCCACCAGTTCGCGCTGCCGATCAGGTCCGCTTCCCCCGCTCTCCGCAAACCCGTTCGAGAGGATCGTCGCGCAACGCACGCCGGCCCTGCAGCAGTCCGTCACGGCGTCGACGACGCTATGGGTCGGCAGCATGATGAAGGCATGATCGACGGGCTTGCCGATCTGGTCGACGTTTTTGTAGGCCCGCTCGCCGAAGACGGAATCGCGATTGGCGTTGATGGGGAAGATCTCCCCTCCGTAACCGTGTCGGCGCAGATACTGATGCGGCAGCGAAGCATGCTTGTTCTCGTCGCCCGATGCGCCGACGAGGGCGATGCTGCGAGGACTGAACAGGGCGTCCGGAAGAGTTGCGGGGGTCATCAGGCCGGGACCTTCGCGAGCGATGGCAGACGCTGCGGGAACGTCTGATCGAAGACGTGCTCGGCGATGCGGTTGAGCAGAATTTCGATGGTGCCGCCGGCGATCATCCAGCCGCGGGTGCGGCGGAAGCAGTATTCGACAAGTGAATCCTGACTGTAGCCGGCGCCGCCCATGACTTGTATCGCCTCGTTGGCGACGTTAAAGCCCGCCCTGTTGCAGGCGACCTTCGCGATGGCGGTCTCTTCCGCGGACGGAAAGCCGCGATCAGCGCTGGCGGCCGCTCGGTAGAGCAGAAGTTGGGCCGCATCGAGCTGGATCTTCATCTCGGCGAACTTCCATTGAAGGCCCTGGAAGTCGGCGAGGGGGCGACCGAACTGCTTTCTGGTCAGCACATGGTCGCGTGCGACGTCGTAAGCGTAGCGGCCGAGCGCGAGCGAGCGCGACGAATTGCCGATCCGCTCAACGTTGAAGCCAGAAATCTGCTTCTTGAAGCCGCCCGGCCCGAGCAGCACGTTTTCGCGCGGGATGTAGACGTTGTCGAAGAATATCGGGTTCCACTCCTCTCCGGAGAGGAAGCGCACTTGTTTACCAAAGGTGACGCCCTCGGTGCCGCGCTCGACGAGCACCGACCCGATATTGCCGACGCCCGGCCCGAAGCGGACATACACGAGGAACACCGTCGCGTGCGTGCCGTGGGTGGTGAAGATCTTGCTGCCGCTGAGGCGAAAGCCGTCCCCGTCTTCCTTCGCCGTGGTCGTCAGTTCGGTGACGGCCGAGCCGGCGTTGGGCTCGGTCATGGCCACCGAGATGAGCGCGGTGCCCTCGAGCAACGGCTTAAGGTAGCGCTCGCGCTGCTCGGGCGTCGCGTACTGCATAAGAACGCGGATCGCACCGAAATTGCCGGCCTGGACGACGTCCGCCGAGCGCGGGCAGGAGCGTGCGATCTCCTGGATAGCGATCACGGCGTCCATCAGCGTCCCGCCGACGCCGCCGCTTGCCTCGCTGGCGGTGATTCCGAGCAGACCCTGCTCGGCCATCATCTTCGCGACATCCCAGGGATAGTCGTCGCTGTGAGCGCGCTCGAGCGCCCCGGCGGCGAGATGACGCTCAGCGAAGGCCCGGACCGAGTCGCGGAAAAGGACCTGTTCCTCGTTCAGATTGAAATCCATGTGTGTCAGCCCGTTGTGCCGGTTCTTGCGGAGGAAGAGAAAGCTTTGCCGGCATTGCCGATCAGCGGAGCGGCAGCCCTGCGCGGGCGCATGACGCCCGAATTCATTAGTCCGCTGCGCAGTGTGAAGGTGTGGCCTTCCGTGGGATGCTCGACGGCTTCGACAAGCCCGCGACTGCGGACATGGTCGCTGGCGACGGCTTCGTCGGGCGTGAGGACGGGGATGACCGGCAAGGCCAGTTTCGTCATGACGGAGCCGATCTCGTCGCGATCATGCGCCAGGCAGTAGCTCGCGATGGCCTCGCGGAAGAGCTCGGCGCGCTCGCCATGGCTCGACAGCCGGGCCTTGTGGCCCTCATCGGCGAAATCGAGATCGGGACGTCCGATCAGCTCGCAGAACTTGCGCCAGATCTTCGTTTCCAGGAGGCAGACCGCGACCTTCTTGCCGTCGCGCGTCGGATAGGTACGATAGCGCGGGTTGCCGCCCCAGACTTCCATGCTAGGCGTGCCGGACCCGCCGGCATGGCGCCCGAGCGCGCTGGCCAAGCCTATATTGCCCATGCCGAACAAGGCATCGAACATCGCCAAGTCGAGATAGGTGCCTTGCCCGTCACGGTCGCGGTTGCGCAGCGCGCCCATGATGGCGATGACCGCCATCGTCGCCGCGGCATAGTCGGCGGCCTGGAAGGCGGGCGCCGGCGTGTCGGCGAGCGAGAGCAGGCCTGTCGCCGCCTGGATGGCGAGATCGTGGCCCGCGATGGGAGCAAGCGTCCCGGTCTGGCCGAAGCCGGTGATGCTGCAATAGACGAGCCGTGGGTTCAGCGCCCTGGCGCGGTCCCAGTGCACGTCGAGCTTTTCGGCGCCGCCCCGGCCATAGCTTTCGACCAGCACGTCCGCATCGGCGATCAGCGCATGGGCGGCCGAGCGCCCCTCCGGCGTCGAGAGATCGAGCGCGAGCGACGTCTTGCCGCCGTTCACGGAGCAGAAATAGACGCTCTCCGCGCTATAGAGCGGCGGATTGTGGCGGCTCGGATCACCGTCGGGGTGTTCGACCTTGATCACCTCCGCGCCGAGATCGGCGAGCATCTGCGTGCACCAGGGGCCCGGCAGAAGGCGGCTGAAATCGGCGATCCTGATGCCGTCGAGTGGGAGCTTGCGATCGGCCATCGTTATTCTCCCTTGAAGCTAGGGCGGCGCTTCTCGAGGAAGGCCGTGATGCCTTCCTGCTTGTCCTTGGTGCCGTAGACCGTGGTGACGAGGAAGGTTTCGAACTCGATCGCCGAGGCGAGGTCCATCTGCATGCCGCGATGCACGACGCGCTTGACGAAGCCGAGGCTGAGCGGGGCGCGCGTGGCGTAGAGCTCGGCCATTTCGAGTGCCTTCTTCAATGCGCCGCCGCGCTCAGTCAGACGGTTGATCAGACCGATGCGGAGCGCCTCGGCGGCGTCGATCGGCTCGGCCGCGAACAGCATGTCCAGCGCGTTCGAGATGCCGACCACGCGCGGCAGGCGCTGCGTGCCGCCGGCGCCGGCGACCGTACCGATGCGGGCGCTGGTGATGGCGAAGGTCGCTCCCTCTGCGGCGACGCGCAGGTCGGCCGCGAGCGCGAGTTCGAGGCCGCCTGTCATGCAGAAGCCTTCGATCGCGGCGATCACCGGCTTCGAGGAATGCTCCAGAGTCGCGTTGAGCGCGTGCCACTTGTTGAAGTAGCGGGTGCCGTCGGTCGCAGTCTTGATCTTGACGGCTTCGGTCAGATCGGCGCCGGCCGAGAAATACTCGGCGCCGCCATAGAGGATGATGGTGCGCGTCTCGGCGTCGTCCTCCGCCGCCTCGAAAGCTGCGATGATGTCAGCCATCATCTGCAGGCTGACGGCGTTGCGCCGCTCGGGCCGGTAGAGGTTCAGGATTAGGGCCGAACCGCTGCGCTCGACCCGCAATGTCTCGTATTCAGTCATATGGCCACTCGCTCGTGAAAATTGATCAGCAAGGCGTCCACCGCATCTGGAGCCTCGAATTGGACCCAGTGCCCCGCATCCGGGACGACGTGGAATTCGGCGTCCGGCCGCGCTCTGCGCACGAGATCGATGCGCGCCGCAATCGAGGGCACGGGCAGCCGGTCGCTCTCCCCCCAGATCAACTGCAGGGGAGTGGAGCTCGCGCGCAGATCGTCGATCAGCCGATCCTGGAAGCTCAACTTGCGGCTGTCGAACCGCGTGCGGGCGATGTTCTCGCTCTGCAGGCGGACCACCGGATCGTCCGGCGCGGGCGCGCTTGCCAGCATGAAGGTGCCGAGATTTTGCGCGACCGCCCCGGCATGGCCCGTGGGGTCCTCGGTGATCGGAGGCACGGGCAGCAGGGTGACGTCCCGTCCCGCGGGAATGCCGAAGCCGCCGGGACCCAGCAGCGACAAGGCGCGGACGCGCGTGCCGAGCCTGCGCGCCACGGCGGCCGAGATCACGCCACCGAAGCTGAAGCCGACCAGTCCGAACTGCCTGGTCGCAGGCGCGATCTGAGCGAAAGAGGCAATGACCTCCTCGACATAGCCGAGCGCGTCGCGCTCGCGCGGCGCCGGCGCGTCGCCGTAGCCCGGCAGTTCGACCGCCGCCACCTCGAACCGCCTGGAAAGCGCCTCAAGATTGGCAATCCAGTGGCTTGCCGAGCCGACGCCGCCATGGACGAGAACAAGCAGCGGGCCATCGCCGTACCGGCGTACCGTGAGCGACCCGACGTACTCCGGCGAGACGGCCAGGGCTTTCGGATGCGCGTTCATGCGGCCTCCACGTCGAGGGGCCGGCCGAGATAGGACTCGATGACGTCGGGATGCTCGACAACCTCGTCCGGGGAGCCCTCGTAGAGTTTGCGACCGAAGTTCAGCACCACGACGCGCATCGAGAGCGCGATGATGACCTCGACGAGGTGCTCGATCATCACGATCGTGACGCCCGCCGCATGGATGCGCTGCAGGACGAGCATCAGCTCATCGACCTCGCCGCGATTGACGCCGCCCATAACCTCGTCGAGCAGGAGTAGCCGCGGGCTCGTCGCCAGCGCCCTTGCGAGCTCGAGCTTCTTCTTCTCGCCCAGGGTCAGTGCGCCGGCCATGACATGGCGCTTGGCGGTCAGGCCCGTCAGTTCCATCGGCAACTCTGCCGCCTCGCGGGCCTTGGCCAGCGTCGCGGCACGCTGGCCGGAGAACAGCGCGCCGGTCATGACGTTGTCCTCGACCGACATCTCCGAGAAGGGGCGGACGACCTGAAAGGTGCGCCCGATGCCGCGATGCGAGATCTGGTACGGTGCCAGGCCGACCAGCGAGGCTCCCTCGAAACGGATATCGCCCGACGATGGAGGGAGATACCCGGTGATGAGGTTCATCAGCGTCGTCTTGCCGGCGCCGTTCGGGCCGATGACCCCGACGAATTCGCCCTTGCCGACAGTCATCGAGAAATCGCTGACGGCGGTCAGGCCGCCGAAAATCTTGGTGAGGCTGCTGATCTCAAGCATGACGAGCCTCCCGGATCGTGCGGGCGGACTTGCCGCCGATAAAGGCGTCCCGAACCTCGGGCGACTGACGTAGCTCCGCGGCGCTGCCGGCGTGGACAATGCGGCCCGCCGACATGACGTAGCCGCGACTGGCGACGCTCAGCGCGGCATGGGTGTTCTGCTCGACCAGGAAGATGGTGATCTCGGTCAAGGCGATCTTGCGGATCGCCTCGAAAACCGCCTGGACAATCATTGGCGCGAGCCCGAGGGACGGCTCGTCGAGCAGTAGGAGCCTCGGTTTCGCCATGATGGCCCGGCCCAGTGCCAGCATCTGCTGCTCGCCGCCCGACATCAGCCCGGCGCTCTGCACGCGTCGTTCCGCAAGCCGCGGAAACAGGGTGTAGACCTCCTCGAGCCGGGCGGAGCGGCCGGCGCGTGCTTTGGCGTTGAACGATCCGAGGACCAGGTTCTCCTCGACGGTGAGGTTCGGGAAGACCTTGCGTCCTTCCGGAGAGAGCGACAGCCCGGCCTCGACCCGCTGATGGGAAGGCATGGCGAGCAGATCCTCGCCATCATAGGTCACGCTTCCCGAGCTGGCGTCGACGAGACCGGACAGCACCGCCATCGTCGTCGTCTTGCCGGCGCCGTTGGCGCCGAGCAGGCAGACGACCTCCCCTTTCTGGAGCTCGAAGTTCAGTCCCTGGAGAACGCTGGATTCGCCGTAGCCGGCATGGAGATCGCGGACAGACAGCATGGTGGTCATGACCTGCCTCCGGGACCGGTCGCCAGCGCTGGGGACAGAGCGTCCGCCGTAGCTTGCTTCTTCTTGCGGCCTTGCATCACGCCCTCGATGCCGCGCGGGAGGAACAGAATGCAGATGACCAGCACGAGGCCGAAGGTCATCTGGCTGACGCCTTCCATGTTGCCGAACCAGATCCGGGTGCCCTCGGAGAGCGCAATGATCGCAAAGGAGCCGATGACCGGACCTGCGAGCGTGTGGATGCCGCCCAGGATCGGCGCGATCTGCGCCAGGATGGTGTTGTGCAGCGTGAAGCCGACCTCGGGGTCGAGATAGCCGCCGTACCAGGCGTTGATCGCGCCCGCCGCCGAAGCCATCGCGCCCGAGATGGCGACGATGATCATGCGCTGCCGTCGCGGTGCGATGCCGAGCATCTGGGCCGCAGCCTCGTTGTCGCGCATGGCGCGGGAGGCGAACTGCAATTTCGAGCGCGAGATCAGGATTGCCACGCCGACACTGGCGACGGCGGCGAGCGCGGCGACGAGATACAGCGTGTGCTGGCTCGGCCGCAGATCCTGGCGCAGGAACAGGCCGACGGCGCCGCCGGTGACGTCGGGCAGCATCAGCGCCGAGATGCGCAGCCCCTCCGAGAGAGCCAGCGTGGAGATCGCGAAGAAGATGCCCTTCAGGCCGCCGGTGACGGCAGCGACGATCAGGCCCATCAAGGCGCCTGCGAGCAGGGCTACGACGAGCGTTCCCAGGACCGAGCCGCTCCAGGCATTGGCCGACAGGATCGCGGCATAGCTGCCGACGCCCCAGAAGGCCGAGTGCCCCAGCGAAACCAGGCCAGCATTGGCCATCAGGTTCCAGCTCGTCGCGAGCATGATCAGTGTGGAGGCGCGGAACAGCCAATTGTTGATCTGTGGAGCATCCCAGAAGGTGCTCGCCACGAGACCGAGCGCGGAGAGAACGCCGAGCGCGATCATGACATTGGATTGACGTGCCATTGCTTAGTCCGCCACCGCTTGGCCGACGATGCCTCGCGGACGGAGCACCAGGACGAGGAAAAGAACCGCGAAGGCAACCGCTTCGGCCCAGCCGGTCCCGTTGGGGACGTAGTAGCTGACCGCGGTCTCCGCGAAGGCGAGCAGGAAGGCGCCCAGAACCGCTCCGACGATGCTTCCCAGCCCGCCGAGAACGATGATGGCAAAACCCTTCACCAGGATGTGGAAGCCCATAAAAGGCGAGATGGCGCCGATGAAGCTCAGGATGACGCCGGTCGCGACGCCCAGCGCGACGCTGAGGCCGAAGGCAAGCGCATACATGCGCTTGACGTTGATTCCGACCAGGACGGCGGCATCGCGCTGCTCGTCGAGGGCGCGTGTCGCCCGTCCGAATTCCGTGCGCCTGAGCCAGAAGAACAAGGCGGCAACCAGGACCACGGCGACGCCGAAGCCGATCAGGCGCCCGCCGGGAACGAAGACCTCCCCGAACTGGAAGGAGGAATAGGCATAGGGCGTCACGACTGAGCGCTCGTCGGCCTTCCAGATCATGACGGCGGCGTTCTGCAGCACGAGGCCGATGCCGAAGGTCAGCAGGATCTGGTTGACGTGCGGCGCCTTGAGGACCGGCTCGATCGAGACCTTGAACAGGGCCATGCCGAACAGGCAGCCGACGACCATCAGCAGCGGCAACGCCAGCAGCGGGTCGATTCCGCTGACGAGGGCGATCGTATAGGCGCCATAGGCGCCGAGCATGACGGCCTCGCCATGCGCGAAGTTGATGACGCGGGTCACGCCGAAGCTCAGCGCCAGGCCGATCACCATCAGCGTATAGATTCCGCCGAGCAGCAGCGCGTCGACGATGAGTTGTGGGATGTAGTGCATGATCCTGCTCCGCCTGGTGGCGGCCCGGACACTAGGCCCGGGCCAGCTCTGTCATTCCTGGACGGCGGATTTGATCTTCCCGACGGTTGGACCGGGCGGAAACAGCATCACGTTCTTTCCGCTCTGGCGCTGGAACACGACGAGGTCGGTGAACGCTTGGTTCTTCGTGCCGCCGGGGGTGGGGACGAACTTGGCGTCGCCGAGAAGCGTGTTCTTGACGTCGAGCTTCTGAAGTTCGGCGACGACCTTTGCCTTGTCGTCCCCGCCAGCTTTCTCGATGGCCAGGAAAAGCAGCATGGCGCTGACGTAGCAGCCGGCGTCCTCGAAGTCGGGCTCCTGGCCATACCTCTTGATGAAGGCGGCCTCCCACTCGTCGCTCGGCGGGAATAGTTTCGGATAGTCGGCATTACCGGGACGCTTAAGCCCGGGCAGATAGGTGGTGACGCCGATCCAGCCTTCCTGGGCCTGGCCGACGGCCTTCTGCCATTCATCAAGCTGCGTAGCCGCCGTTCCGACGAGGTAGGGAACAGGCAGCTTGCGGGTATAGATCTGCTTGGTGAGCGTGACGGCGTCAGTCGTCTGGACGAGGCCGAGCAGGATGCTGGGCTTTGAGCGTGCAATCTTCGTGAGGAGCGGGTTCATATCCGGCGCGTTGGTCCGGACGATCTCCTCTGCGACGATCTCGAAGCCCGATTCCGTCAGGTATTTCTTGGCGTAGGGCTGGTGGGTCCGGCCATAGTTGTCGTCAGAGAAGACCAACGACACCCTCTGCCCCGTCGGCAGCTGGCTTTTCAGGGCCGCGGCGACGCTCTGGTGATAGTGGTAGGCGAAGGGGAAGGTGTGGAAGAACTCCGGCTCGGGGCCGGCCTCCTCCTCGAGCTTGGTGCTGGTCGAGCCCGGGACGATCCAGAGCGGCTTGGTCTGGCGCCATGCCGGGATCGCAGCCGCCACCGTGGGGCTCGCGATCGGCCCGATGATGTAGTTGACCTTCTCTTTGTTGACGAGCTCGTTGAAGACCGAGATCGTCGCCTGGGATTCCGACTGAATGTCCCGATGCAGAAGCTCGATCTTCTTGCCGGCGACCTTTCCGCCATAGACCTCGGCGGCCAGCTCGGCGCCGCGCTTGCCGGATGCGCCGTAGGCGACGAAGCGCCCGCTGAGTTCCATCGGTACGCCGATCTTGATGCTGTCCTGCGCGATAGCCGCCGAAGAGGCCGCGAGGGCCGAGACGGCTAGGCCAGCCAATATGCACGATCGAAAATCAGACTTCATGTTTCGCTCCCGTTGCGCCGATTCTGAGTTGCTAGTCGGCATTGATCGGAGCTATAACATTTTGGAACCGGGTCCGTCTAGTGGAATTCGGACGAGGATTTTGAGGAGACGCAAGGTGGCCTACGAGGATGTGCTTTACGAAGCGCAGGGCGGAATCGCCCGGATCACGATCGACCGCGCCGAGGTTCGCAACGCCGTGCGGCCGCGCACCTATGAGGAGCTGACCGACGCGATGGCGCGCGCCGCCGACGATCCCGAGATCGGGGTGGTCGTGCTGTCGGGGGCCGGCGACAAGGCGTTCTGCTCGGGCGGTGACATTCGCGACCAATCGAAGCGCGTCCCGGCCGTCGGCCGCAAGCACATGCGCCGGCTGTTCAACCTCTCGACCGTGATGCGGATGATGGACAAGCCGGTCATCGCCAAGGTGCGCGGCTTCTGCGTTGGCGGCGGCAACGAGATCAATCTGTTCTGCGATATGACCGTCGCCAGCGAGGATGCGAAGTTCGGCCAGACGGGTCCGCGCGTCGGCAGTATCCCGATCTGGGGAGCCTGCCAGCTGCTCGCCCGCTATGTGGGAGAGCGCAAGGCCCGCGAGATGGTCTTTACCTGCCGCCTCTACAGCGCGCAGGAAGCCCTCGCGATGGGCCTGATCAACCAGGTGGTCAGCGCCGAAAATCTCGACGCCACGGTCGACCAGCTCTGCTCGGACATCCTCGACAAGAGCCCGCAGAGCATCCGCATCGCGAAGCTTTCGCTCAATGCCGGGTCTGATCAGGAGTTCTACTCGGCATTCTTCCCGAACGCGGAGCTGCTCGCCTCGATCTACGGCAACGAAGAGAACATGGAGGGCATCAACGCTTTCATCGAGAAGCGCAAGCCGGACTTCCGGCGCTTCCGGAGGCCGGTCTGATGGCTGCGGGACGTTTCGAGGGCAAGGTCGCGCTCGTCACCGGCGGCGCCCGCGGCATCGGCTTCGCCGCGGCGCAGCGCATCGCCAGCGAGGGCGGCCGGCTCGCGCTCGCCGACATCGACGCGGCATCGGCCGAGGCGGCGGCGAAGAAGCTGCCCGGCGCCATCGGCATCGGCTGCAACATCACCCGCGAGGATCACGTCAGCGCGATGGTGGCGAGCGCCGAGGCGGAGCTCGGCCCGGTCTCGATCTTCGTCAACTCGGCGGCGATTCTCGACGACAAGCTCTTCCTGGAATCGGGACCCTCCGATTGGGAGCGGATGCTGAGCGTCTGCCTGCACGGCCCCATGCTCGGCTTGCGGGCCGTTCTGCCGGGCATGGTCGAGCGCGGCTACGGCCGCGTCGTCTGCCTTGCGTCGGACTCGGCGCGCATCGGACAGGCGCGGCTATCCTATTACGCAGCCGCAAAGGCGGGCGTCATCGCCCTGATCAAGTCCGTCGCGCAGGAGGTCGGAAAGGGCGGGGTGACGTTGAACATCGTTTCGCCCGGCGCGACCAACACGCCGCTGCGCATCTCGCGCGAAAAAAGCATGCGTGAGCAGATGGGAGAGGAAAAATATGCCCGCCGCGTCCAGAGCGTGCTGAAGCTCTACCCCGTCGGGCGCATCGGCGACCCTGAGGACATCGCGGCGGCGATCGCTTTCCTGTGCAGCGACGAAGCGTCGTGGGTGACGGGCCAGGTGCTGAGTGTGAATGGCGGCTTTGTCATGCCGTAACGGCATGACAACGGATAACAACAAACGTAGCGAGGAAGCGGTCATGGATTTCAGGCCTACCGAGGAGCAGGAGCTGCTGCAGGACAGTGTGTCTCGCATGGTCAGGACGGAGATCGAGCCACGGCTCAGGCGCCATGACGCGACGAAGCCGCTGCCCAAGCAGACCATGCTGGAGATCTACGGCGTACTGGCGGAGATGGGGCTGACGGCGCCGCGGCTGCCCGCCTCCGCCGGCGGCGGCGAGATGAAGATGCTGGATTACGGTCTGGCCTTCGAGCAACTGCCACCCGTGATCGCGATCTCGCTGATCTCGCACGAATGCACGATCGCGCGGATCCACGCCGAAGGCGGCGCCGAGCATGTCGCGGCCTTGCTGCCCGATCTTATTGCCGGCCGGAAGATCTGCTGCACGGGCTCGACCGAGCCCAATACCGGCTCCGACCCCAGGGGCGTTCAGACGCGCCTGACCGATCTGGGGGACGGATGCAGCGTCTCCGGGACCAAGATGTGGATCACCAACGGCACGATCAGCGACGTGATGATCGCGACCTGCTCCACGGGGCGCAGCGAGCATGGCGCGACCGTGATGCAGCGGGTGCTGATCGAGCGCGACAAGTCCCCCTACGAGGCGCGCGAGATCCCGGTCCTCGGCTTCAAGCAGGGGCATTTGTCCGAGATTTCGCTCAACGATTGCCGGGTCCCGAAGCGCAACGTGCTGGGGCAGGGCGGAGACGCGGCGCGCATTCTTCAGAGCACCTGGGTCGGCAACCGGCCGCTTCTAGGGCTCTGCGCGGTCAACATGGCGCAGAAAGCGCTGAATGTTTCGATCGCTTATGCGCAGGTCCGCAAGCAGTTCGACGAGCCGATCGGGCGCAAGCAGCTCGTGCAGGGGCGTCTCGCTGACATCGCGACCGCGATCACCACCAGTCGGCTCCTATGCTACCATGCGTTGTCCACCATCGATAATGGCGGTCGTGCCGACGGCACGTCCGCAATGGCCAAACGCTATGCTACGACCGCGTGTGCCGAGGCTATCTCGCTCGCCATGCAGGTGCATGGCGCTATGGGTGTGGCAGAGGAAACCGGTTTGGAACAACTCTATCGAGATGTGCGCATGTTGCCCATTCCGGACGGAACCAATGAGATTCTCACATTGATCATGGGACGCGAACTGACGGGATTGAACGCCATACGGCCCGACACGCGTACGCCACGACTCGCGGCCGAGTAGAGCCGTGGCCACAATGTCCCGAAATGCCCTGTTGATGGAGGCGCGCCCATGATCCGTGCCGTCGAGCGAGCTCTGGCCATTTTCGATGCTTTCGATGTGCAGCATCAAAGCCTATCCCTGCTGGAGATCGGCGAGCGCATCTCGATGCCGAAGGCCACCACGTTTCGTTTGGTCAACACGCTGCATCGAAACGGTTTTCTCGTTCGGCTCGAGGACCAGCGCTACTGCCTGTCGCTCAAAATCCTGCGCCTGTCCGGACTGGTGAAAAGCACTCTTGGCATCCGAGAGGCCGCACGGCCGGCCATGGCTGAGGTCTGCCGCGCGACCGGCGAAACCGTGACGCTGAACATCCGCTCGGGCGTGGAGCGCGTCTGCATTGACGTCGTCGACACGCCTTCGCCGCTGATGACGATCGTCCGCCCCGGCGATCATGTCAGCCTCTTGCGCGGCGCGACGGCGCGACTGCTGCTGGCCTATGCGGGGGATGAGGCGATCGCCAGGATCGTCGCCCAATCTGCTGCGGCCGACAAGGTGGATCCGACGGAACTCATGGCTGACCTGGCCAAGATCCGTAATCAGGGCTTCGCATGCACGTCGGGACAACGCATTCCAGGCGTGACCGCGATCTCGGTGCCGATTTTCGACATCAAGGACGAGGTTCACTATTCGCTGTCACTGACGGGCCCGAGCATTCGTATGGATCCGCGTCTTAAGGAGTTCAAGGCGATTATGCTCGAAGCCGGAGCGTCGATCTCAGCGATGATGGGGACCTCGCAATCGACGATCGCCGAGCTGGAGCTGGTCGCGGGCTCCGAGACCAAGGCGCCCAAGAAGCCCGTCAACGGTGCGGTCGCGGCGAGCGGCACGCCCAAAGGCAGTCGCCGACGCGCCCCCGCCGCCTGAGGCCACCTTCCTGGCGCCACCATGGCCGACCGGCGGTCGGCCATGGCTCATGCCCCGCGCCGTCCTGCCGCCGGTCGCGCAAGCCAGATCAACGACGGCAGCCACACTGCCATTGCCTTGCGAGTGCACCCATGCCCGCCTTTTCCGACCCATCCGTGAACTCCACCGGCCAAGCCGTTCGCGTCGAGCGCCATCTCGGTTCGGCGGGTATCGCCGTGATCGTCATCGACAACCCGCCGGTCAATGCCGGTTCGCATGCCGTGCGGGCCGGGTTGATCGCGGCGATCGACGCGATCTCCGCCGATCCGCAAATTATCGGCGCCGTTCTGGTCGGAGCCGGATCGACCTTCGTCTCCGGGTCCGACATCAAGGAGTTTTCGCTCCCGCTGATGGATCCGCAGATGCCCGCGGTGATCGCCGCGCTGGAGGCGAGCCCCAAGCCGATCGTCGCCGCCATCCACGGCGCCGCGCTCGGCGGCGGTTACGAACTCGCTCTCGGCTGCGATGCGCGCGTGGTGGCGCCGGACGCGATCCTGGGTCTGCCGGAGGTGACGCTGGGCATGATCCCGGGCGCTGGGGGAACCGTCAGGCTGCCGCGCATCGCCGACCCCGCAGTCGCGCTCGACCTCATCGTCAGCGGGCGCCGGATCGTGGCGAAGAAGGCCCTAGAGCTCGGCATGGTGAACCAGGTAGCCGATGGAGATATCCGCGACGCGGCCGCGGCGCTGGCCGCCGAACTCGCGGCGACGACCGGGAAGCAGCGGATCCGCGACCTTCGCGTCCGGGAGCGCGATGCCGGAGCCTATCGGAAAGTCGTGGAGGCCGCGACGCGCGGTGGCAAGGGGCGGCCGCAGGTGCTCGAGGCGATCGCAGCCGTCGACAGGGCCCTCGTATTGCCATTCGACGCCGCGCTCGCGGCAGAGCGCTCGGTTTTCCAGACACTGCGCCAGGGCGAGGAAGCGGCCGCACTGCGCCACATCTTCTTTGCCGAGCGCTTGGCCGGCAAGGTCGAGGCCGGCAACGCCTCGGCAATGCCTGCGAAGGTCGCGGTGATCGGGGCCGGGCTGATGGGCTCCGGGATCGCCAGCAGCTTCCTCGGAGCGGGTTTCGACGTCCACATGCTGGACACGTCGGAAGAGGCGGTCGAGCGCGGGCGCAAGAGCATCGCCGCCATCGAGGACCAGGCTGTCGGTTCGGGGCGGATCGCCGCTTCGGAGCGCGAGCGCCGCCGCGACCGCCTTTCGACCGCGGCCGACTGGTCGCGCATCGGCGATGCCGATCTCGTCGTCGAAGCGGCCTTCGAGGATCTCGACGTCAAGAAGGACATCTTTCGCCGGCTCGCGACGGAGGCGGCGCCGCACGGCATTCTGGCGACCAACACCTCCTATCTCGATGTCGATGCTCTCGCCGCCGAGTCGAACCGGCCGCAGGATGTGGTGGGCCTACACTTCTTCAGCCCGGCGCATATCATGCGGCTCGTTGAGATCGTGCGCGGTGCCAAGACCGCGCCGGATGTGCTTGCGACCGCGGTCAGGATCGCCAGGAAGCTGGGCAAGATCCCGGTGATCTCGGGTGTGTCGGAAGGCTTCATCGCCAACCGCATCTTCATGGCCTACCGGCAGCAATGCGAATACCTGCTGGAAGACGGTGTCCTGCCTGAAGAGATCGACGCCGCGCTGACCGCATTTGGTTTCGCGATGGGGCCGTTCGCCACCTGGGATATGGCGGGCCTCGACATCGCCTGGCGGACGCGTCGCCGTCTGGCGGCGACGCGCGATCCGCAGGAGCGCTACGTCCCGCTGCTCGACCAGCTCTGCGAAGCCGGCCGCCTCGGTCGCAAGAGCGGCACGGGCTGGTACCGTTACGAAGCCGGTTCGCTGCGCGGGCAGCCCGACCCCGTCGTCGGGGAACTGATCGAGGACCACCGCAAGGCGAACGGGATCACTGGCCGCGCGATCGAGCCGGAGGAGATCGTGGGGCGGGCGCTCGGTGCGATCGTCAACGAGGCCGCCCTCGTGCTCGACGAAGGCGTCGCCGAACGGGCCAGCGACATCGATCTCGTTCTCGTCCACGGCTACGGCTTTCCCAAGTACAGGGGCGGGCCGCTGTTCTGGGCCGGTCGCCAGCCGGGCGCCAAGATCGCCGCGATCCTCGACATGGTCGCGAGCGCCTGCGGCGCGAGGTTCCGGCGCGGGCCGGTCGAGCGCGTAATCAAGTCTGCCGGGGCCTGACCTCGTCCATGGCGCATCGCGATTTCTGAAAGACGACGAGAGGCTGACAGATGAAGATCCTTGTGCCCGTGAAGCGGGTGGTTGACTACAACGTGAAGATCCGCGTGAAGGCGGACGGTTCGGGCGTCGAGCTCGCCAATGTGAAGATGTCGATGAACCCGTTCGACGAGATCGCGGTCGAAGAGGCGCTGCGGCTGAGGGAAGCGGGCAAGGCGACGGAAGTGGTGGTGGTTTCGATCGGCCCGGCGCAGGCGGCCGAGACGATCCGCACGGGTCTCGCCATGGGCGCCGACCGCGGCATCCTGGTCAAGGTCGACGGCGTGGTCGAGCCGCTGGCCGTCGCCAAGCTCCTGAAGAAGGTGGTCGTGCAGGAGGCGCCTGAGCTCGTCATCCTCGGCAAGCAGGCGATCGACGACGACTGCAACCAGACCGGCCAGATGCTGGCCGCCTTGCTCGGCTGGCCGCAGGGCACGTTCGCGTCGAAGGTCGCGCTGGAGGCCAATACGGTCGACGTCACTCGCGAGGTCGATGGCGGCCTGCAGACAGTCGGTCTCAAGCTGCCCGCGATCGTCACCACCGATCTGCGCTTGAACGAGCCGCGCTACGCCTCGCTGCCCAACATCATGAAGGCCAAGAAGAAGCCACTCGACGAGACGAGCGCGGAGACGCTGGAGATCGATGTCACGCCGCGCCTCAAGGTGCTCAAGACCGTCGAGCCCGCGGGCCGTTCGGCCGGCGTCAAGGTTGGTTCGGTGGCCGAGCTCGTCTCGAAGCTCAAGAACGAAGCCGGAGTTCTCTGATCATGACGACGCTTCTTCTCGCCAAGCACGACAACAAGACCCTCAACGAGGCGACCCGCAAGGCCCTCGCCGCCGCCAAGGCGCTCGGCGCTCCCGTCCATGTCCTCGTCGCCGGTCACGGCGCCCAAGCGGTCGCGGATGCGGCCGCCAAGCTCGACGGCATCGAGAAGGTGCTGCTCGCCGAGGACGCGGCTTACGAGCATCGCCTGGCCGAGCCGCTGGCCGCGCTGATCGTCTCGCTGGCCGGCGCCTATGACGCGATCGTCGCGCCGGGCACCACCACCGGTAAGAACGTGTTGCCCCGCGTCGCCGCCCTGCTCGACGTGATGCAGGTCTCGGAAGTGACGAAGGTCGTCTCGGCCGACACCTTCGAACGGCCGATCTATGCCGGCAACGCCATCCAGACCGTGCAGGCGACCGACGCCAAGAAGGTCATCACCGTGCGCGGCGCCTCCTTCCAGGCCACCGAAGACGGTAGCGCGACCGCCCCGATCGAGACCGTCGCCACGGCCGGCAATGATGGCTCCTCGAGCTTTAAGGGCGAGGAGGTCGCCAAGTCCGACCGTCCCGAACTGGCCTCGGCCAGGATCATCATCTCGGGCGGCCGCGCTTTGGCTTCGTCGGAGAATTTCGCCAAAGTGATCGAGCCCGTCGCCGACCGGCTGGGCGCGGCCATGGGCGCCTCGCGCGCGGCGGTCGATGCCGGCTACGCGCCGAACGATTGGCAGGTTGGCCAGACCGGCAAGGTCGTGGCACCCGACCTCTACATCGCCGTCGGCATCTCGGGCGCGATCCAGCATCTCGCCGGCATGAAGGACTCCAAGGTCATCGTCGCGATCAACAAGGACGAGGAGGCGCCGATCTTCCAGGTCGCCGATTACGGCCTCGTCGGCGACCTCTTCGCCATCCTGCCCGAACTCGACGCCGAACTCGCCAAAATCGGAAGATAAGACTGTGATCGAAGCCTATATCTGCGATTATGTCCGCACGCCTATCGGCCGCTTTGGCGGCGTCCTGTCGTCGGTTCGGACGGATGATCTGGGGGCGATTCCCCTGCATGCGTTGCTGGTGCGCAACGGCTCGCTCGACCCCGCCGCGATCGAGGAGGTGATCTTCGGCTGCGCCAACCAAGCGGGCGAGGACAACCGCAACGTCGCGCGGATGTCACTGCTCCTTGCTGGCCTGCCGGAAAACGTGCCCGGCACGACGATGAATCGGCTCTGTGGCTCCGGGATGGACGCGGTGATCACCGCGGCGCGCGCAATCAAGGCTGGTGAGGCGGAGCTGGTCATCGCTGGCGGCGTCGAGAGCATGAGCCGCGCTCCCTTCGTGATGCCCAAGTCCGAGAGTGCCTTCTCGCGCCATGCGGAAATTCACGACACAACGATTGGCTGGCGCCTCGTCAATCCGATCATGAAGAAGCAGTACGGCGTTGATTCGATGCCCGAGACCGGCGAGAACGTCGCGGCCGACTACAAGGTCTCGCGAGCAGACCAGGACGCGTTCGCGATGCGCTCCCAGCAGAAGGCGGTTGCCGCCCAAGAGAACGGCCGAATGGCGCGGGAGATCGTGTCCGTCTTGATCCCTCAGCGAAAGGGTGATCCGGTCGTGATCGACACCGACGAGCATCCACGTAGGGACACCACGATCGAAAAACTCGGCAAGCTGCCGACACCCTTCAAGAAGGAGGGCGGCACGGTGACCGCCGGTAATGCGTCCGGCGTCAATGACGGCGCAGCGGCGCTGATCGTGGCGTCGGAAGCGGCGATGAAGCGCTTCGGCCTGACGCCGCTCGCTCGCATCGTTGCGGGTGCTACCGTCGGCGTCGCGCCGCGGGTGATGGGCATCGGTCCTGCCCCTGCGACCCAAAAGCTCTGCAAGCTGATCGGCGTCCAGCCCTCGCAGTTCGACCTCGTTGAGCTGAACGAAGCCTTTGCTTCCCAGGGGATCGCGGTCCTGCGGGAACTGAGGATTCCTGAGGACGGCGCGCATGTAAACCCGAACGGCGGCGCGATCGCACTCGGCCATCCGCTCGGCATGTCGGGCGCGCGCATCGCCGGGACGGCCGCGCTCGAACTCTCCCTCACAGGTAAGCGCCGCGCGCTGGCAACTATGTGCATCGGCGTGGGCCAAGGCATCGCCATCGCTCTTGAAAGAGTCTGAAGGGTGGCAGCCGCGACGCGGGCCGATCCAAACTAATCTGACTGCGACAACACCCCAGCCTGCCAGCTGGATGTCATCGAGGCTGCCGTGGTCGGCGGGCTGCGAGCGGATGGTCGATCGCGATCGCATCGCGCTGTATGTGCGCATCTACAATGAAGAGCGGCAGGCCCGCGCGGCGGACAGTGCAAAAGCACATCGTCGCGCCGCCCAAGGGACCGAGCGCGTCGATGTCCGCATCCGCCCCCGAGTTGCGGTGATCTCCACGGGGGATGAGCTCCGGCAGCCCGCAGGGACGGCGTTCCGACGAGTTTACCATGCTGGGCCTGGCCCGGCGGCGACGACGATCGGATACATCGGACACGGGAACGGCACGGCTCCCCGCCTTGCTACGACTGGTAGAGCGAACTGGTTGGATCGTGTCGGAAGCATGCTCCCCGGCCGCCTGGAGCCAATCTGATTAGCGGCCGATAAGAGGGCTGATTGACTTATCAGCCGGCAACCAACGCAGCTCTCATATCGAGAAGCCAGGCAGAATCTGGTCAACGTCGGCTTCATCGATGGTTCCAGCCCAGATCGTCATCAGCTTCCGCGGGAGTTGGTGCGGCTCGGGCTGGCGGAGGGCGATGCCGACAATGGTAGAATAGGCGGAGTTGCGATCTTGGAGCGGTTGAAGCACTGCTTTCCAATCAGCGGAATGGCTCGCGACGATCGCGTCCGCGATGCCGCATATTGCGTCCAGCTGCCGGACCAGCCGCAACCCAGCCTCCGAATAAACATTCGGCTGCGCCGAACACAGGTACTCGAAGGGCTCAGGCCAAATCGGTCCCGATCGTATCTCTCCCGCCAGCCACCGGGCCTGCCTATAAAATCCCAACGCGCGCCACCATCGGTCGGAGACGATCCAGTTACCCAGTTGCCGCGTCGGCGCGCTCCCGTTGGCGTCATCAAGCAATATCTGGCGGCAGGGCCGAGCGCTCAACTCCAATACGGCTATCAGTTGTTTCGGCAGGTCGTCGTGGCTTCGCCACGGCGCGTGGCCGAAAGCCTCGAGGGCCTCATTCACATGCACGGGGCGCGGATAGGGCAGAAGGTGAGCGATCCGCCGTTGGCTCAGCTTCACTTTTTTCCAGCCAGCCGGAAGGGCGGCCTGATGCGCTTCGTCGAGGTCTAATCCGAGCCGGGCGAGAAGCACTGCGCGGTCGCGAAGCTCGGCCCTCGGCCTCGTGCGCCGACGCGATCCACCCGTCGGCCATCGGGCTCGCCCGAGCTTGTCGACCAACGGGTTACCGCGAATTGGCGATTTCGTTTTCGCGGCCGCGATGCCGGACGCCTGATCGAACGTGCGCTCGAATTCGGAGACCCATGCCGAGGCCTTCTGAAATTCCTTCAGGCGCGCGGCCGATGAACCGCTTCGATCGACGTCATTTTCTGCCCTAAGAGCATACCTGGAATGGATATCGCCGGCGAGGCGCTGGTACTCCGTGAGTTCGACCAGGTAGTCGACATAGTCGTCGAGCCGACTCCGCACCTCCCTAAAGGTCACATCGTCAGTCTTCGATCCGCGTCCGTGACGTCCCGCTGCCTCCTTGAGATTCAGCTCGGCCACGATCGCTGTCAGCACGGCCTGCTTCGCAAGACCTGCGGCGCCGAGAGGGGACTTGCCCGGGGCAATCCGGCCTGATCGCTGTGCTTCCTCCAATATCTTTTGCACGATTTCGACATGCCTGAGCGTGCCGGCCCATGTCGGCTCGTGCCCGAACAGCAGGTGTACGAGATCGACGCTGCCGACAGGCAGATCGCCTTCGTCTATGGCCTTTGCGACGAGACCAACGAGCAGCCGACGTTGCCGGATGAAGTCCATCCGCCCAATGAGGCCTACTGGAACCACGTCCATGTTGTATATCCTATGCCGCAAAAATAGCCTACAGGCTCTGTATGCGCCAAATACGCAAAAGCTCATACTAGCAAATGCCGTTGTGCGATCGAGAGCAGCATGACCGCAGCCGTGATATATGGTCTAAATAGCGTTTAAGTAATACAATGGCGCGAAAGACAAAAGTGCCGCACCGCCCCTGGGGGCGTTTCGGCACCTTCGTCGGCGCGCTGCGCGGCGGCTGCCAGCTGCCTGTCGTGCCAGGGCCACGAGACGCTAATCGGCTCAATCCGTCCCGCGCGGCATCTGCGATGCCGCGCCACCCTCCGGGTGGCTGCGGGCCAGAAGGTCTAGTGCTCGAACCCGCTTTCAATCTCGTGGATCACTGGCAGAATTTCCTTGACTGGAAAAATGTGAGTGATTCGCGATGGCTCGCGAGGTGACGCTGGAGGATGTCGACGGACGGACACGTGGCCTTTTCGCCCCGTCGCGGCATGCCCTTGACCGCGTTCTAGCCAAGGCGCTCGCTCGGGCAGAGGAGCGGGCGCGGCGGAACGTAGAGCAGGCCATCGCCCACAACCCGTTTCGCGACGCCGCCTTAGCCGCGGACAGAATGTCCGCCGCGGTCGTGCGTGCCGTCCGTACCGAGTTTCCGACTATCGGGCTTGCGCCCTCTAAGCGCCGACCCATGCCCGATACCGGCGGGATGAGCTTTCATTTCGGACATACCTCCGTGACCCAGCGATCCACGGAGCTTAAGCCCGGGCAGACTCATTGGTGCCGCAACGGGTTCGGTCATGCCAAGCTCGGCAGGGACATCTACTACACGTCTCAGCCGGGCGCCCATCAGCTCTACATCGAACGTCCTTCTGCCGTGGAGCAGACTTCGACGATCGTCGAGCCGGCCAGGGAACAGGCCTATATCGAAGACGCCGAGAAGGTCGGCGGCAACCGCGATGCCGACGTCGCCGAGGCGGAGTTCTCGTTCGGGACGACCGGCAAGACCCAGGCCGAGCGGCTGGAATTCTGGCGCCTGGCTCACAAATACCCCGAGCGCGCCAACGGAATCATCCAGCACCGCTTCATTCTCCAACTGCCGAAGGAGGCGTCGGTATCCGAGCGGCTCGCGATCATCAAAGCCTTCGTCGCTCCGTTCGACGCCCCGTTCGGCGTCGACGATGACCGGAGAATCCCGTACTGGGCCGCGCTGCATGCGCCGACAGCGGACAACGATCCCCGGAACTTCCACGCGCACGTCATCGTCTTCAATCGTCCGACCAAAATGATCCCATGGCCGGAAGGCGGCGATGACGGTTCGACGGACCGCAAGCTCGTCTCGACTTGGGATTTCGCGGCAGTCAGGCGCATTCGCACAAAGCATCGCAATCATCGCGACCAGTTCCCGATGCGCCAAGATGTTCCGGACTTGCTTCGGGGACGGTTCGTTCAGCGGGAGCGCGAGCGTTTCGCAGGTCTGGTCAATGCCGAGATGGAGAAGGCGGGCAAGGCGATCCGGTACGATCATCGCAGCTATGCCGAGGCGGGTATCCTGGACGTCGAGCCCGAGAGGAAAGCGGGATACGCCAGGAAGATCGTTCGTCGTGATCGTGACCTGTCTCTCCACGACGTCGCAGACGAGATCGCTGGCGCCGCTGTTCGGTCCTCTCGTACACAGCAGGCCAAGGCGCTCAGTGCTCTGGACCGTCTGGTCTCGTCCGCTCGAAACGCGCCGGACGAATTCGTTCGCATCATGCGGTCTGTGCCGACTTTCTCGCGCAATGGAGCGCGGGTCGATTGGTCCCGCGCGACGTCATCGGCTTCGCGGCAGCTTGCGATCGAAGCGGCCGAACACTGGAAGGCAGCCCTTCTTCTCCGAGCCGCTCAGGCAGGCGAGGCGGCGACGCTGGACGCGCTGATCGCCTCGACAAGGCAGAATTCCTCAGCGAGGCATCACATTCGTCTTCAGCGGGAGTCCAAGAGCCGCATCACGGACACCCGGCATAGGTCGGTTCACGCGCTCGACGAATTGCCGACTGCCGAAGTCGCCGCCGACGTCCATGACGTCGCAAAAGAGGAGAAGGCGGCTCAAGCGAAAGCAGCTCAATCAGCGCTCGATAGCGCCAATCGGGCGGCACAGGCTGCCCTCGATGCGTGGGCCCATGAAGTGGAGCTGAGGGAAGTCGAAACGGCGAAAGCCACTCCGCCGATCGCTCCCTCGCCATCGTCTCAACCCGATCGATCCCGCGCTAAAGAAATTTGGCAGGAAGCGGTGGCGAAGCGCCGCAGGCAGGAAGGCGAGGGTCCGAACGATGAAGAGCGGAGGCAACAAGAAAGGAGGAAGGCGATCCTGTCCAATCCGGGTCGACGGGGCGGGAAGGGGTATGGAGATTGAATGGACGCCTGCGGCTTAGTTCTCGAATGCGTGTCATGCGATTATCTGCGCGCCTGGGCCTGCCCGGCCGCGCGGAATAGGCCTCTGTGCCGGCACAGTGCCGTTGGGACATCGATCAGTGGAACCCTGATCAGGGAACCCCCGTGAAAAGAGCAGGTCGGTAATCCGGCGCTCGCGGGCGTGACGCTCCGACCTTGGCGAGCCCAATATGACCGAAAAGATGCCCAAAGTCGCCGACGACATCGGCGACCGCGAACTTGCGCAATATCGCGCGCTCTATCGCGCCCAGAACGACAGCGCCGACCACTACCTGCGATGGCAGGTTCACATGGCACATGCCGTCAGGCTGGAGGCGGAGCCAGGGAAGACATTCGAGGCCTATGGCGGCCTCACCGGCAGGCAGCTCGGGGAAGGCGCACGGGTTGCCGCGCGGCGATACGCCCTGCTGATCGCCGAGGTGCCGGCGCATGACGCCGCACTCGTGGTTCTCAAGGCGGAGATCGCGGAAGCGATCGAGCGGGACGAGGACGAGGTTCGGAGATCCTATGTTCTGCGCCTGCTCCAGGCATCGCTGATCCGTGACGCCGAGCGCCTGAACATCGACATCGCCATGGTTGCGCGCGCCGCGCCGTCCGCCCTCAAGCACTGAGGCCGGGCCAATGACCACGGTCATCTACGATACCGAGACTACCGGCCTCTCGCGTCACTTCGACGTGCCGCTTCAAGCCGCCTTCGTCGTCTGCGGCGACGACCTCGTCGTGCAAGACGAGATCGTGCTGCGCGGACGTCCCCCGCAGCACGTCATTCCGTCGCCGGACGCGCTCCTGACGACGAGAACAGCGCCGGCGATGCTCGACGGCGCGCCGCTCTCGCATCTCGACCTCATGAATGCCATCGCCTCGGTCGTCTCGATGGCCGGCCCAGCATGCTGGGTCGGATACAACAGCCTAAAGTTCGACGAGACCATCTTAAGGCAAGGCTTCCTTCAGACGCTCCATCCCGTCTATGCGACCCAAGCGCCGGGCTGTACGAGAGCCGACGTCATGGTCATGGCGCAGGCTGTCGCGGCTCACGAACCATGGGCACTGGCCGTGCCTCTCAACGAGGCCGGCAAGCCGACCTTTCGGCTAGGGGCTCTCTGCGCCGCCAACGGCATCGTCCTTCCCGATGACGAGGCACATGATGCGCTCGCCGATGCGCGTGCCACGCTCGCGATCCTCCGACATCTCCGGGAGGCGGCTCCCGCCACCTTCGGGACGATGATGGCGAACTCGGATCGTCGGCATGTCCTCGACATGCTGCGTAACACCGAGTTGCTGGCCCTGACCCAGCACTTCGGGGCCTCGAAGACCCTTCCGATCGCGCCGATCGTCGTCAGCCCCGCGAACGGCAGCGCTTTTGCCGTAGCCGACCTCACGGTCGATCCGGGCACCTATCTCGATACGAGCGAGCCCGAGCTGGCGGAACTGTTGGCGATCCGGGGGCCGCGCCCGATCTTCACGATCGCCGCGAACGCCCAGCCGATGCTCTTTCCGGTCGAGCATGGAGGAGCCGCCATCGTCGGTCGCCTCTCGATCGAGGAATACAAGGCGCGAGCCAGACGTATCCGCGACGATCACGGATTCGTCGCACGGCTCACCGCCGTGCTCGGGCAACAGTTCAGGGATCGTGCCGTCGTCTCGCAGCCTGAGGAGCAGATCTACGATCGCTTCGTCACCAAGCCGGATCAGGGGCATTCCCGACGATGGCATGAAATCTCCTGGGAGCAACGCGATCGCTTCGGCCAGGTCGTGATCGGCGATCCACGGCTCCAGGCGTTCTCGCGGCGCATGGTCTTCGAGGCGGCTCCGGCAACGATGGCGCCGGCGGACCGTGCGGCGATGACGACCTGGCTCGTCGATCGCCTTCTCTCCGATGTCGATCGTCCTTGGATGACGATCCCGGCAGCGCGGCGACGTCTTGCGGCCCTTGCGGCGGCCAGCTCTCCGGGCGACGTCGACCGCCTGAAGAACATCGCGGACATCTCCGCGTGGCTCGACGCCAAATCGGCATCGCTCGACGCGATGACTGACTGATGAGAAGACGGAACAGATGACATCGAAGGTCACCGCCCTCCCGGGGCGGTGACCTTTTTCGTAGCTGCTCTGACAACCGACAGGTCCGAAGGGAGCAGCCATCTTACCGGAAAGGCAGGTCAAAAAGCGCCGAAACGGCGAGGGCGAGAGGAGGAATCGTGCTGCCGCGTGGCAGTCACCCCTGGGAAAAGAGCAGAGACCATGACCAAGAACGCCATCTCAAACACCGCATCGCGCAAGCCTGTCGGCATCGCCTCGCTGGTCCTCGCAACGACGATCCGGCCGATCTGTGAAGATCTCGCCGTTCTCGCAGATCGGCTGCCGGAAGCACCGGCGCCAGTGGAGCGCCTGGCCGGCCTGCCGAACATCGCGCCGGCCTCCACCGCCGTCATCGCGCGCGCGACCTTCCACGACAACGAACTCGGCCGGTTCGTCAAACTGATGTCGAAGGACGACACGCTGACCGAGGAGCGGATCGACACCTTCAACGCCCTCAACCTGCTTCGTCAGAGCGCATACCTCGCCGCTGCGCTGTTCGAGCCGTGCTCCGATGACGACCGCTGGGCCAAGGATTACATCGGCGAGTGCCTCGCCTCGGCTGCAAAGCGGCAGGGTGACGCCGCCCGGGCTGCGCTTCTTCGAAAGGCCTTCGGCATCGCGCCGAGAGCCCGGAAAAAATCCAGCACCACCGACCTCGGCGAAATGACCGCGTGGATTCAGGATACGGTTCGGAGAATGGGACTGATCCGGCCGCCGGCGGCAGACGCTTCCGCCGATGAACTCGCCCGTGTCGGATGCTACCGCCTGGAAGAGGCTCCGTCGCTCGAGGACTTCTTCGCCGCAGCGCCGGATCTCACGTCTCTCGCCGAGGAGGCCATGGATCTGCTGGCGAAAGCGGATACCTGGACGCAGTCCGTCGGCGAAATCGACCGGATCTTCGAGCAGGCCGCAAAGTCGGCCCTGACCCTCGCATACGCTGCGATCGCCCGGGTCGGCCTGTGGCCGGCGCGCACGGAGCGTGATCTCCACGCCAAAGCGACCTGCAGGGCGATCCTTCGCGATCGCGTCGCTGACCCCGCCAGCGCGAGAGCCGTCGCGGCGATGGCCTACGATCTCGGCAACGGCGTGGCCGCGCAGAGCGATCGGTTCAAAGTGGAAGCCAAACACGCCACCGAGAGGTTTCCCGGCCAGGGATGACCTAAAGGACGGTCCGACTTCATAAGGTCACTGGTTAGGGGCGAGCCGCGGGGTTCGCCCCTTTCGTCGTTTCGATGGGTCCGTCTGGCGGGCCGCAATGGCCGCCCCCGAAACATCGTAACGACGAGACCGACAATGCCTGATTCAGACCCCGCACTCGCCAATCCCAGGCCGAACAAGAGGCGGAGCGCCGGTGGCCTCGCCTCCCAGGCTCCTGATGTCGTCAAGCCTGCCGAGGTGCCTATCGTCTCCCCCGATGCAACGATCGCCGTCTATGATCGCGACGAGGTCGAGCGTCAGATTACGCTCGCGTGGGGGTTCGAGCCTCGGCTCGAGGAATACTATGGGCCGCGCCCCACGCTCGGTCCCGACGAGGGGCCTCGCATCGACAAGCTCCTTGCCATTCTCGATGACGTTCGGGGTTCCCATCGGTCGCTGCTGTTCGGGACGGCTAGCCTTCAAAATGCACTGGCGCAGGTCCATGCCAAATGTCCGGCATTCGGCGAGGTCGTCGCGCTGTATGAACGCGCTGTCGCTCTGTCGCAGATGACGGGCGCGCCCGTCTCTGTCCCCCCGGTGCTGCTCCTCGGCGAGCCCGGGATCGGCAAGACACATGCGTCGAAATCGATCGCCACGGCCCTCGGCGTCGACATCCACGCGTTCTCCTGCGCGACGTCCAGCGATGCCCAGGCGCTCCTGGTCGGTCATCCGCCTAGCTGGAGAGGAGCTCGTACCGGCATCCTGACCGAGGCCATGATCGCGTCCGCCAGCGCGCAGCCGGCCGTGCTGTTCGACGAAGTCGACAAGTTCATGACTCACCATACCGAACAGCCTTACGCTGTCCTCCTGTCGGCACTCGAGCCAGAAAACGCGGGCGCCATGCGGGACGAGTACCTTCAGGTACCCTTCAACGTCGCCAACGCCCTGTTCATTCTAACCGCTAACGACGCAGGCCAGATTCCAGACTTCATCATGGATCGGGTGCTCGCATTCAACATTGCACCGCCCTCGGGTGACGCCCTCGTCGCGATCGCGCGAAACATCGTCGTCGACGTCGTCGACACCCTGCGTGGCCGGGTCGCGCTGCCCGATGAAGCGACCATCCGCCGTCTCGCGAGGACGAACCCGCGCGGCATCAAGAAGATCGCCAAACTAGCGTACGGCTTCGCCGCTGCCGCAGGTCGGGGCCAGATGGCGCTCGCCGATATCGAGGCCGCAGAGGCCGTCGCCACAGCCAACTCCAAGCCTTCTCGGATCGGATTCCTGACGCCAGGACGAGGCCGGTGGCCCGATCTCTAGAACGCCAGCTCCGGCTAGTTCCCGGCGGCTTGTCGGTCGATGCAAGCGCCGCGCTATGCGCGACGCAATAACTCGAACCGGCCGATGAATTCGAGGGCCGCCCGGCACTCCAGGCACCATGAACAGGCAGCGCCTTCACCAGCGCTGCCTGTTCGCATTCCAAGGCCGGCAAGGAACAGGCTTGGGGGTCAAGAGAAAGGAGAAATTTGACGGAACGACACCGTCACCCCTCATGAATTCAAGGAAATACCATGAACACGCCCAACCGCCGCGACCTCCTGCTCAGCACGATCGCCATCGAACCGAGCCTGCTTCCTGTCATCGACGACCTCGCCGGTCTCGAGCGCCTCGTGCCTCAGGCGCCGAGCGAGATCGAAGGCCTCGCCATCTTCCGCAACCAGCTCCCCGGCCTGTTGGCCGTTCGTGGCCGTGCCGATGCACATGCCGGCGAGGTCCGGAGCATGATCTCGATGATCGCGCGAGAGCCGGATCAGGTCGAAGCCTGGATCGACGTCGTCAATGCGCTGACCATCCTGGCGAACGCCGCGAACCTGACGCTCCTGCTCCTGCCGGTGCGCTCGGAGGACGACGGGTGGGCGCGGGAAGAGTTCGGCCGCTACCTGCTGCGGCATGCCCGTCGCAATGGTGAAGGCGAGGATCTGGCACTGGTGCAGCGCGCCGTAGGCGCACTGCCGCGCCGATCCGCCCATCTGACGCCGCCCGCGGGTGCCGAAGAGATCAGCGAGATGATCACGGCGATGGCGCGCCGCGTCGGAGCTCTGCAGCCGAGGTTGGTCACGACCGAGCCCGGTGCCCCAGCCGCCTATCCGCTCGAGCAGGCCGAAAGCCTGAAGTCATACTTTGCCGCCGCGCCGCATCTCGCTGGGCTTCTCGACGGCGTCCGCCATATCTTCGGGCTGGTCGACGCGCTGCGCCTCGGCGGCGATCAACCTGAAACGACCGCCCACGCTATCGAGGGCGGGCTGGTTCTCGCCTATGCCCGGCTGCTTCGCATCGCGCTCTGGCCGGCGCGCGACCGGCAGGACGTCGCCGCCAAGATCTCGGCGCGCGATCTCGTGCGCTCTCGCGACGCCGACCCCGATCGGCTCGGGGCGCTGTGGGAGATCGCCTTCAACCAGGGCGAGACCGTCGCCGGACAGAGCTGCCGGTTCCTGAACATCGCCGAGCAGGACTAACGCCCGCGTCTGCAGCTCGGCGAGAAGCTGAAGCGAATGGGAGGCGCGCTCGCGCGGCGCGCCTTTCAGACCGACGACACCGCCCAGCCCACGCGGATCCACGTCCCCACGGCCGACCGCCCAGAGATGAGGGAATACGAAGACACCCCTCTGGAACCCATACGACCACCAGATCAGAGACCGATACCAATGACTAAGATTCTCCCGGCGCTATCGCCTGCCACTTCCATCGCGCCTCGCTCCAACGCCGTGCCTCGACGGCTGAAGGATATCCATTCCCCTGCGGCCGTCAGGCTGTGGGTGCCTACCGCATGGCCCGAGATCGGGGGGCCTCGCCTCGATCTGAACCCCGACCCGCGCTTCGCCGAACCCCTCTTCACCAGTCGCTTCGTCCCCGGCGAGCGCACCACCGTCTACATCGCCGGGTGTCGCGGCCTCCTGAGCTCCGTCGCTCAACTCCTCCATATCGGTGCCTGGAAGATTTCGACGACGCAGGACGAGTCGCCCGGGCTCCAGCGCCGTCTCGACGCCCTCGGCACCGACCGGTATGGCTCGACCTACAGGGTCGGCACCGACACCGTCGAGGACCCGCACTTCAGCCGGTGGGGTCTGTCGATGGTGGGGGCAGACGTGATCCTGTCCCCTGGCAGCCCCCTGAGGATACTGCCGCGCGGTATCGAAGTGATCCTCCCGGACGATCTCGACTTCGATACCTTCGAGCGAGTCCTGCGCCAGGCGCTTTCGAACGCGGAGCTCGGGCGGTGGGTGGCGTCGCGGACAGGGCGTGCGCACTGCGCGCGGTTCGGGCTCTCGCCCTCTCGCTTCGCGCGGTACAGCACGTATAACATGGGCGGCGGTGACCGCATGTCCCGAGCCCGGGAAATCTTCCTGTTCAAGCCGGCCAAGCAGTCTCAGCGGCTCGTCAGGATCATCGAGACCATCATCATGAACCATGTCTCGACCGTAGCCGGTGCACGGCTGCCAGCGTCTCCGAGAGCGGACCGTCAGGCCAGCTAGCTGGCGTGCGCCTCATGAGCGCGGACCTCGTCCTCGATTTGAGCGACGAGGTCATCGACCTGATCCTCTTCGAAAATCTCCGGTGTCCCCGGTGCCTTCTTCAGAATGGCCAGCGCGGACTTATAGGCACTCGACAACTCGATGCGCGACGGTCCGCAGACGATGAAATGGGGCTTGAAAACCTCGGTCGCGCCGTCGCTCGCGGACAGCAAATGACCTGCCCACTCACGCGCCTTCGTCTTGATTCCGTCGGCATCAGCGAGATCGAAGGAGAGGGCCTCATAGACGTGCCAGACGCTGTTCTTCCAAGCGTGCTTGAAGACGATCTCGTCGACAGTGCCGACTATGGTCTTTTCCTGAAGCTGGACAGACAGGTTCTGCTCTTCCAGCTTCAGGCGCACTGGACGCCAGACATCATCATCCGAGCGGCGGCGGAGGGATCGAACGTCGTAACGCGACACAAAGCGGTCGTAGAGACGCGCAAGGGTCTTTTCGGGGTCGTTCGTCAAGCCCGAGCCGGCCGGAGATGACCACTGGATGGAGCTATCATCTTTCGGCAGGGCGCGAGCGACCATGCCGACCGCGTCTGCATCGGACGGAAAGAGTCCTTCCGTCCTCGTCTCCTTGGTCAGCGTCGCGAGGCTGCGCTCTGTGGCCCTCATGGCACGCGTAAAGGCATCGCGATCGAGATCGGGGAAAACGCCTCGCAGGCGAGGACCCATCGAGTTCCGGACACGCGAAAGTACCGATCCCGTCGACGGCACGTATATGACCACGCCGACGTTGACGAACTCGGCCGTCATCACGTCGTGCACATAGCGCAAGACCGCATATGTGTAGGTCCGCTTTTCCGTCATTCCAGAACCCGTCTCGCCTCCGCGATGCAGCCGTCGATGTTGTCTCGCGCGTCTCGTATCAGAGCCAGCGCGCTTTCGATCTCCGCCCCAGCGTCAGACCATTCTTGCGGCACGGCCGCACCATAGGCACGGAGCCTTTCATCAGACAAGGATCGCCATGCAGCCCTGATCTGCTCGAAATCGATAATGCGGTTGTGCAGTGCGTCTCGGAAAATATGAAACCCCGGCGTTTCCATCACCTTAAGACCGCCGAGCTGCCAGGGCGGTTTCCAGAAAAGGATCTGCCGGTGGCCGAAGGCCAATTCGTGGTCGATGATCCTAATTTCGTCGCCGCGAACCAAGCAATTCGGGTTTTCGCGCCGACGATCGGGGTTCTGAATGATACCGTCAAAGACAAAAGCAGCGGCCGCGACGGGCACCGTTCCGTCCAGAAGCCGGGCCCCGCTCGACCAGGCGGCATACTGATTGCCGAGATATTTGGAGCCGAAGGCCACAGGCGAGCTGCGGGTGACGAGTTCCCGATATCCAGGTTCAGAGATGATGTCGGCCCAGGCCGGCGAAATTTCAAGGAGGAAGGGCTGCGGCACGGGCAGTTCGAGATCTGCGGCGAGGCACGCGGCGACCACCTCTCGCGCCAAGCTGGTGACGCCCAGATCGCATCCGGCTGAGAACTTGGCCACGACTTCGACGATGTCGCCTTCTGGCGTTTCACACGTGACGATCGCAGGCCTCGTCCGGCCCGACCCGGTTGGCTTGTTGAACTCGACCGGCGTCAGGCGCGTGAGCACGGCTGCCGCTCCGGGGTCCGGGTCGGATCTTCCTTCATGACAACCACCCGATCCTGTTTGCGGCACTCAAATGACGTTGACAAAAATCATCATATAACAAATATAACAAACATGACAAACGCACAAGCTGTCGCCGCAACCCTCCGCGCCATCCGCGCAAAGCTCGATCTGACGCAGGAGGAGCTAGCGTCGCGGCTGGGTGTTTCTTTCGCCACCGTGAATCGGTGGGAAGGTGGATCAAACATGCCCCAGAAGGCGGCCCGCGAGACAATCGCGGCACTTGCAAAAGAGGCCGGCATTGATTCGGGCGAGCCTAGCGCGGAAACGGGAACGGCGGCAGCGCAGGTCACGCGCCGTCGTCGCGAAAAAGGGGCATCGTCAGCGCCATCCACAAAAACGATGGAGCAGATGCTGTGGGATGCGGCTTGCTCGATCCGTGGCGAGAAGGATGCTGCGAAGTTCAAGGACTACCTTCTGCCTCTCCTGTTCCTGAAGCGCCTCTCCGATGTCTTCGACGACGAGATCGACCGGCTTGCCGAGGAATACGGAGACCGCGCGACTGCGTTGCAGATCGCCGAGGGCGATCACGCTCTGCTGCGCTTCTATCTCCCGCCGGAGGCCCGCTGGGCCGTTATCAGTGGTCGCTCATCCTATGACTGGCCGGATGACTCACTAGGGCGCACCACCCGTCCCAGGGACACAGGCCAGCACCTGACCATGGCCGTCCGCGCAGTGGCGCGCCAGAACCCCTCGCTGGTCGGCGTCATCGACGTCGTGGACTTCGCAGCCGAGCGAAATGGCGAGCGCGATATCGCCTCGGCCAAGCTCAGCGACGTCATCGAGATCTTCTCCGATCCTCGGTACCGCCTCGGCCTGGCGGACGTGCAGCCGGACTTCCTGGGACGGGCATACGAATACCTCCTGCGCAAGTTTGCCGAGGGCTCTGGACAAAGCGCGGGCGAATTCTTCACGCCTACCGAGGTCGGTCTCCTCATGGCGCACATCATGCGTCCGAGGCCCGGCGAAGAGTGCCACGATTACGCCTGCGGCTCGGCAGGGCTGCTCGTAAAGCTGCAGATCGTCGCGCGGGAACTCGATCCGACGAGCCGCGTGCCCCTCAAGCTCTATGGGCAGGAGCTGACGGCCGAGAGCTACGCAGTCGCCCACATGAACGCCATCATCCACGACATGACCGTCGAGATGGCGCGCGGCGACTCCATGATCAACCCGAAGTTCAAGACGTCCGATAGCAAGCTGCGGACCTATGACGTCGTCGTCGCCAATCCGATGTGGAACCAGCCCTTCAACCCGGATCTCTTTTCCGAGGATCCGCTCGATCGATTCCGCCCGCAGGGTGGCATCACGACCGGCAAGGGCGACTGGGCCTGGCTGCAGCATACGCTCGCCTGCCTCGGCGAGCGTGGCCGGGCAGCGGTGGTGTTGGACACCGGCGCCGTCACTCGCGGTTCGGGTTCGAGGAACGAGGACAAGGAACGGAACATCAGGAAATGGTTCGTCGATAACGACCTAATCGACGGCGTGATCCTGCTGCCGGACAACCTATTCTATAACACCATGGCTGCAGGCGTGATCCTCGTGCTGAACAAGCGCAAACCGCCGGCACGCAAAAACCGGATTGTCCTCGTCAATGCGAGCCGCCACGTCGAAAAGGGCCGACCCAAGAACTTTATACCAAGTGCTTCAGTTCGCGCTTTGGCAGCGTCGTATTCAGCTGGCAAACAGGTAGAGGGTGAAGTCGCGATTATAACCCGCGAACAAGCAGAGGAGGCGGATTACAATCTCAGTCCGAGCAGATGGGTTGGCAATTCGGATAACGATCCGCTGGCGTCAGTGTCCGACCTGCTGGCTGAATTAGAAGGCCTGGCCGCGCGCGAGGTTCAGATTACCGAGAAGCTTCTGAAGGTTCTTGCGCCTTTTGCAAAGGGTAGCGAGAGGGTGTTCGCTCATGGGCTGAGGGGCGCGCCGTTAAAGGAAACCGAGATCGGATCTATACCTGAGAGCTGGAATCTTTTGGAATTCCGATCGGTTCGCGAGTGGCTACAATACGGGACTTCGACGCCTTGCAGCTATGTGCCTACCGAATATCCCGTCCTGCGAATTCCTAATGTCCTGCCGGGCCGAGTTGATTCAACGGACATCAAGTATGGCAATTTGCGACCTGAAGAGGCCGACCGATATCGACTTGAGAATGGCGATCTCATTTTCATCAGAACAAATGGTGTGATCGAACGCCTTGGTGCGTGCGCGGTCTATGCTGGACAGCCAGAGGGAGCTCTCTTTGCCTCATATCTTATCCGCGCACGCCTGAAATCAACTATAATTGACCCATACTACGCTGCGTATTTTTTTGCTTCAGAGCGGGGTACGGCGGTTATTGGTGGGAGAGCAACTCCCGCTGCTGACGGCAAATATAACCTAAACACCGGAACAATAGATAGCCTTCCAATTCCTCTTCCTCCCACTCTCGACGAGCAGCGTGAAATCGTTGCGGTGCTGGACTTGGTGAACGGTAAAATTGATGCGCGCCGATGCCAGAATGCAGTGCTTGATAGTCTTTCTAGGACTATTTTGAACAAGCTCTTGACGGGCGCAATTCGAGTAGCTGAACTCGACCTTTCGGTTCTCGCTCCGCCTTCTGCCGAGATCGCGGCATGAGCGGCTTCGCGATAGGAGAGGCGGTCACCGTCCAGTTCCCGATGGTCGCCCACGCGGCCAGCGTCGGCTGGAAGCCAATCTCGCCAGAGGAGGCTAGGCGGAAACGCGGCGGGGACGACACCATGCTGCTTCGTGACGAGGTCGAGGCCGCCCTCTCGCGCTTCAATCCGTGGATGGACACAGACATTATCCGGCAGGTCGTCGAGAAGCTCCAGGCGATCGCCCCGACGATCGAAGGCAACCGCGACATGCTCTCGTGGCTGCGAGGTGAGCGCCAGTGGTATGACGAGACCGAGCAGCGCCATCGGCCCGTGACGCTGATCGACTTCGATAGTCTCGGCCACAACGTCTTTCACGTGACATGGGAATGGAAGCTGAAGCCGCCGGCGCGGAAGGGCAATCGGGCGGACGTGATGTTCGTCATCAATGGTCTGCCCGTCTGCATCGTTGAACACAAAAATCCCAAGGATGGCGGCGCCATCGATCGCGGCGTCACCCAGCTCAAGCGCTACGAAAAAGAGACGCCTGAGCTCATCGGCCCCCCCCAGCTCTTCAACGTCACGCACCTGATCGACTACTGGTACGGCGTCACCTGGAACGCCAATCGCCGCTTCATGGCCCGGTGGAAACAGGAGCGCGAGGAAACCTACAAGTTCGCTGTTCAGGCCTTCTTCGAGCCGACGGACTTCCTACGCACCCTCCAGCACTGGATACTGTTCTACGTCGAGGACGGCGAGACGCGGAAGTCCATCCTGCGTCAGCACCAGCGCGGCGCCATCGACAAGATCGTCGCGCGATGCGCGGACAGGATCAAAAAGCGCGCCCTGATCTGGCATACACAGGGTTCTGGCAAGACCTTCACCCTTCTGACGGCCGCGCGGTTGATCCTCCAGGACAAGGCCCGCTTCAACAACGCCACCGTCATCCTCGTGGTCGACCGAACGGAACTGGAAGGTCAGCTCAAGGGCTGGGTCGAGAAGCTTCTGGGCGAGATGCAGAGCCAGGACATCCCGATCCGGCGTGCTCAATCCAAGGACGAGGTTCGCGATCTCCTCCGCGCCGATCGGCGTGGCCTGATCATCTCGATGATCCACAAATTCGAGGGGATCGATCGAGACGCCAACACCCGCGACAACATCTACGTCTTCATCGACGAGGCCCACCGCTCGGTCGCGAAGGACCTCGGCACCTACATGATGGCCGCGGTGCCCAACGCGACGCTGATCGGCTTCACAGGCACGCCCATCGCCAAGACGGCACAAGGCGAGGGCACCTTCAAGATCTTCGGCGTCGATGACGAGAAGGGATATCTCGATAAATACTCGATCCGCGAGTCGATCGACGATGAGACGACGCTCCCCATACGCCACACGATGGCGCCCAGTGATATGGCAGCCCCCGTGGAGCTGCTCAACAAGGAATTCCTCGAGCTCGCGGCAGCCGAGGGCATCAGTGACGTCGATGAGCTAAACAAGGTTCTCGACCGCGCCGTTGGTCTGCGGACGTTTCTGACGGCGGATGACCGTGTCGAGAAGGTCGCCGCCTACGTCGCCCAGCACTTCCAGGAGAAGGTGCTTCCGCTTGGCTACAAGGCGTTCCTCGTGGGCGTGAATCGCGAGGCCTGCGCCAAATACAAGCGGGCCCTCGACAAGCTCCTGCCTCCGGAATGGTCCGAGGCGATCTATACCGAAAGCGCGGCCGACATCGTCGATAAGCCGTTGGTCGCCGAGGTCCAGCTCTCTCCAGAAAAGGAGGCGGACGTCCGCGTGCTCTTCAAGAAGCCTGCCGAGGATCCCAAAATTCTGATCGTCACGGACAAGCTTCTGACCGGCTACGACGCTCCGGTGCTCTTCTGCATGTATCTGGACAAGCCGATGCGCGATCACGTCCTGCTGCAGGCGATCGCCCGCGTGAATCGGCCTTACGTCGACGCCAATGGCGTACAGAAGCGGATCGGCCTCGTTGTCGACTTCGTCGGCGTCCTGCGCGAATTGAAGAAGGCACTCAAATTCGACGATTCCGACGTTAGCGGCGTGATCGAAGACCTCGATCTCATGCTGGCGCAGCTTCTCGACAAAATCGGCAAGTCCAAGGCTGAGTACCTTGACGTGCCCGGCGAGGGCTCTCCGGACGAACGCCTGGAGCAAGTCATCTACGGCCGCTTCCTGGACCCGGAACCGCGCAAGGCCTTCTTCGAGGCCTACAAGGAGCTTGAAGGCCTCTGGGAGATCCTCTCACCATCGCCCGAGCTCCGCGATCACATCGGTACCTTCAAGCGCCTTGCACATCTCTACGCGGCCGTGTGCAACGCCTATGCCGACCGAGTCGGCTACGTCGCCGACTTGGCCTACAAGACGCTCCGACTGGTTGAGGAAAATGCTACGCAGGACGGTCTCGGCCGATTGACGAAGACGGTGACCTTTGACCTGAAGACTCTAGAGGCTCTCCGCAGCGAGCCGGGCCCTGATGAGGGCAAGGTCTTCAACCTCGTCAAGGGCCTTCAGAGAGAAGCTGACGAGGACGCTGACGCCGCCCCCATTCTGCAGACGTTGAAGGACCGTGCCGAGCGGATCCTGAAGGACCTTGAGAGCCGTAATGCCACCGGGCTGGCGGCGATGGATCTCCTGGCCGCTATAGCGCGCGAAAGGGATGAGGCTATCAAGGCTGCCAAGGACAGTGGGCTCACCCCGCGCGCCTTCGGCGTCTATTGGGCACTCAAGGCCGATGCTGCCCTTCAGAACGCCGGAATATCTGCAATGGAGATTGCTCAGGAAAGTGAGACGCAATCCGCGCGCTTCCCGAACGCCCGTGTGAACGTCGACGAGCAGCGGCGCCTTCGCGCCGCGCTCTATCGCCCGCTTCTAGGGCTTGACGGCGAAAGCCGCGTCCGTGTCGTGGACGCCGTTTTGGCTATTCTCTTGGGCGGCGATCCGGATGGCGATGCTTGACGATGGCAACGCCGTGCTGCGCCAGCGTGTGCGCGCCTGGGCTCTGCGCTTGAAGGTGTCGCCGAGGATCGTTCGCGTCCAGAGAATGACCCAAAAATGGGGTTCATGTTCGACCGGCGGCATCGTGACGTTGGCGTCGGACCTGGCGGCTCAGGATGAAAGCTTCCAGGACTTTGTCATCGCCCATGAACTCCTCCACCTCAAAATCCCCAATCACGGGCGTGTCTTCAAGGCGATGATGAGCCTCCACGTTCCTGATTGGCGCTTGCAAGATATTCGCAGACAGTCCGTGGGCTTGGCGCCAGGGCATGCGCGGTAAGGACATCGAAGCCTTCTCCTGCTTGCGTCTCCTCTGTGTTGCTGCTATGTTCTAATTGTCCTGCCCGTATGGTTCGGAGCTGTGGGGCGATGATTTCTGTCACCACTCGACACAGTGGGTCGTGAGCATCAAACCACCGAAACCCAGCGGCTAACTGGGCGACCGTCGCAGGTTCTGGTCGTCTTAAAGTTCTGTAGGTCGGGCGAACGCTCGACCCTCCCAGGGATTGTGTTCGGACTGGGGTCGACTTGATCGTATCCGTGTAGGGGCGTGGGAACTTCGCTGCTTACACTACGCCGGGCAATTACGTGCCGTGCCCGGGTACGTCCGAGTGGATGGCGCGGATGCTGCTCTTGGAAACGAGAGCGGATGTCCGTGAGTCTGCTCTATGTTGAGTTCCCGCCGGTACCTCTATCTGTATATCTGCTCGCGGCGACGTGCTGGCGGTGTCGTCATAGGTCGTGGTCGGTGCGACCATGGCTAGGAAACCTGTTTCAGATAGCGGGCTTCTTGAGGCGGTGGCGGCAGGTCCCGCAGTTCGCACGTCGCATCCCGCGGGCACGTTGATCAGTGAGCGGCAACCCGCTCTCGATCCAGGGATCGCCCGTCTCATTGAGGCGCTTGCACGAGAATGCGCCCGTCGCGATCATTCGACTTCGGCCGGTCAAGACAACGTTACCCAAAAGGAAAACAGATGCGCACGGCGATCTACGCCAGATTTTCGTCCGATCTCCAGAACGATCGATCGGTAGAAGACCAGAACGCGCTATGTCGAGGGTACGCCGAAAAGCTGGGATGGCGGGTGACCGCGACCTTTGCGGACTATGCTGTCTCGGGGTCGTCGATTCACAACAGACCCGACTATCAGCGCATGATCGGCTTGGCGGCTGCTGGTGAGATCGATGTCATCCTGGCGGAGGACATCGATCGCCTGTCGCGGAACCTCGCCGACATCGCGCGGCTCTATGAGCGGATGAACTTCTTCGGAGTGAAGCTCGTCACCGCCGCTGATGGCGAACTCGACGAAATGCATATCGGCTTCAAGGGAACCCAGTCTGCCGTTTTCCTCAAGGGACTGGCGCAAAAAACGAGACGCGGAATGGCCGGCGTCATCCGGCAAGGTCGAAACGCCGGTGGTCGAGCGTACGGCTACAAGCCCGTTCCCGGAGCTCCTGGCAAACTGACGATCGTCGACTCCGAGGCCGCTATCGTTCGACGCATCTTTGCCGACTATGTCGCTGGCAAATCGCCACGAGCCATAGCTGGTGAACTCAACGCCGAAGGTGTACCTCCACCCCGGGGGGACTACTGGGCTGCGGTCACGATCAACGGTAATCGAAAGCGAGGCCACGGTATTCTTCTCAATCCGCTGTACGTGGGCCGCCTCGTGTGGAATCGCGTACGGATGGTCAAGGATCCCGAGACCGGAAACCGCATCTCGCGGGTCAATCCCGAGGCGGAGTGGCAGGAACAAGCCGTCCCGGCATTGGCGATCGTGCAGAATGAAATGTTCGCTGCAGCGCTCGCCAAGCGCGGAGGGCGAGCTGCGATGGCTCCACGCGACCGATCGACGCCGCGGCACCTTCTATCCGGGTTGCTAAGGTGCGGTTCCTGCGGCGCCGGCATGTCGGTGAAGGATCATCACCGAGGACGCACACGCATTCGCTGCACGAAGGCGACCGAGGCGGGGAGCTGCGATAATTCCCGGTCCTACACACTCGACGTCATCGAGGCTGCCGTGGTGGGCGGACTGCGCGACCGGATGGTCGATCGCGACGGCATCGCGCTTTATGTGCGCGTCTACAACGAGGAGAGGCGGGCTCTCGCGGCTGATAGCGTACATCGACGCTCCCGGATCGAGAAGCGTCTCCAGCAGGCCGAGCGCGAACAGGATCGTATCTACAAGGCCTTCGTCATGGGGCTCATCGAAGAAGACCAGGTCAAGCGCGATTTGCCTCCGCGGAAAGCCGAATGCGAAGCCCTACGTGCCGAACTTGCCCTATGCGACGAACCGCCCAACAGCGTCTCGCTTCATCCGGCAACAGTGTCTCGTTACCTCGCCTCGATCGAGAATCTGGCTACGACCGTGCGCGAGAGTGAGGCCTATGGAGCTGAGTCGAAGAAGGCGCTTCGCGATTTGATCAGCACGGTCACGGTGTACAAGGCACCTGCCGGGATTATGCCGGAGATCGAGGTCACAGGACATCTGACAAAATTGATCGGAGGCGACCATTTCCCCACCAGCAAGGCTGTGGGGGGTCGAATGGTAGCGGGAGAGGGACTTGAACCCCCGACACGCGGATTATGATTCCGCTGCTCTAACCAGCTGAGCTACCCCGCCCCAATGACCGGCCCGCCATGAGGCTGCCGTTCGCCGGAGGCCGCGATATAGGGGGGCGGACCGGGGCTCGTCAAGCCTCGGCTCGCCGGTTCCCGGCCGGTCAGGCCCTTCCGGTCGCGGAGGCGAGCTTGCGCAGCCGCACCACCTTGAAATAGCCGGAGCCGACATGGGTGGTCTCGTAGCGCCCGGTGCGCGCGGCCCAGCCGGTCAGGCGGCTGACCTTGAAATCCGAGCTCCAGCCGACGGCGCGGGCGAGCGGCGCGAGCGCCGACCAGAGCGCCGCGAAAGGCCCGCCATCGTCGACGAGGCGGCTCGAGATCACGATCTCGCCGCCGGGCTTCAGCACGCGGTCCATCTCGGTCAGGGCCTGCTCGGGGTCGGGCACCAGGGTGATGACGAATTGCGCGGTGACGGCGTCGAAGGCCTCGTCGGCGAAGCCGAGCCGGCAGGCGTCCATCACCATCAGCCCGCGGACATGCGAAAGGCCCTGGCTGGCGACCTTGCGGTTGGCCACTTTCAGCATGTCGAGCGAGAGATCGGCGCCGACGACGCGCGATCCGGCGGTGAAATAGGGCAGGGTCAGGCCTGTGCCGACGCCGATCTCGAGGATGTCGGGCCCGCAGGCGCAGGCGGCGGCCACGGCCTCGCGCTGCGGGCCGGCCAGCAGGTTCTGGTAGATCCGGTCATAGATGCGCGCCCAGACGGCATAGACGCGCTTCTGGCTTTCGAGATGGTCTGGCACCGGCATGGAGCGGCTCGTAATCAGGATCGAGGAGGAGGAGCCGGAGGCCGGCGTCAGGACAAGGCGAGGTCGGCGACGGGCCGCGGCTGCGGCATCCGCAGGGCGGGGCGGATGATCGTGCCGCCGCCGAGCACGCGGGCACCGGGACCGGCATCGGCATAGATCACGCAGGCCTGGCCGGGTGAGACGCCCTCCTCGTCGGTGGCGAGCTCGACCTTCAGCCCGGCCTCGTCGCGCAGCAGCCGCGCCTCGCGCGGGGGGCGCGTCGAGCGCACGCGCACAGCGACGTCGAGGCCGTCTGCGGGTAAGGAGTCGAGCGGAGTCTCGCCGAGCCAGTTGAGATCGCGCAGACGAACCTCACGGACATTGAGCGCCTCGCGCGGGCCGACGATAACGCGGGCCTCGTCGGCGTCGAGCCGCAGGACATAGAGCGGCTCGGGCGTGCTCAGGCCCAGGCCCTTGCGCTGGCCGACGGTGAAGCGCAGCACGCCCTCATGGCGGCCGAGCACCCGGCCGTCGAGATGGACGATCTCGCCCGGCCGCGCCGCGCCCGGCTTCAGCCGCTCGATGACGTCGGCATAGCGGCCATTGGGGACGAAGCAGATGTCCTGGCTGTCGGGCTTGTCGGCGATGCCGAGGCCGAGTTCGGCGGCGAGCGCGCGGGTCTGCGCCTTGTCGATGCTGCCGAGCGGGAAGCGCAGCAGGTCGAGCTGCTCCTGCGTCGTGGCGTAGAGGAAATAGCTCTGGTCGCGGTTGGCGTCGGCGGCGCGGAACAGGCCGCGACGGCCATCGGCCAGTTCGCGTCCGACGACGTAATGGCCGGTCGCCAGCGCGTCGGCCCCGAGTTCCCGGGCGAGCCCGAGCAGGTCCTGGAACTTCACCGTGCGGTTGCACTCGACGCAGGGGATCGGCGTCTCGCCGGCGAGATAGCTCTCGGCGAAGCGCTCGATCACGGCGTCGCGGAAGCGGTTCTCGTAATCGAGGACGTAATGGGGGATGCCGATCTGCTCGGCGACGCGGCGCGCGTCATGGATGTCCTGCCCGGCGCAGCAGGCCCCGGCGCGGTGGACGGCGGCGCCATGGTCGTAGAGCTGCAGCGTCACGCCGACGACGTCATAGCCCTCGCGCTTGAGCAGGGCGGCCACGACCGAGGAATCGACGCCGCCCGACATCGCCGCGACGACGCGCGTGGCCGCGGGCGGCTTGGCGATGTCGAGGGAGTTGCGGGGCGCGGTCATGGAAAGCGGGGCGGTCCGTCAGTCAAAGGGAGATGGAGGCGGCTCTATACCGGCTTTGGCGCGGCGCGGCCAGCCGCGATGGGCAAAAGCTGCCGGCCAGCGCGAGACATCCGGCGGTTCTTGCCGTCGAAGCGGCTGCGGTTCTGCGCTAACTCATTGTAATTGCTAGGATCGGCTGTGGCTCGCGGCTTGCTGGAGGGTTGCGGGGCCTTTCGCCCCGTGTTGCGGACGAACCGAATGTCGATTCAGCCACTGACGATTGCCTCTGCGCCCGCCGAGGCCGCCCCGCGCCGCCGCGCTGTCGAGCGCGAGCCGAACGAACGCGAGAGCTTCGTGCTGCCGCAGGACGAACCGGTTCGCGAGGCGCCGGCTGCCCCCCGGGAGCGCCGTGAGGCGAGCGCGGAGGCGGATGCGCCGGTCCGGGACGGGCGGGAGCCCGTCCGCGCCAGCGAGGAGCGCAAGGCGCAAAGCGACGAGGCGAAATCCGCCAAGGCGGAGGAGACCGGCCAGGCGGACGCCTCCAGCGAAGCCACTGCCGACAAGGCGGCGAAGGGCGGGCAGACCGAGCCACAGAAACCCGCCGCCGCGCCGGCCACGGCGCCGAAGCCCGCCTCGGCCACGAAGCCCGATCTCGACGTCGCGGCGCTCGTCACGATCGCGCAGGCCGCCCAGGACGAGACGCCCGCTCAAACAACCGCCGCATTGGCGGCCGCGGTCGTGGCCTCCGGCTCTCATCCTTCGCCTCAGGCGGTCGAGACGGACGGTGCGACCACCGAGACGACCGAAGCTGCGAAGCCGGTCGAGACGAGCGAGGGCGAAGGGACTGTCCCCGCCGCGCTGCCCGACATCATGATGGCCGAGACGGCTCCCGCGGCGCCGGTGCAGCCGCTGCTCGTTCCCGCTCCGGCCACACCGGCTGCGATGCCGGCATCTTCGGCGTCAACGCCTGCTCCTGATGGCGATCCACTGGCCGGCAAGGGCGGCGGCGCTGCCACGGCGCAGGCGGTAGCGGCCATTGCCCCCGGCACAGCTTCGACCGTCGCCGGCGATCCGCAGCAGCCCGTGGCCGGGCAGGCTGCCGGTCCCGAGGTTGCAGGAGCGCCGGCCGCGCGGCCTGCCGCAGACCGCTTCACCGCCGCCTTGGCCCTGACGCCCGATGCGGCGCCGGCCGGCAAGGCGGAGACCGTTCCGACCGGCCTGCCTGGGACCCCCGAGGTTACGCCCAAGGCGGAAGCCCCTGCCGCTCTGCCCACAGCCGCGACGGCCGAGTTCAAGCCGCTGGAGCGGCTCGACCAGGCGCTCGGTGCGATCGACCTGTCCGCGATGACGGCGCAAGGCGCGGCCCGGCCCGATCCGCTGCGCATGCTGGCGATGCCGGATCCGATCCTGGCCCAGACGCCCGCGCAGCCGGGCCATGCGGCCGCCAGCGGCCCGCCGACGCCGCTGCACGTGCTCCCTATCGAGATCGGCCTCAAAGCGCTCTCAGGTGCGCGGCAGTTCGACATCCGGCTCGATCCCGGCGAGCTGGGGCGAGTCGACGTCACCTTGTCGATCTCGGACAAGGGCGAGGTCAGCGCCAGGATGGTGGTGGACCGCGTCGAGACATTGCATCTGCTGCAGCGCGATGCGCGGACGCTGGAGCGCGCCTTCGAACAGGCGGGGCTCAAGCCCTCCGATGGTGGCGTCGATATCTCGCTCCGCGATCCATCCGACCAATCCGGTTTCCGCCAGCCGCGGCAGCAGGACGATACCCCGCAGCGCCGGCGTGGCTCCGCCTCCGGCGCCGAAGCCGGCGACGACATCGCCATCACCGCGCTTTCCGCGCCCCAGGGCCGCTTCGTGCGCCTGGGCGGCGTGGACGTGAGCGTCTGAACCAGGGAGGAGCGTCATGACCGTCTCCAACACCTCGAGCTCGACCTCGAGCACCTCGAGCAGCACCAGCAGTTCCAGCACCGTCTCGGGCGGCGCCGCGATCGCGCAGAATTTCGACCAGTTTCTGACCTTGCTGACGACCCAGCTCAAGAACCAGTCACCGCTCGACCCGCTCGACACCAACCAGTTCACGCAGCAGCTGGTGCAGTTCGCGGGCGTCGAGCAGCAGCTCAAGACCAATGAGACGCTGAGTTCGCTGCTCAGCCTCAATTCGGCCGGCACGGCGACGAGCGCCGTCGGTTTCATCGGTGCGACCATCACCTCCGACGGCGCCACGACGCGTCTCGAGAAGGGCAAGGCCGAATGGCAGGTCAACGTGCCGCGCGGCGGCGTCGCGACGATCACGATCAAGGATTCGAAGGGCAGCGTCGTGCAGACGCAGACCAAGACGCTCGTCGCCGGTGACCAGAAATACACCTGGGACGGCACGACCTCGACGGCGCAAACAGCGGCGGACGGGGAATACACGATCACGATCGATGCCAAGGACACGGCCGGCGCGACCATGACGGCGACGACGAAGATCAGTGGCGTGGTCGACGGCGTCGACTTCACCGGCTCGATCCCGACGCTGAAGATCGGCGCGATCAGTGTCCCGATCGACAAGGTCAAGAGCGTGGTGCGGACGCAGTGAAGCGAATCAGCGATGGCGAAAGCCGTGGGTTTCGCCTTAGGCAAATCTTAAAGCGGTAGCCCTATGCTCGGCACAAGTAGCTCTGTTGAGTTGTGTGAGTGTACCATGACCGAGCCTTTGCGACCGCGGGTGAAATACGTGATCGGACCGGACGGAAGTCCGCTGACGATCGCCGACCTTCCGCCGATGAATACCCGCCGCTGGGTGATCCGGCGCAAGGCCGAGGTCGTCGCCGCGGTGCGCGGCGGCCTCCTGAGCCTCGAAGAAGCCTGCCAGCGCTACACGCTGACAGTGGACGAATTCCTCAGCTGGCAGATGTCGATCGACCAGCACGGCCTCGCGGGGCTGCGCACCACCCGGATCCAGCACTACCGCCAATGATCGCAGCTGACCGCTGCCGGATGCCCCAAGGCGTCGGTCCCCGGACCGGCGCCTTTTTCGTTCCGGCGGCCCTGTCCGGGACAATCTTAACGGCCGCCCGGCAAAAATTAACCAGACGCTAACCACGCACCGGGAAAAACTTGCCTAGTAACCCGCGACCAGGAGCGGGCGGGACGGCTTTGTGAAACGGATAGCGGCGTGAGCGGCATCGTCGAACAGTTCTCGCGTTTTGGAGCGCCGCGCCTGGCGGCGATGCTGGCGGTCACGCTCGCGCTCGTCGGCTTCTTCGCCTTCGTGATGATGCGGATGTCCCAGCCCGCCATGGGCGTCCTGTTTTCCGACCTGAATTCCTCCGATGTCAGCGCCATCCTCAAGGACCTCGACACGCGCGGCGTGAAATATGAGCTGCGCGGCGATGGCCAGACCATCCTGGTCGACAAGACGGTCGTGCCGCGGCTGCGGCTCGACCTCGCCAGCAAGGGCATCCCGGCGGGCGGCGGCGTCGGCTACGAGATCTTCGACAAGGGCGACGCCTTTTCCTCGACCAGCTTCGTCCAGAACATCAACCACATGCGCGCGCTCGAAGGCGAGCTGTCGCGCACGATCCGCTCGATCAGCCGCGTCCAGGCCGCGCGCGTGCACCTCGTGATCCCTGAAAAGCGGCTGTTCGAGCGCGACCGCGAGCCCCCGCGGGCCTCGATCGCGCTCAAGCTGGGAGGCGATCTCGACGCGGCTCAGGTCCGGGCTATCCGCCATCTCGTCTCCTCGGCGGTCGACGGGCTGAAGCCCGAGCGGGTCTCGATCGTCGACGAGCGTGGCCGGCTGCTCGCCGACGGTGCCCAGTCGGAGAACGGCGTGGCCGGGCTCGGCATCGAGGAGCGGCAGGTCGGCATCGAGCGCCGCCTCAAACTGCAGATTGAGGACATCGTCGCCAGCATCGTCGGTCACGGCCGGGCCCGCGTGCAGGTTTCGGCGGCGCTCGACGTCAACCGCATCGAGAGCCGCTCCGAGACCTTCGATCCCGAGAGCCGCGTCGTTCGCTCCAGCCAGAACCGGACCGAGGCGTCGACGACCTCCGAGGGCGGCGGCGCCGTCACCGTCGGTAACGAGCTGCCCGGCGCCCAGCCCGGGCAGGGCGGCAACGCCCCGCGCGACAACTCCCAGAAGAACGAGGAGGTCGTCAATTACGAGATCTCCCGCACGACCCGCACCGAGGTGCTGGAGGGCGGGCGGGTCAAGCGGCTCTCGGTGGCGGTGCTGGTCGACGGCACCTATACGCGCGGCGCCAATGGCGAGGTGACGTATCAGCCGCGCAGCAACGAGGATCTGGAGCGCATCGGCCAGCTCGTGAGGACGGCGGCCGGCTTCGACGAGTCTCGCGGCGACAAGCTCGAGGTCGTCAATCTGCGCTTCGCCGAGGCGCCGCCGACCGCGACCGATCTGGTCGAGCAGAGCCTCATGCAGCAGCTGCTTTCGGTCACGAAGGAGGACGTCATCCGCTTCGCCGAGATCGGCGTGATCGCCCTGCTCACGCTGATCGTGCTGATGGTGGTGGTGCGGCCGCTGCTCAAGCAGATCCTCGCGCCCGATCCCGGCGCCGCCATGCGGGGCGGGCCCATGATCATCCGCAATGGCGTCGCGATGATTCCCGCCGAAACGAACGGCGATCCGGCCGCCTCGCGCGCGCTGCCGGGAGCCGACGGCGATCCGCTCAACGTGGAGCTGCCCTCGGAGCGCATGCTCGCCGTCGCCCAGTTCAAGGGGCAGCTCAAGGCGCAGTCCGTGGAAAAAATCGGTCAGATGGTCTCCCAGAACCCGGCGGACAGCGTCGCGGTGCTGCGGACCTGGATCCACGAAAAAGCCGCGGCATGACGGGGCACTGAGCCATGGCCGAAGCACGTTCCCTCGCCAACCGCGACGGCTCCATCGAAGGCGGTGGCATCGGCGTCACCAATATCGACGAGATGACCGGCCCGCAGCGGGCCGCGGTGATCCTGCTCGTGCTCGGCGAAGAGCACGGCCGGAAGATCTGGTCGGAATTCGACGACGAGGAAATCCGCATCATCACCCGCGCCATGGCAGAACTCGGCACGGTCGATGCCGACGATGTCGAGCGGCTGATGCTGGACTTCGTCGGCAAGCTTTCCAGCGCCGGCGCCGTCACCGGCTCTTTCGACCGCACGATCTCGCTGCTCGAGAAGATCCTGCCGACCGATCAGGTCGCCATGATCATGGAGGAAATCCGCGGTCCCGCCGGCCGCAACATGTGGCAGAAGCTCGGCAATATCGACGCCGTTGTGCTCGCCAACTTCCTCAAGAACGAATATCCGCAGACGATCGCGGTGATCCTCTCCAAGATCCGGCCCGACCATGCCGCCAACGTGCTGCGCAACCTGCCGAACGATCTCTCGATCGAGGTCGTCGGGCGGATGCTGCGGCTGGAATCGGTGCAGAAGGAAGCGCTCGACCATATCGAGAACACGCTGCGTACCGAATTCGTCGCGACCCTGACGCAGACGCGGCGGCGCGATCCCCACGAGATGATGGCCGAGATCTTCAACGGCTTCGACCGGCAGACGGAGATGCGCTTCCTGTCCGCGCTCGACGCCTCCAACCAGGATTCGGCCGCGCGCATCCGGGCGCTGATGTTCACCTTCGAGGATCTCGGCAAGCTCGATCCGGCCGGGCTGCAGACGCTGATGCGCCAGGTCGACAAGGATACGCTGACCCGCGCCCTCAAGGGCGCCAGCGAGGGGATGCGCGACTTCTTCTTCAGCGCGATGTCGCAACGCGCCGTCAAGAACATGCAGGACGACATCCAGAGTCTCGGGCCGCTGCGGCTCAAGGAGGTCGACGAGGCGCAGCAGAAGCTCGTCGCGCTGACCAAGGACCTCGCCGACAAGGGCGAGATCATTCTGTCCAAGGGCAATGCCGAAGACGAGCTGGTCTATTGACGATGAGCAGCGCCACGAAATTCACCTTCGGGACGGATTTCCGCGAAGGCGGCCGCAGGGCGGCCGGCGAGGCCGACATCGCGGCTGCACGAGCCGAGGGTTTCGCGGCGGGGGTCGAGCAGGGGCGGCGTGAGGCCGAGGGGCAGCTCAACGGGCTGGTCGCCCAACTGGCCCGGGCCGCCGAGCGGCTCGTCGCGCAGGAAGCCACCCATGCGGCCGAGGTCGAAGCGCGGGCGGCCTATGTCGCCGTCGTCGCGGCGCGGGCCCTTGCGGGGGCCGCCCTGGGCGAGCGGCCGCTGGCGGCGCTGGAGAACGCGCTGCGCGAGTGCCTCGCCCATGCGCGGCAGGCGCCGCATCTGGTGATGCGGGTGAATGAAGGCGCTGTGGAAACGGCCGAGGCCCTGGTCCGGCGCCTCGCCCAGGAAACCGGCTTCGCCGGGCGCCTCGTGGTGCTGGGCGAGCCCGACATCGCGCCCGGGGACGGGCGCATCGAATGGGCCGAGGGCGGCTTCGTGATCGAAAGGGAGCGGCTCGGACAATTGGTGGATCAGGCCGTGGCGACGGCGTTTCCCGGCTTCCGGCCCCCTGCGGAGTAAGGACGAGCGATGAGCACGGACAACGATCTCAAGCTGCCGCCTCTCAACCCGGCGGATCTCTCCTTCGACCACAACGACAGCTCGGTCGCGCGGTCGGGGCCGGTGCCGGTCAAGACGGCGGAGGATCTCGAACAGGTCTTCGACGTGCCGGTCAACGTCTCGGCCGTGCTCGGCTCCTCGAAGATCGCCGTCGGCGATCTGCTGCAGATCGTGCCGGGCGCCGTGCTGGAACTCGACCGCCGCGTCGGCGAGGCGATCGACATCTTCGTCAACGAGCGTCTGGTGGCACGCGGGGAGGTCGTCGTGGTGGAGGACCGGCTCGGCGTCACCATGACCGAAATCATCAAGGCCGACCGGTAAGGCCCGGTCGACCCGTCACGCAGTCACGCAGGAGGGCTTCAGCCATGCGTCTCATCATCGCCGGCGGTCTCAAGGGACAGCTCATCGCCGCCGCCAAGATCGCGATCGCGCATGGCGCCAATGTCACGCACACCGAGGGGCTGGAGCAGACGCTCGCCGTGCTGCGGTCCAAGGGCGCGGACCTGCTCATGGTCGAGGTTGCGCTGCCGGTGGCGCAATTCGTCGCCTCGCTGGAAGCGGAGCGCATCCGCACGCCGATCGTCGCCTGCGGCACCTCGACCGACGCACGGGCGGCTGTCGCGGCGATCCAGGCCGGGGCGCGCGAATACGTTCCCCTGCCGCCCGATCCCGAGCTGATCGCGGCCGTGCTGGAGGCCGTCGCCGCCGACCAGTCGAGCCTGATCTGGAAAGACCCGGCGATGGAGCGGGTGGTCCAGCTCGCGGGCCAGATCGCGCGTTCGGACGCGCCCGTGCTGGTGACGGGCGAGAGCGGCACCGGCAAGGAGGTGATCGCCCGGCACCTGCATCAGAAGTCGCTGCGCAAGGACAAGCCCTTCGTCGCGGTCAACTGCGCGGCCATCCCCGACAATCTGCTGGAGTCCGAGCTGTTCGGGCATGAAAAGGGCGCCTTCACCGGCGCCATCGCGCGGCGCATCGGCAAATTCGAGGAGGCCAATGGCGGGACGCTGCTGCTCGATGAAATCTCGGAGATGGATGTCCGCCTGCAGGCCAAGCTCCTGCGGGCGCTGCAGGAGCGGATGATCGACCGCGTCGGGGGAACGACGCCGGTCAAGGTCGATCTGCGCATCATCGCCACGTCCAACCGCAATCTCGGCGATGCGGTACGCGAAGGCTCCTTCCGCGAAGACCTGTTCTACCGCCTCAACGTGGTGCATCTGCGGCTGCCGGCGCTCCGCGAGCGCCCTGGCGATATTCTCGCCCTGGCGGATCATTTCGCTCGGAAATATGCCGAGTTGAACGGCATGCCGTTGCGCCCGATCGCGCCCGAGGCGCGCAAGCTGCTGCTCTCGAATGCCTGGCGCGGCAATGTCCGCGAACTGGAGAACACGATCCACCGCGCCGTGCTGCTGGCGCGCGGCGCCGAGATCGGGCCGGAAGCGGTGATGACGCCCGAGGGCGAAACACTAGGCCCAGCTGCAGGCCGCGACCCGGCCGCCCGCGCCGCGCAGACGGCGGAGGCCATGACACGGTCGCTGGTCGGCCACACCGTCGCCGATGTCGAGCGCGAGCTGATCCTCGACACGCTCGACCACTGCCTCGGGAATCGCACCCATGCGGCCAAGATCCTGGGAATCTCAATCCGCACCCTGCGCAACAAGCTGAGCGAGTACAGCTCAGCCGGTATCGCCGTAGCAGAGCCGGGTCAGGCGCGCGTCAGCGCGCTCTGACCCGATCGGGCCTTACCAGTAGCGGCGCCGGTAATAGCGGGGGCGGGCGTAATAGCGCGGGCGGTAATAATAGCGCGGCCGCGGGCGGTAATAGTAGCGCGGCCGGGCGTAATAGCGCGGCCGGCGGCGGTAATAGTAATACTGGCTATAGTCGGCCTCGGCCTTGTCCAGGCCATCCTTGACTTCCGCCGTGACGGCCTCCGCGTCGTTCGCAGGGGCCGGCTCCGGTTTCGCCTCGGGCCGTGTTGCCGGCTGGGTCGCCTCGGCCGCAGCGAGGCCGCCCAGGCTCGCGACGGCCATGCCGCCGATCAGAGACATGATGAACGAACGTCTGTCCACGAGATCCTCCGCAGTGTCTGTCGCCACATCGTCCCCGGCATCCTAGGGCCAAGTCGGCGGTCCGGAATAATGCATTCGAATGATGCATTGTTCCGTTCGGTATCGGTTTCGGTGTCGGGGCTCCGATGGCGCGGTCCGCTTAGTCGGCCGCGTTCAAGGGGCGGGCGATGCTCTCAAGCGGCTGCCGCTCAGCCCGAATGGCGAAGCGGGCCGCGATCGCAGCCACCGCCAGCATGAGCACGGCCCCGAACAGATAACCGCCGAAGACGCTGCCGCGGGAGCCGGTATCGATCAGAAAGCCAAACAGCCAGGGGCCGGCGACGCCGCCCACACCGGTGCCCACCGCGTAGAAAGCGGCGATCGCGAGCGCCCGCATCTCGACCGGGAACGTCTCGCTGACGGTCAGATAGGCCGAACTCGCGGCTGCGGAAGCGAAGAAGAACACGACGCTCCAGCATAGGGTGAGCTGCTGCGCTGTCAGAAGATCGCGCCAGAAGAGATAGCCGGTGCCGGTGAGGAGCAGGCCCGAAAGGGCGTAGGTCACGGCGATCATCGTGCGACGTCCGACCGTGTCGAAGAGCCGCCCGAGGATCAAAGGCCCGAGGAAATTGCCGGCCGCGAAGGGCAGGATGAACCAGCCGATCGACTGCGAGGGAACCTGGTAGAAGTCGGTCAGGATCAGCGCATAGGTGAAGAAGATGGCATTGTAGAAGAAGGCCTGCGCGACCATCAGCGCCAGCCCGACCAGTGCGCGCGGGCGATGGACGACGAAGAGCACGTGAAAGACCTCGCGCAGCGGCGTCACCGCGCGGGGCCGCAAATGGGTCAGCGGGAGCGATTCCTGCGGATCATGGCGGATGCCGGCGCGAGCCTCGATCGCCGCGACGATGGCTTCGGCCTCCTGCGTCCGGCCATGGCCGATGAGCCAGCGCGGGCTTTCGGGGATCCACTGCCGCAGCACGAGGATGATCAGCCCCAGCGCCGAGCCGATGAAAAAGGCAAGCCGCCAGCCGAGCTCGGGATCGATCACGGCGGGGTCGAGGAGAATGATCGCGCCCACGGCGCCCAGGGCCGCGCCGACCCAGAAGGACCCATTGATGACAAGGTCGACCCAACCGCGGACGCGTGCGGGGACGAGTTCCTGAATGGTCGAGTTGATGGCCGTGTATTCGCCGCCGATGCCCATGCCGGTGAAGAAGCGGAAGACGATGAAGCTCCAGAAGTTCCAGGAGAAGGCGGTGGCTGCGGTCGCGGCGAGATAGACCAGCAGGGTGACGGTGAAGAGCTTCTTGCGACCGAGCCTGTCGGTCAGCCAGCCGAAGAAGAGCGCGCCGATGACGGCTCCGGCGAGATAGGCGGCTCCCGCCATTCCGACCTCGGTATTGCTGAAGCGCAGGACGGGGCTGTCCTTCAGCGCCCCGGAGACCGAGCCCGCGAGAGTGACTTCCAGCCCGTCGAGAATCCAGGTCACGCCGAGGGCGACGACGACGAGCGTATGAAAGGGCGACCAGGGCAGGCGGTCGAGGCGGGCGGGGATCGCGGTGGCGACCACGCCGGGTGCTGGCGCCGGAGTCGCGACGGGCTCTGCCATGCCAAGGGACCTCCGGCTCCGCGGTCTGAAAACGCTGCCTCACGCAAAAGGGCGGCGGCCCAAGCCGCCGCCCCCGAGAATATCGCTCAGCGCACAATGACGCGGCGGCGGACGACCACCGGCCTGCGATAGCGGCGCGGACGGCGACGCACGATCACGCGCTCACGCACCACGACCGGCCGACGCGGACGGCGCACGACGCGCTCGCGCACGACGACCTGGCTGAAATCGGCGTCGGTCTTGTCCAGGGCCGCCTTGGTCGCGGCATCCAGATCACCGGCCTTGACCGGCATCTCACCCTCAGCAGCCTGTGCGAGGGCAATACCGCCGACGCTGGCCGCGGCAATGCCGCCGAACAGGCTCAACACGAATGAACGTCTATCCAAGGTCGTTCTCCAGTAGCTGTGGCTTTTCGAAAAAGCCCGGTCATCCACCCCGGTTCCAGTGGGCGGGCGGAATGGGGCCGCAGCGCGGCCATTCGATAACGGTCTGTTCAGGAAAGGGTTCCGGAAGGAACTAATCCGGTCTTCTTAACCACTCGTTCACCCTATGCCCGGCAAGAATTGCCGGGTGCGTGCGCAGTTCGGCGCGGGGAGCAGGCTGGTCGATGACGGATGTGACCACGGCAGCAGCGGCAGGCGGTGGCTTCGAGATGAGCCGCGGGGGGATGGGGAAGCTCCTCAACCGCCCGGACCTGTTCCTGGCGATCGGCGTCATGGGCATCCTCGTGGTGCTCATCTTCCCGTTGCCGAGCCTACTGCTCGACATGCTGCTGGCGCTCTCGATCATCCTGTCGGTGCTCGTGCTGATGACGGCGCTGTTCATCGAGGAACCGCTGGAGTTCTCGGCTTTCCCGACGGTGCTGCTGATCGTCACCATGCTCCGGCTGGCCCTGAATCTCGCCTCGACGCGTCTGATCCTCGCCCATGGGCATGAGGGCAGCGCGGCGGCCGGCCACGTCATCGAGGCCTTTGGCAATTTCGTGATGGGCGGCAATTTCGTGATCGGGGTGATCGTCTTCACCATCCTGATCATCGTGAACTTCGTCGTTATCACGAAGGGCTCGGGGCGCATCGCCGAGGTCGCGGCCCGTTTCGCGCTCGACGCGATGCCCGGCAAGCAGATGGCGATCGACGCCGATCTCTCGGCGGGGCTGATCGACCAGGAGGTCGCCAAGACCCGTCGCAAGGCGCTCGAGGACGAGGCCAACTTCTTCGGCTCGATGGACGGTGCCTCGAAATTCGTGCGCGGCGACGCCATCGCCGGCCTGCTGATCACCTTCATCAACGTTCTGGGCGGCATCATCATCGGCGTCGCGCAGCAGGGCATGGGCTTCGGCGACGCCGCCCGCGCCTATACGCAGCTGACCGTCGGCGACGGCCTCGTCAGCCAGATCCCGGCGCTCATCGTCTCGACCGCCGCGGGCCTGCTCGTGTCGAAATCCGGCGTGCGCGGCGCGGCCGACAAGGCGCTCGGCAAGCAGCTCTCCGGCTATCCGAAGGCGCTCGGCATGTCGGCGGCGGTGATGGCGCTGATCGCGATCCTCCCCGGCATCCCGATGCTGCCTTTCCTGGTGCTGGCGCTGGCCGCCGCCTGGCTAGCCCGCCATTTCGGGCAGATCGCCAAGGCCAAGGAGGCGGAGGACGCCGATGCGGCCCAGGCGGCCTCGCCGCTGCAGGCGGACGGAACGCCGAAGGAGGAGACGCTCAACGACCTGCTCAAGCTCGACGAGCTGAAGATCGAGATCGGCTACGGGCTGCTGCCGCTGGTCAATTCGGCCGGCGGGCAGGACCGGCTGACCGACCAGGTCCGGGCGCTGCGCCGCCAGCTTGCCGCCGAACTCGGCTTCGTCATGCCGGCCGTGCGCATCGTCGACAACGTCCAGCTCGAGGCGAACCACTACTTCATCAAGATCAAGGAGATCGATGCCGGGCACGGCATCGTCTATGCCGGCCAGTACATGGCGATGGACCCGATGGGCGGCAGCGTGAACCTGCCCGGCCACAACGTGCTGGAGCCGACCTTCGGCCTGCCGGCGACCTGGATCGACGGTGCGCTGCAGGACGAGGCGCAGCTGCGCGGCTACACGGTGGTCGACGCCGCGACGGTGATCTCGACGCATCTCACCGAGGTGCTGAAGTCGCACATGCCGGAGCTGCTCTCGCATGGCGAGGTGCAGAAGCTGCTGCGCGAGCTGCCCAAGGACCATGCCGATCTCATCAAGGAGATCGTGCCGAGCCAGATCTCGACCACCGGCATTCAGCGCGTGCTGCAGCTCCTGCTCTCCGAACGCATCTCGATCCGGGACCTCGCCACCATCGTGGAGGGCATCGCTGAGGCTGCGGGCGGGCTCAAGAACCCGCGCGACATCGCCGAGCATGTCCGCATGCGGCTCTCGCGCCAGATCTGCGCGCAGTTCTCGAACGGGCAGGGCCTGCTGCCGATCATCACGCTCTCGCCGGCCTGGGAGAGCGTTTTCGCCGAGTCCATCATCGGCCAGGGCGAGGATCGCCATCTCGCCATGCAGCCCTCGCGGCTGCAGGAGTTCGTCCATCAGGTGCGCGACAAGTTCGAGGATGCGGCGCGCATGGGCGAGATGCCGGCGCTCGTCACCTCCGGCATGGCGCGGCCCTTCGTGCGCCAGATCATCGAGCGCTTCCGGCGCGAGACGCCGGTGCTCTCGCAGGCCGAGATCCATCCGCGCGTGCGGCTGAAGACAGTCGGCACCGTCTGAGCAGGCACCGGCGCCGCCGGTTTCCACGGGGCGCCGATGCCGGCGGTGCAATGGTGGGGCCGGCGGGCCTCGCCTAAGACGGCTGGGCATGTCGCGCAACGCCGCCCTCTTCGCCCTGCTCTGCCTCGTCTGGGGGCTGACCTTCCTGCCGGTCAGGATCGCCTCCGCGCACACCTCGCCTTTGCTGCTCGCCGCGGCCCGCTTCGTCATCGCCGGAGGGCTGCTGCTGCTCTGGGCCGGGCGGGATGCGGGCCGGGTTCCGCCCGCCGCCTGGCCGCGGCTGATCGGCACGGCGCTGCTGGTCAACACCGCCAATTACGCCTTCCTGTTCTGGGGCGCGGCCCATGCCCCCTCCGGCCTCTCGGCCATCGTCAACATGGCGACGATCCCGATCTGGACGCTGATCGCGGTGCGGCTGATCGAAGGCGAGGCGATCACTGGGCGGCGGCTGCTGGCGATCGCGCTCGGGACGGCGGGGCTCGGCTTCCTCTTCGGGCAGCGCCTCTCCGGCGGAGTGGGCTCGGGTGACGCGCTGGAGGCCTGGGGGCTGGCCTCGGTCGCCTTCGGAACGCTGTGCTACTGCATCGGCGCGGTGCTGAGCCGGCCGATTGTGGGGACGATGCCGACGCTGACGCTGACGCTGGCGAGCTGGCAGACGGCGATCGGCGCGGCCGGGCTGATCGTCGTGACGCTGGTGCTGGAGCCGGTCGGCACCGCCGAACTCGCGGGTTTGCTGGCCTGGCCCGTGGCGCCGGCGCTCGCCTTCCTGGTCGGGGCTGGCTCGCTGATCGGCTTCACCATCTTCATCCGGTTGCTGCGCGACTGGGGCGCCTTCGGAGCCGGGCTCTACGCCTTCGTCAGCCCGGTGATCGCGGTGATCGCCGGCGTGTTGCTGCTCGACGAGCCCTTCGGCCGCAGCGAGGCGATCGGCGCGGCGCTGATGTTCGCGGCCGCCGCGATCGCACTCCGACGCTGACGGGCATTGTCGCGCATCGGATGGCTCCGAAAACCGGGTCCCGACTTTAGGGGCGGTGCTAGGGCGGTGGGGCGATGCGGGTGTTTCGCCGGAGCTGGGCCCGCTCGAAGGCCAGCACCACCGGCAGCGACACGACCAGCGGGATGATGAGATAGAACATCCGCCAGATCAGCAGCGCGGCGAAGACGGCCGGCGCCGGCATGCCGGGCATCACCGCCAGAAACACCGCCTCCATCACGCCGACTCCGCCCGGGACCTGGCTGAGCAGCCCGGCCGAGAAGGAGAGCAGGAAGGCGCCGAGCACGATCATGAAGCCCGGATTGCCCTGCTCCGGCAACGCGAAATAGATGATGCCGGCAGCGCCGGCGAGTTCGAGCGGGGCGGCGAGATATTGCCGGAAGACGATCGGCAGGCGCGGATAGATGATCTCGAGCTTGCCGAGGCGCAGCGGCCGGAATTTCAGCCAAGAGCCGATCGTGTAAAGCGCGACGAAGCCGAGCATGGCGACGCCGATCAGCCGCGCGCCATTGTCGCCGATCGCGAACCAGGAGGAGAGCCGGCCGAGCGGGCGCAGGATCTCGGGCTCGTAGAGCAGGACGAGGCCCATCAGCAGGATCGTCCCGAAGGCGAAGGTGAAGGAGCAGAGCGCGACCAGCACCGCGACCTCGCCCGCGGTCAGCCCCTTGGCCGTATAGGCGCGGAAGCGCACCATGCCGCCGGAGAACACAGAGGCGCCGATGTTGTGGGAGAGGGCGTAGGTGACGAAGGAGCAGACCGAGATGTAGAGCCAGGAGATGCCCTTCTCCTTGCCGAGATGGAGCAGGGCGATGCGGTCGTACCAGGCGAGGGCCGCATAGGCGACGAGGGTCGCGAGCGCAGCGTGGAAGAAGGCGTCGGTCGGGATCACCGCGATCTTCTGGCCGATGCGGCTGGCGACGATGCGCAGATTGTCCCAGAAACTGCCCTGGGCGAGCAGCGCCTCGATGGCGGCATCCGTCCCGGCCTCGGCCTTGAGCTTGTCCCAGAGCAGATCGACGGACCAGACGACCGCGACGAGCCCGATGATCGGCCAGAGGTAATCCAGATATCGCTTCATGGGACCCGCGGGCTGCGAGGGCGTGGAGATCGGCGCAAACGGCGCAGCGGGGAGCCGTGCGTGCAGCCTCTGTGCCAGCGAGGCGGAGGAAGGGCAAGCGGCGTCGCCGCCGCCTGCCGGGTCGTCGATGGCTATTTGCCGTTGGCCTTGAGCCAGTCGCGCATCATCGCGATCTCTTTCTCCTGATCGGCGATGATGCTGGTCGCGAGCTTCTTCAGCGCCGGGTCCTTGCCATGGGCGAGCATGACCCTGGCCATGTCGATGGCGCCCTGGTGATGCGGGATCATGCCGCGCACGAAATCGGCGTCGGCATCGCCGGTGAAGGCGATGTCCATGTCCTTGTGCATCTTCGCATTGGCGGCCTTGTAGGCGGTGGTCGCTGCGCTGTCGCCCGCCTTCGCGGCGGGCGCGCCGTGGCCGCCATGGGAGCCGTGGCCCTGATGCTGCTGGGCCAGCGCCGTGCCGCCGAGCGCGAGCGCAGCGACGAGCCCGAGGGCGAGGCGGGTGGAAACGGAAACGGTCATGAGTGGTCCTCGATGAAGACGGGAGGCCGCGGCGGCCCGCAGGCCCGGCGCGCGGCTCCCTGCAAACGAAAAAGGGTGGAAGGGTTCAGGCCGGCCTGCGCCGCGGCGGGCGCTCGGCCGGCTCGGGCGTGCGCTCGGGCTTCGCGGCCACCGTCACGGGGGCAAGGCTGCGCCAGCCGGCCGGATCGCTGGCGCCGGGCAGGGCAGGGGCCTGGGCCAGGAGCCCGCAGCCGAGAATGCAGCAGGAGGGCATGGCGTGGCCGGGCGCGGCCGGCGCGGTGTCGTGATGGCCGGCCTCCTCATGGCAGGGCGTCGGCCCCGCGGCAGCTGGGTGTGGCTCGGTGTGGAAAGCCGCCGGGGCGGCATGGCCCGCGGCCAGCGTCGCATGAGGCAGCACGGCGAGCAGCATAATCGCGAGCGCGACCACGAGCCGCGCCAGCGCGAGGCCGCGCCCGCCTGTCCCTGCCCGCTGATGCCGCTTCGCCATGAGGTGATGTCTCCGCCCCGATCATGTCATGATCGGGGCAGGGCGCCAGCCGAATCCGGTTGGCCGCCGAATGCCGATTCACCGATCAGGCCGACATGACCCAGACCCTGACCATCAGCCTCACCGGCACCACCGACCTGCCGCCCGGCAAGATCGCCGCCATCGTCACCTCGCTGGAGATGTTCGCGCGCCCGCCCGAGCGGCCCGATCCGCCGGGGCTGGAAGGGTTTGCGCTGGAGCGGATCGGCGCGGACGAACTGGACCGCTATCTCGCCATGTACCGGCGGCTGGGCGAGAGCTGGATGTGGTTCAGCCGGCTGGTCAAGCCCCGCGGCGAGGTCGCGGCCATCCTCGGCGACGCGAATGTCGAGACCTACATGGTCCGCCGCGAGGGCGCCGATCACGGCCTGCTCGAACTGGATTTCCGGGTGGCGGGCGAGGCGGAGCTCGCCTTCTTCGGCCTCGACGAGGCGGTGGTGGGCAAAGGCGCCGGTCGTTGGCTGATGAACCGGGCGCTGGCGCTGGCCTGGGCCAAGCCGATCGGGCGCTTCTGGGTCCACACCTGCACGCTCGACCACCCCTCCGCGCCGGAATTCTACCAGCGCTCGGGGTTTACGGTGTTCAAGCGCGGCGTCGAGGTCGATGACGACCCGCGGCTCAAGGGGCAGATGCGGCCGGATTGCGCGCCGCATCACCCGGTGATCGGGTAGGGGGCGGCGGGGAAATGGCGATGGGCCAGCTTTCGACCCGTAGCCGGCATTCACCATTCACTGTTGACCAGCGCCATCGCTGCGGGTGGCGGAGTGGGGGCCTAGTAGCGATGATAATGGCACTCAATCCAGCCCAATATGGGCCCATTTGCCCATCCTGAAGTGTGATGGTCTTGGGCTGTGCAACGATGCGGTTTAATGCGTCGCATGCGGCGTCGATGAGACGGGATCAGTCAATGATGCTTTCAGCGTACTTGCGGAAGAGTAGATTGGTTTGCGTCGCCCTGCCGGCAGCTTTGGCAATGGCCGCGAGTTTCTCCGCATTCGATGCTAGCGCCAATGAGTCTGCGCTAACAATCAAGGTCGAGATTAACGGGCGAATGCTGTATTTTCCGGCGCATTGGGCCGGCTGGATTGAGATGGGTGGCGCACAGCCAACATATGACAATCGGAACCCGCGAAGCGATGTAATTTATCGAACAACATCTATGGTTCAAAGCAACAGAGCGACTCGGGCTTGGAACGAAGGCCGCGTGTTCTGGAATACCGATCTCTGGCCTGATTTCAGATTCAGTCTTCTAGAGATTAACATAAACCATGCCGAGCCGCTCAACCAGTCCTTGACCGAGGCGTTTCCAGACGGGTGGTGGCCTTTGCCATCACACGTCGATCCGACCCGCGAAGGTGTAGGACGTATTTCGTGCGACCGCGAACCAAGCACAATGCGCTTTGAACGCGGCACCTATGCGTATCTCGGCTGCGGGGTCAGCCGCCGCGTCGCTGATGGGTTGGGCATCCGCTATCGGTGGAACCGCCTCGAAGTCGGCGAACAAAATGAGCGCGAGCAGGATCGGCGCGTGCAGCGCCTTGTGGAATGGCTGCTGACGCCTCCGGATAGACGCATGGCACGCCCAATCGATTGATCAGGGGCCGCTTTCGACCCGTGGTTGCCTTGGTTTCGTGACGCGCGCCACCCCTTAAGCCCAACAATAAAGGCCCGCCGGACGTCCCGGCGGGCCTTTCAAATTCACACCCTCAACCGCCGCTCACGCCCTCGGGCGCAGGCCGATCGAGTCCATCATCGCCTGGTCGCGGGCGGCTTCGGCGGCGCGCTCGGTCGCCTTTTCGCGGTCGTCGAGGATCTCGACCTTCTTCATGTCCTCGAAGGCCTCCTGGAGTTCGGCCTTGGCCTCCTCGAGCTGGCCCTTCAGATTGTCGGCGGACTGGCGGAGATTGTCGCGGCGGCCCAGCGCCGCCTTGGCATAGGTCGGGTAGGCGAAATGGGCGGGGTCGGAGATGCCGGCCCGGGCTTCCTCGCTCTGGATCTCGCGATCCAGATCGCTCGCCATGCGGTGGAAATCCGCGATCATCATCTCGATCTGGCTTACCCGGCGGCGCTTTTCGTCCACCTGGAAGCGCTTGAGACGCAGCAATGTGTCTCGCGACTTCATGTCGTTTCCAACTCCTGATCACGCATGGGGCGCGCGCCGACCCCTCGGCGCCCGCCCGGAACTCCTGCCGCGAGACAAAAAGCACAATGGCGCAAGGAGGTTGACCGTTCCTTACCGGAAAGCCTCGCATTCGCTGCATGGCCAGCGTGCGCGCCCGCTGCTGACGCAGGGCGGCGGCAGGGGATAGTAGCGGGGTCTCCGGGGCGCTCCCCGCGCCCGCCTCTGCCCCCGGGATCGCCCGCCTTGCCCGCCCTTCCGCGCCTTCCCGAGCATAGCCTGCTGATCGGCGGCCTCGTCGTCACCCGCATCATCGGCTGGGGCACGACCTTCTATGCGCTTTCGGTGGTGGCGCGCGACATCGAGCGCGATCTCGCCCTCGACGTCACCACCGTCTTCGGCGGCATCACGCTGCTGCTCCTGACGGGGGCGGCGCTGGCGCCGGCGATCGGCCGCCATCTCGACCGGGCCGGAACCCGCGGCGCGATGTGCCTCGGCGCGCTGTTCTGCGCGCTCGGACTCGCCCTGCTCGGTTTCGCGCAAGGGCTCGTCAGCTATCTCGCGAGCTGGGTCGTGATCGGCATCGGCCATGCCTTCTCGCTGGCCAATGTCGGCGGCGTCACCATCGCGCATCTGGTCGGCCCGCGGGCGCGGCGGGTGATCGGGCTGATGATGCTGGCGACGGGCCTGTCCTCGACCGTGTTCTGGCCGCTCACCGCCGCCCTCTCCGCCAGCTTCGGCTGGCGGACGACCTGGCTGGTCTTCGCGACGCTGCAGATCCTGATCGTGCTGCCGATCTATGCCACTGTTCCCCGCTATCGGCAGGGTGCGGCCGAGGCCGCGGCGCCGGCGGCCAACGCGGCCCGCGCGGACGAGGCGCGCGTCGCGCCGCCTGATCGGCGCACGGCCTTCTGGCTCGTCGCGGCGATCTTCTCCGCCAGCGGGCTCGTCTCCTGGGGCCTGCCGCTGCATCTGATCGATCTCTTGCGCAATGCGGGGATCGGCGCGACCGAGGCTGTCGCCATCGCGGCGCTGAGTGGGCCGGCGACGCTGCTGGCGCGGCTCGTCGACGCCGTGCTGGGCGAGCGGCTGCCGGTGGAGCGCACGGCGTTTGCAGGGTTGGTGCTCGGCCCGCTCGCCTGCCTGATGCTGGTGCTGCTGCCAGGTACGTCGCTGGTCGCGAGCGGCTTCGTGCTCTGCTTCAGCGCCGCGATGGGCGTGATCTCGGTGGCCCGGGCGACGCTGCCGCTCGCGCTGTTCGGCCGCCAGGCCTATGGCACGCTGATGGGAAGGCTGACGGTGCCGCAGAATCTCGCCTTCGCGGCGGCGCCGCTGCTCTTCGCCGCGATGATCGAGCATCTCGGGCGCGACAAGGCGCTGGTCGCCGCTGCCGCGATCCAGGCGCTCGGCGTCGTGGCGATGCTGCTGCTGTTCCGGCTGCTCGCGGGCGGCCGCGGCCTCAGCCGTTCATGATCGCGGCGAGCCTCGCATAGCATTCGGGCAGCGGCGTCGCGTCGTCCTTGGCCTGCTTGAGAAAGCCCTCGAGCGCGGGGTTCAGCCGGATCGCCTCGTCGACCTCGGCCGAGGCGCCCTGGCGATAGGCGCCGAGGCGGATCAGCTCCTCCATGTCCGCATAGGTCGCGAGTGTGGCGCGGGCCTTCTGCACGACCGGATAGAAGGCCGGGTCGCAGGAGCGCGGCATGGTGCGCGAGACGGATTTCAGGATGTTGATCGCCGGGAAGCGGCCGCGCTCGGCGATGGAGCGCTCCATCACGATATGCCCGTCGAGGATGCCGCGCACGGCGTCGGCCACCGGCTCGTCATGGTCGCCGCCATCGACGAGGACGGTGAAGAGCCCGGTGATGGCGCCGTCGCCGACGCCTGGGCCGGCGCGCTCGAGCAGGCGCGGCAGTTCGGCGAAGACGGTCGGCGTATATCCCTTCGTGGTCGGTGGTTCGCCGGCGGCGAGCCCGATCTCGCGCATCGCCATGGCGAAGCGCGTGACCGAATCCATCAGGCACATGACCTGCCGGCCCTGGTCGCGGAAATACTCCGAGAGGGTCAGGGTCGTCAGCGCGGCCTGCTTGCGCATGAGGGCCGGCTCGTCGGAGGTCGCGACGACGACGACCGAGCGCGCGAGGCCTTCGGGGCCGAGATCGTCCTGCAGGAACTCCTGCACCTCGCGGCCGCGCTCGCCGACGAGGCCGATGACGTTGACGTCGGCGCGGGCATAGCGCGCGAGCATCGACAGCAGCACCGATTTGCCGACGCCGGAGCCGGCGAAGATGCCCATGCGCTGGCCGAGGCAGCAGGTCAGGAAGGCGTTGAGCGCGCGCACGCCGAGATCGAGCGGTCGGCCGACACGTCGTCGCGAATGCGCCGGCGGCGGGTCGTTGCGGAAGGTGTAGAGTTCCTCGCCCTGCGGCAGAGGCGGCCCGCCATCGACCGGGCGCCCGAGCGCATCGACGACGCGGCCGAGCCAGGCCGGCGTGGGCTTGAGGCCCGGCGCCGCCTTGTCGATATAGACCGGGCAGCCGCGGCGCACCCCGTCGAGCCCGCCGAAGGGCATGACCAAGGCGCGGTCGCCCGAGAAGCCGATGACCTCACAGGGCACGCGGCTGCCGGGCGCGATCTCGATGCCGACGCGCCCGCCGAGGCTCATCGCCCCGATCGGCCCCGCCACCTCGACCAGCAGTCCGCGCACGGCGTTGACGCGACCATAGACGATGACGGGATCGAGCGCCGCGATCGCGGCGGCGAGCCCGGAGAGCCGATCCTGTCCATGGGCGGGGCTGTTCATGCGCGTCCCGGTTAATCTCTCGCCGGACTGGCGGCAACCGCTGCGCCGTCCGGTGACGGTCGGATGCGGCGCATCCGATGAGGAGGATTTGAATCGGATTGTCTGTGGAAACACAACCACGTGGAAAGGGGCGGGCTCCTAGGCCGGGCGGGTCTCACACCGGACCGGCCGATGATCCTCGCGCTCGCCTTGTTCACACTCGGGGCCTGTGCCGGGCTCTTTCCCGACGGGACCTATCGCGCGCTGCTGCTGATGCTCGCGATCCTGCTGCTGTTCGCTTCCTGGGTGCTGTTGGGCGAGGTCGACATCTTCGGCTTCTTTGTCCTGGGCGGCCATCTGCTGGCGCTGGGCTCCGGCTACCTCACGGGACTTTATTACCAAAGCCGGTCCTGACAGCGGCGTCTTGCTCTCCTCGCCCGCCATGAAACCGCGCCAGGCCTGTGCGAAACCTTGCAAGCGACGGGATGCGTTTACCCTTCATTAAGCCGGCCGATTAACACTGTGTTTCGAGACCGCGTCACGCCGAGTGAGCCTTTCCGGCCCGACGTGCGGCACGGTCTCCGCGAAAGCGACTTTCGCGGGCGAACAGCGTCACGATCCGTGTCAAATTCGACTCACCTCGACAAGGATCGGCGGCGTTCTCCCAGGAAGCGCTTGCGCACGGGAATCACGGTTTGTTAACCATTTCCTCGTAGCGTGTCGCGTGGCGTTTCAACGGGCAAGTACGTCGTCGTCCTGAGCCGTGGGGGTTCGGACGAGAAGAGCGGTCAGCTTGCCTGCGGGCGAAATTGGGGACGTGGACATGCGGGTTCTGCTCATCGAGGACGATAGCGCGACCGCCCAGTCGATCGAGCTGATGCTCAAATCCGAGAGCTTCAACGTCTATACGACGGATCTCGGCGAAGAGGGCGTCGATCTCGGCAAGCTCTACGATTACGACATCATCCTCCTCGACCTGAACCTGCCCGACATGTCCGGCTACGAGGTTCTCCGCAGCCTGCGCGTCGCGAAGGTCAAGACACCGATCCTGATCCTCTCCGGCCTCGCCGGCATCGAGGACAAGGTGAAGGGCCTCGGCTTCGGCGCCGACGACTACCTGACCAAGCCGTTCCACAAGGACGAGCTGGTCGCTCGCATCCACGCCATCGTCCGCCGTTCGAAGGGCCACGCCCAGTCGGTGATCACGACGGGCGATCTCGTCGTCAACCTCGACACCAAGACCGTCGAGGTGGATTCCGCCCGCGTCCACCTGACCGGCAAGGAATACCAGATGCTGGAGCTGCTCTCGCTCCGCAAGGGCACGACGCTGACCAAGGAAATGTTCCTGAACCACCTTTATGGCGGCATGGACGAGCCCGAGCTGAAGATCATCGACGTCTTCATCTGCAAGCTCCGCAAGAAGCTCGCCAACGCTTCGGACGGCAAGAACTACATCGAGACGGTCTGGGGCCGCGGCTATGTGCTGCGCGAGCCCTCCGAGAACGAGGAACGCATTCCGGCCTGACCGCCGTCACAAGGCGGTCACGAAACGCCTCCATGTTAGACCCAGCCTGGTCGTCGGATGTACACGACAGGCTGACGGGGACCCCGCCGGAAGGCGGGGTTTTTGTTTGTCGGTGTCAAGAAAGGGCGGCTATCGCGGGGCCCGCGACGCCCTCAGTGGCGCAGGCCGACTGCGGCGCGGATGGGTTCCAGCGGGAGGCCGAGACCTGCCGGCTGGGCATGGACCGAATGCTGGCCGCGATAGACGCCACGGTGCTGGCGGTCCGGCACGATCGATGTCGAGATCCCGATCACTGTTTCGGCCGCGCCGAGCAGCAGTGCGCCCTGCGGCAGCAAGCGAGGCGCCAGGCCGTCCAGGACTCTGGCCTTGGTCGGGACGTCGAAATAGATCAGCACGTTGCGACAGAAAATGACATCGAACTGGCCGAGATGGCCGCTCGGCTCGAGCAGATTATGCTGGCGGAGCTCGACCATGCCGCGCAGCTTCTCCGAAATCCGCCATTTGTCGCCTTCCTGGTAGAAGTGCTTCAGCAGCATTTGGATCGGCAGGCCGCGCTGGATCTCGAACTGGCTGTAGAGCCCCTTGCGGGCCCGGTCCAGCACCTCGCCGGAGATGTCGGTGCCCACGATCTGGATTTTCCAGCCCGCGAGGCGCGGCGCCATCTCGTCCAGGATCATGGCGATCGAATAGGCCTCCTGGCCGGTGGAGACGGCAGCGCACCAGATGCGCAGGGAGCGGTGGCCCGCATTCGCCTCGAGCCGCTCGGGCAGGATCACGTCGCGGAACAGCTCGAAGGGCGTGTGATCGCGGAAGAACAGGGTCTCGTTGGTCGTCATCGCCTCGACGACGGCATGCTCGAGCGTGGGGTCCGCCCCGAAGCGCAGGGCCTGGATGAGCTGCGCGAGACCCTCGATGCCGCGTCGGCGGCAGAGGATGCCGAGACGGCTTTCGGCCAGATAGCGCTTGTCCGGGCTCAGTGCGAGGCCGGAGCGGAGAAGCAAGAGCTGCCGCAGGAAGGCGAAATCGGCTTCCGTCATAAGGGCTGCCCCGTCTTCACGAGGCTACGGATGGCGGGGCCGATATCGTCGAGCGGGATCACGGCGGAGGCCTGCTGGGCTCGAACGACGGAGCCGGGCATGCCCCAGATCGTGCTGCTCTGCTCGTCCTGTGCGATGACGGCGGCGCCCGCACGGCGCAGCGCCCCGGCGCCCTCCGTGCCGTCCGAGCCCATGCCTGTCAGCACGAGCCCCAGAGCGGCCGAGCCGAGATGGCGTGCGGCATCGTTGAAGAGCACATCCACCGCCGGCCGGCAGAAGCGGACCGGTGGGCCGTCGCCGATCGCGGCGGTGATGTGGCCGAGGCGCCGGTCGATGCCGAGATGGCGGCCGCCCGGCGCGATATAGATCGTGCCGCGGACAAGGCGTTCGCCGTCGAAGGGCTCGCGCGCCGGGATGCCGATATAGCTCGCGATCTGCTCGGCGAAGGAGGCCGTGAAGACGGGCGGCATGTGCTGAACCACGACCGTCGTCAGGTCATGCAGGGCGTCGCCGATGTCGAAGAGTACCCGCGCCACGGCGCGCGGGCCGCCGGTGGAGGCGCCGATGACGAGGTAGCGCGGGACGGTGGAGACGAATTGGCGCAGGCTCGTCGGCGCGGCCGGCGCGAAGTCGACCTCGTGCTCGAAGGGCAGGGCTCCGGGGCGCAACCTCGCCTGCGCGACATTGCCGAGTTTCAGCAGGAACTCGCTGCGGAAGTCGAGGGAGAGAGTCAGGCCGCTGCGACTGTCAGGCTTCGAGACGACGTCCATCGCGCCCTTGGTCATGCATTCCAGCGCGATGCGCGTGTTGCGCTCATTCAGTGTCGTGGCGAGCAGCACACCGGTATGCGGGCTTTCCTTGAGAATCTGCGGCAGGGCGGTCGCGCCGTCGACGCCCGGCATATCGAGATCGAGCACCATGACGTCGGGCTTGAAGCGCCCGGCATGTGCCACCGCCGTCTCGCCGTCGCCCGCCACGGCGACGAGGTGAAACTGGCCGCTTTCCCCGAGCCAGCGTGCGAACAGCCCGCGCACGACGACCGAGTCGTCGGCGATTACCACCGTCTTGTGGCGGCCGGGCGGCTGCAGGCCCATGGGGGACAGCTTGTTCATCCGACAGCCTCCGGATGCGTCGCGTCACCCCGGCGCGGGGCGGCGGCCATCATCTTCTCAGGCTGTCGCGAATGGCTCAAAGCAGTCCGACCTGGTGGAATTTGGAGGCGACGATCTCCTTGTCGAACGGCTTCATGATGTATTCGTCGGCCCCGGCATGCATCGCCCGCGCGATATGGGCGATGTCGTTCTCGGTCGTGCAGAAGACGACCTTCGGGCGGCGCCCGCCCGGCATCTGGCGCAGTGTGCGCAGGAAGTCGTAGCCGTCCATGATCGGCATGTTCCAGTCGAGCAGCACGGCATCGGGCATCTCGCCCTTGCAGGCGTCGATGGCACGGGCGCCGTCCTCGGCTTCCGCGATGCGGAACTGCAGGCCTTCGAGGATGCGCCGCGCGACCTTGCGGATCACCGCGGAGTCGTCAACGACGAGACAGTATTTCATGGCGGGTCTCCAAATCGGTGCGGTGGCGCTTCAGGCCGCCGCGTCCAGCTCGATTGCGAGGATGGCATCGACGTCGAGAACGACGAGAAGCCGGTCTTCGAGGCGGTGAACGCCGGTGGCCAGCGCGGCCCAGCCCCGGTCGAGATGCACGGGAACGGGCTCGAAGGTCGACTGGTCCAAGCGCATCACCTCTCCCACGGCATCGACGATGAGGGCGTAGGCCTCGCCCTCGTGGTCGATTCCGACCGCGACGAGTTCCTGTTTGCCCTCGCGATCTTGCCTGAAGGTGACCGGGCGCCCCAGCCGCCGCCGGAGGCAGACGGCGGTGACGATGCGCCCGCGCAGATTGAGGAGACCGATGATTTCCTTGGGTGCGCGCGGCACCACCGTGATGCGGTTGGTGATGAAGACGTCATGGACGCGCCCGATCGGCAGCCCGAGGAGCTGGTCGCCGATGCGCACCGTCACATAGTCGAGCGAGTCAAAGGCCGTCACCGACGGCTCCGCCGGGTTGCGCGCGTCCTCGCGTTCCGGGGTTTCGTTCCGGCCGGGGATCATGCCGCCTCCCTCAGACCGGGCCGCCGGTCCGCCAGCTCGCCGAGCAGGGCCCGGCGGTCGAATTTGGCGATGACCTCGTCGAGGCGGGCCTGACCCGCCCGCATGTGAAGATCGGGAGTCACCAGAGTGGTCATGCCGATCAGGCGCAGTCGATTGCCAGCGGCGGTGTCGCGCAGCGAGGCAGCGAAGGCGAAGGCACCGTCGATGTTACCGTCGAGATCGATCAGCACCATGGCGATCGCCTCACTCGCCAGCTCCTGACGGGCGGCCGTAAAGTCGGAGGCGAAGACGACATGATGGCCGGACGCCTTGAGAACCGGCGTCAGCATGTCGCGCAGGAAGCGCGAGGGCTCGACGAGCAGAATGTCGGCCCCGGCCGCGCGCTCCGCGGAGCCCACGCCCGATGGCCGCCAGCCGCGCTCGTTCATCGGCAGATAATGGGCGAGATCGATGATGTCGGTCGCGCGGCCGCGGATCATGGCCGAGCCGACGATACCGCGATCCTGGATGGCGGCCATCTCGATGTCTAGCACCTCGTCGACGATGTCGACGATGGCATCGACGGCGAGCGCGACGGTCATGTCGGCATCGGAAATGATCACCAGGGGCTGAAGACCCTCCTGCCGCAGTCGGGTCTCCGCCACCGGGACGACTGGAATCAGGCGGTTGCGGTAGTGCAGCAGGGTTCGGCCGCTGCCATGCTCGAACAGCGCGGCATCGACCTCCTCAAGCCGGGTGACCAGCGAGAGCGGGACGGCACGCAGGCCTTCGGCCCCGGTGCGGAAGACGAGCATCGTGGTCTTGTCGACGACGGGAGCGGCGGTGGATGGCGCGTCCACATGGAAGGCCTCCCCGGCAGCAGTGCCGCCGACCAGGCCGGCGACGCCATTGGGGTCGACGATGAGCACAACCGCGCCGTCGCCGAGAATGGTGTTGCCCGAGAAGAGCGGGATATGCCGCAGCTTGCTCGACATTGGCTTGACGACGATTTCCTCGGTATGGAAGACGCCGTCGACGAGGATGCCGAACTGGCGCTCGCCAATCTGGGTGACGACGATGAAGCCGTCGTCGAAGCTCGGCTCTGCGGTTCCCATCAGCGCCGAGAGCGCGATGACTGGTAGCAGCCGGCCGCGCAGCCGCAGGATCGGGGCGCCGTTGATGTCCTCGATGCGGTGATCCGCGCCGGATTTCACCCGCACCAGCTCGCGCACGACGATCTGCGGGATGGCGAAGCGCTGTTCACCCGCCACGACGATCAGGGCGGCGACGATCGCCAGCGTGAGCGGAATCTTGATCGTGATCGTGGTGCCTTGGCCGGGCTTGCTGACGATGTCGATCAGGCCGCCGATCGCGTCCACATTGACCTTGACCACATCCATGCCGACGCCGCGGCCCGAGATCGCCGTGATGCTGTCGGCGGTCGAAAAACCCGGATGGAAAATGAAGCGGCTGACCTGGGCGTCGCTCATCCGCTCGATCTCGGCCTCGCTCGCAAGCCCTTGCCGGATCGCCTTGCGGCGGATGCGCTCGATGTCGAGACCGCGCCCGTCATCCGCGACGGCGATGGTGACCGAGCCACCCTCGTGATAGGCGGCGAGGCGGATGGTGCCATGGTCGGGCTTGCCGAGGGCGCGCCGCTCGGCCGGCTGCTCGATCGCGTGATCGGCGCAGTTTCGGACCATGTGGATCAGCGGGTCCTTGATCAGATCGAGGATCTGCCGGTCGAGTTCGGTGTCGGCGCCTTCGGTGATGAGTTCGATCCGCTTGCCCAGTTCGGCGCCGAGGTCGCGCACGATCCGCGGCAGCTTCGACCACGCGTTGCCGATCGGCTGCATTCGCGTCTTCATGACGCCGTCCTGCAACTCGGCAGTGATCAGCGAGAGGCGCTGGAGCGGGCCTTTCAGCCCGTTGTCGTCCTGCTTGCGGGCGATCTCGAGCAACTGATTGCGCGTCAGCACCAGCTCGGACACCATCGTCATCAGGTGTTCGATGGTGTCGACATTCACGCGCAGCGTGGCCGGGCCCGGTGAACGGCTCTCGCGGGCGCCGGTTTCCTCGTTCGCGGAGGTGGCCAGCGTCTCGATGCGCCCGTCGGGCCCGCGCTGCGGCTCGGGCGCGGCGCGAAAGACGAGGTCGAGCCCATCCTCAGTCGGAGGGACGTTTTCCGGCTGCGCATGGCGTGCCAGATAGGCGGCAACCGGGTCGGTGCCGGAGGGAACGGCCGCTTCGGCCTGCCGCAACTGGCCGCGGGCATGGTCTGCGAGAATGCCGAGTTCCCTGATGAGGTTCTCGTCGGAGCCCGCCGGCTCCTCGCCCTTCTCGGCCAGTTCGGAGAGGATGTCCTTGACGCGGTCGATCGTCTCGAGCACCGCCGTGACCGCGATCGCGCTGACATTGGCACCGTCGCGGAACTGCCCGATCAGCGTTTCCGCGGCATGGGTCAGCGCCTCCAGGCGCGGCAGCCCGATGAAACCGCAGGTGCCCTTGACCGTGTGCACGAGGCGGAAAATGTTCGCGAGAATCTCGCGATTATTCGGCTCCTGCTCGAAACGCACGAGTTCCCGATCGACGGTGTCGAGATTCTCGCCCGTCTCGGTCAGGAACTCTTGCAGCAAGTCGTCCATGCAGGGGACCACCACTCAACGCGACAACACACGACAACAGCTAAGCATCAGAAGGGTTGATGATCGGTTGAGATCGAGCCGAAAGCGCGCCCGATCGCGCTTTATTCCGCCTTGGTCGCGGTAATGGTCACGGTGTCGCCCTCGATGCCGAAGGCGATCGACATGCCGGCGGCCTTGGCGACCATGCCGGTGTAGAGCGGCTGAACGGCATGCGCATCGATCGTGCCCGTCTCGGAACGGCCGGCGATCAGCTCCTCGACATGGGCCGGAATGCGGGCATGCGAGCCGCTGGCGGTGATCGTGAAGCTGCCCTGCTCGCCCTCGACCGTCGCACGCGACACCAGCTTGCCGCCGCGCGGGACCGCCTGAGTCGCGATGATCAGCAGGTTGAGCAGGAGCTTGACCTGGTTCTTCGGCAGCAGGGCGCGGGGAGCCTCCCAGTCGAGCGAGAGCTTCTCGTCGTTGAGGAATCCGTTGGCGACATTGCCCGCATCGCCGAGATCGATCATGGCGCCGGCCGAGCCGGCGGCACCGAAGGCGAGGCGCGCGAACTGCAGGCGCGAGGAAGCGTTGCGAGCACTCTTCTTTATCAGCTCGAGCGCGAAGTCGCGCATCGAGGGGTCGTCTTCCTCCAGAACCTCCAGCGCGTTGACAATGGCACCCACCGGGCTGATCACGTCATGGCAGACACGGCTGCAGAGAAGCGCGGCCAGATCGAGCGGCTCGAGCGAGATGGCGGTCATGGGGTGTGTCCTGGGGTCAATGCTGCCGGTCGCAGCGGGCAAACGGCTCGCCGTTCGATGAGATATGGTGGTATCTTGGTTTTCATGTGGTTAAGTCCCGGTATCCAGATCCGTCGGCCAGAACGGCGGCGCGCGTGACGGCGCCCGCGTCTTCCGATCGAATGGAGCCCAATCGCGACGATCCGCGCCTGACGGATCTCGACGAGGTGGCCCGCCGGCTCGCCGAGGCGGCACGGCTGAGCGGAGCTGTGCTTCTGGCGATGCGGGCGGCCCGCGACGTGAAGATCAAGCCCGACGGCTCGCCCGTCTGCTCGGCCGATCTGGCCGCCGACCACACAGCCAAGGCAGCGCTGGCACGGCTGCTGCCAGACATTCCGGTCATCAGCGAGGAGAGCGTGGGTGAGGTCGCGCCGGCGCCCCTGTTCATCCTGCTCGATCCGCTGGACGGCACGCGCGAGTTCCTTGCCGGCGGAGACAGCTACTGCGTCGCGATCGCTCTGGTGCGTGGCGACCGACCGGTGGCCGGTGCGATCGCCGCGCCTGCCGGCGGCCGGGTCTGGTTCGCGGGGGAGAGCGCCTTCGTGCAGGCCATGTCAGCCGATGGGACGCCGCAGGATGGTGCGCAAGCCATCGCGGTGCGGCCGCTGCCGCCGTCGGGCCCGACGACGCTGGTGAGCCGTTTCCATGGCGACGCGATGAGCGACGGCGTCGCCCGTGCGCTCGGCTCCGCCGCGACATTGCCGATGTCCTCGGCCGTGAAGTTCGGGATGATCGCTTCGGGCGAGGCCGATCTGCATGTGCGCGGCGGCCAGACCATGGAGTGGGATATCGCTGCCGGCGACGCGATCCTGACAGCGGCGGGCGGTGTGGTGCTGGGGCTCGACGGCAATCTGCCGCGCTATGGCCTGGTCGCGCGCGGGTTCCGCAATCCGCCCTTCGTCGCGGCCTCCAGCGAGGCTCTGGCGCGTCGCGCGCTGGCGGCCGTCTGACGGCAGACGCGGTGTCTCAGCGGACGAGGCTTTGCGCCACGCTGCTCCAGCGGCCGTCCGCCCGGTTTCTCAGCTGCGCATCGGCGAGGAAGCGCTGGCGGTTCTCCGCCGTCCGGAAGAGAAACAGACGCGAGCCGACAATGGCGAATTCGCGCGGGTCAATCTCGACGGCGCGGCCGTCCGCCACCGCTGCCGCATCATAGCCGGAGAAGGCGGGCGCATAGATTTCGGGGGCGTCGCGGAAGGCATCGCGGTTGGCCGCCGAGACGAAGCGCCAGACCGCCCCGTCATGGACGATCTCGTAGGCGCGGTCGCCGGCGACCGCATGTCCCTCCAGGCGGTAGGCGATCGGATCGTAGCCGCGTAGGGCGAGGCCGGAGCGAACATCGTGCAGCACGCCGTCATTCAGGACGGGCAGGTCCGGCAGACCCGCAGGAAGCCGGCCCGAAGCCGCGCTCGCTTCAGCCGGCAGAGCCGTCAGCGCCACCAGCGCAAACGCCGCCATGGCACGCGCCAACGCCGTTCGCGGCGCGAGGATCGTCGACGGGGCGCCGCGGCCCCGCCTTGTTCCAGCCTTCATCACCGGCAAATCCTGATCTCCATCGCTGCCGGTGGACGTGCCCCCTGGCTGGCGTCTTCACGGGTTGGATACGCTTTGGGGGGTATCAGAGTGGTTACCGAACTGGTTCGGATTGCGCCGGATCGTGCGAGACGGTTTCTTTTCCGTTGAAGACGCAAGGTCCGCAGAGGTCTGATCCGCACGGCCGTTCAGGCGGTCGGAGACCCGTGACCAAGGCCGTCCCCGCCGACCGGGCGGGGAAGCCGACACCCGGAGATCGCACCCCATGACCACGACACGTCGCAGCCTGATCAAGGGTGGGCTCGTGCTCGCCGGCGCCGGGCTCGTGCCGGCCGGCCCGCTGGCGCCGCTCGCCGGCCCGGCGCTGGCCCAGCAATCCTATGGCCAGAGCCGCTCCTTTTCCCAGAACGAACTCGTCACCTCGGGGCACCAGTTCTTCGGCAACGTCTCCCGCGGGCTCGCCCTGACGGTCGAGGAGGCGGTCCGGCGATGGGGCGAGCCCAACGGCTATGTGCTCGGCCAGGAGGCGTCCGGCGCCTTTGTCGGCGGTCTGCGCTATGGTGAAGGCACGCTGTTCACGCGCAATGCCGGAGACCGCAAGGTGTTCTGGCAGGGGCCCTCGGTCGGCTTCGACTTCGGTGGCGAGGGTGCCCGCACCATGATGCTGGTCTATGGGCTGCCCGCGGTCGAGGCGCTCTATCAGCGTTTCGTCGGCGTCGATGGCTCGGCCTATTTCATCGGCGGCTTCGGCTTCACGGCGCTGGCGGCGGAGGGCGTCACGGTGGTGCCCATCCGCACCGGCGTCGGCTGGCGTCTGGGCGTCAATCTCGGCTATCTGAAGTTCACGCCGCAGGCGACCTGGAACCCGTTCTGAGCGACCGGCGCGGGCGCGCGACGGATGGGAGACAACCGATTTCCGGTTTGCGACGCCTTGCCTTAGTCTGACGATCCCCCGGATGTGGAGCCGCTCGCCTTGATCGAAGCTGCCATGCTCGTCGCGCTCGGCTTTCTCTGCGCCAGCCTGATCGCCCTGTCGATCGTGCCGGCGCTGAACCGCCGGGCCGATCGCCTGGCCCGCAAGCGGGCGGAGGCAGCCTTCCCGCTGTCGCTCGGCGAGATCGCGGCCGACCGCGATCATCTGCGCGCGGAGCTCGCGCTAAAGGCCCGGAGCGCCGAGCAGGAGACCGAGCGTGCCTTCGCGGCGAAGGCCGCAGCGATGCAGGAGCTTGGCCGACGCGATATGCGGATCGGCGAGCTCGAAGGGGTGGTTCGCGAGCGCGACGGGCGGATCGCCGCGCTCGAGACGGATCTCGAGGCCACGCGCGCGGATCTGGCGCAGACCCGGGCGGCCCTCGCGGCCGAAACTGTCGCGCTCGGCGAAACCCGCGCGACGCTCGACCAGCGCCTGGCCGATCTCGCCAGCCTCGAACGTGATCTGGCCGAGACGCGAAGCTCCTTGACCGGCACGGGCGCCGACCTCGCGGCAAGGGTCGCCGAACTCGCCGGAGAACGCGAGACGCTGGGCCGGACCCAGGCGCTGCTCGCCGAGCGCGAGGGTGAGCTGGCGCAGCTGCGGCAGGATTACGATCAGATTCGGGTGGCTCAGGTCGAGGACAGGACGAAGATTCTTGTCCTCGAAGGCAAGTCATCTGACCTCGCCGACCGTCTGGCGGCGAAGGAGCGCGATCACGCCGCGAGCCAGGCGGCGCTGGCGGCGATGACCGAGGATCGTGACGGCGAGCGGCTGCGGGCCGATGCGTTGGCCGCGCGTGTCGAGCAGGCGGAGGCGGGTCTCGCGGCGGCGGATGCGCGCGCGGTGGCCGCCGGCGTCGAGGCGGCACGCCTCGAGAGCCAGCTGGCCGCGGAGATCGCCGCCCATGCGATGGAGCACGAGGCTAGGCAGGGGATCGAGCGGGAGATGGCGCAGACGAAGGCCGAGCAGGAGGCGAAGGCTTCACGCGACGCCGAGGACATCGCTGCCCTGCGGCGCGACCTCGGAGAGCGCGACGGGCGGCTCGAAACGCTCCATGCCGAGCTGCAGACGCTGCAGGGAATGCTGGAGCAGTCGCGGGAGGAACGCGCCAGGCTGCAGCGCGAGGCGGCCGATGCGCGCAAGGCTGGTCGGACAGCAGCAGCCCCCGATCCGGAAGCCAATGCGGCGCTGCGGCGCGAGATCATGGCCGTCGCCGAGCGCCTGATGAACCTGCCGCCGCAGCGCGAGGCGGCGGAGTAACGCGCTTTCCCACGCAATCGCCGTTCCCCCGGCCGCGATCATGCTCTAGGAAGGCGCGCCCGCGCTCCAGCGTCCAGAGCCCCGCCGACATGGTCCTCGCCCGTGACTGACATCCGCTACGATCTCCTCTGCATCGGCGAGCCGCTGGGCGAGTTCAACGCCACCCGTGCCGAGAGCGGCGCCTTCCAGTTCGGCCATGGCGGCGACACCTCGAACTGCGCCATCGCCGCGGCGCGGCAGGGTGCGAAGACGGCCTATCTCGGCGCGCTCGGCGACGACATGGCGGGCCGCTCGATCCGCGATCTCTGGCGCCGCGAGGGCGTCGACGATACCCATGTCACGACGCATCAAAGCGCGCCGACCGGGCTCTATTTCGTCGATCACGGCCCGTCCGGCCATGTCTTCTCCTATCTGCGCGCCGGCTCGGCCGCGAGCCTGATGGGGCCGCGCGACGTGCCGCGGGACCTGATCGCCTCGGCCCGTATCGTGCAGGCGTCCGGCATCAGCCAGGCGATCTCGGCCTCCGCCTGCGACGCGGTGTTCGAGGCCTTTGCGATCGCGCGCGAGGCCGGCGTGACCACCGCCTATGACACCAATCTGCGCCTCAAGCTCTGGCCGCTGACCCGCGCCAAGGCGATCATCAACGCCGCCTGCGGCATGGCCGACATCGTGCTGCCGGGCTATGACGACGCCACCCAGCTCACCGGTCTGAGCGATGCCGACGCCATTGCCGATTTCTATCTGCGGCTCGGCGCGAAGATCGTCGCTTTGACGCTCGGCCATGAGGGCTCGCTGGTCGCGACGCCGGAGCGCCGCGAGCGGCTGGTGCCGATCAAGGTGGACGCCATCGACGCCACCGGCGCCGGCGACTGCTATGACGGGGCCTTCCTCGCCGAATACATCCGCACCGGCGACGCCTTTGCCGCCGGAGCCTACGCCAATGTCGCCGCGGCCCTGTCGACGCAGGGCTTCAGCGCGGTGGCGCCCCTGCCGCGCCGTGACGATGTCGAGGCACGGATGGCTCTCGAGGCGAAGAAAGCAAACTGATGGCCGTTCCGGTTCTGAACGAGGCGGGCGCGCTGCTCGCCCGCTACGACGTGCTGATTAGCGATGTCTGGGGCGTGGTGCATGACGGGCTCTGGGCGCTGCCGCCGGCCTGCGCGGCGCTGACGCGCTATCGCGAGCAGGGCGGGGCCGTGGTGCTGCTCTCCAACGCGCCGAGCCCCTCCGAGCAGGTGGCCGAGCTGCTGGACAAGAAGCGCGTGCCGCGCAGCGCCTGGGACCGGCTGATTACCTCCGGCGACGTGACGCGCTCGCTCGTCGCCGAGAGCCACCACCGCAAGATCTTCCATATCGGCTGGCAGAGCGACCGCACCGTCTTCGACCGCGCCGATGTCGAACTGGTCTCCGAGGACGAGGCCGATCTCGTCGTCGCCACCGAGCTCAACGACTATCGCACCGAGCAGCCGGAGCAGTACCGCCCCCTGCTGGAGCGCTTCGCGGCGCGGGGGGTGCCCTTCATCTGCGGCAATCCCGATCTCGTCGTCCATGTCGGGCACGACCTTTTGCCCTGCGCCGGCTCGCTCGCGCTGATCTACGAGGAACTCGGCGGCAACGTCGCCTATGCCGGCAAGCCTTATCGCCCGGCTTATGACCTCGCCCTGGAAGCGGCCCGCTCGGCCCGCGGCGGCCATCCGGTCGATCCCGCGAAGGTGCTGGTGATCGGCGATGCGGTGCGCACCGATCTCGCCGGCGCGCGGCTGATGGGCTTCGACAGCCTCTTCATCGCCGGCGGCATCCACCGCGACGAGACCATGCGCGACGGGGCGCTCGATCCGGCGGGGCTCGCGGCCGTGCTGGCGGGGAGCCCGGTCAAGCCGATCGCGGCGATGGCGGCGCTGGGGTAGGTTTCTGCTCTTCGAGGAGCAGCGCTCTAGCCGTGAGCCCTCGCCGCCCGGAGCCGCTTCCCGAGATCCTGGAAAAGCCCCCGGAAAGGCTTGAACACGAAGCGCACCGTCGACCGGCCCGGCGGGACGGCGACCGCTCGAAACAGGACGTTGGCGCGCAGGATTTCGGCCGGGGCACCGTCGATCTCGACCTGCCACCAGGGGTGCCAGACGTCGTTCAGGACGACATAGCCGCCCTGGGGCGCCTCGACCCGAAGCGTCACTTCGGTGGTGCCGTAATCGGCGATGCGGACGCTGCCGGCAGGGCTCTGGCCGGGTGGGTTCGCCCCTGCGGGTGCCGCTGTGCCTGCGGGCCGGCCGGTCGCCAGTGGGTCCCGCGGCAGGGGCGGCAGGGCGCGGTCTAGCAGCACGGTCCGGCGCGGGTCGAAGCCTGAGGGCCACTGGCCGGTGGCGAGGATCGCGTCGAAATCGGCGGTCTCGGCTTTCGTTACCAAGAGCACGCGGGGCAGCGCGCGCGGGTTCTCGTAGACATAGGCGTCGGGCGTGCGGGCGATCAGGGTGAGGTCGCCGGGCTTCAGCGCCTTGTCGATCTGCTCGACGGGGACGCCGGTTGCGATGAAGCGCAGGCCGAGCATGTCGGCCAGCAACGAGCGATAGCCCGGCATCAGCGGCGAAAAGGTGCGCTGGTCGGGCAAGGCGACATGATCGCCGGCGCCGGTCGCCTTGCTGTAGATCCCGAGCCGCAGCGGGTTGTAGCCGAGCGTGTTGTCCAGGCGATGGACGAGGCTGGCATTGGGCCAGTGGAAGCCGATGCCGGCGAGTTCGATGCGGTCGCGCCGGTCGGGGCCGGCGGTGGCGGCCGTCTCGCTCTTGAGCAGGGCAATGGTCTCGTTGGTGCTGTCGGCGCGCAGCACGTCGTAGTCCTGCGCGGGCAGGGCGGTGGATTCGCTCGGGCCGTTGTTGACCGAGAGATCGACCGTCAGCGTCGCGGCGAGCACGATGGCCGCGGCGAGGCCGGACCCTCGCAGAGCCAGGCCGCGGGCGGCAACGAGGCCGCCCATCGCCAGCACGCCGCAGAGCAGCGCGGTGACGAGCGGCACTGCGGCCACCGAGAGACGCCCTACCGTCCAGGCCAGCCAGAGCGCCAGCCCGAGCGCACCCGTGAAGATTGCGGCTTCGACGACGCGCTGCCACGGCTTTGCGCGCGGCGCGGCATCGGTCATGACGAGATGGGTGAGGTAGCCGCCGAGCAGGGCTAGCAGCGCGCCGAGGATGAAGAGCGCGTCGGCGGGGCGGCGGTAGAAGGAGATTCCGGGAAGTTCGAACAGCAGCCGGAAACCCGGCGTGAAGCGCCCGAGCGCGAAGATCAGCACGAGCAGGGCCGCGACGCTGAGCGCGACGATCTCGCGGCGCAGCAGCGCGCCGCGGACGACGCCGATGGTCAGGATGAGCCCCATCGGGATCAGCCCGAGATAGAGCTGGCTCATGTTGCGGGCGAGGTAGAGGTCCTGAGGGCCGAAGCGCGCCTCGAAGGCGGGGCTCGGCGCGCCCCAGAAATTCTCAAGCGGGCCGGCCGCGCCATAGAGATTGGCGAAGAGTCCCGTGAGCAGGGCAGCCGGATGCAGCGAGCCCTTGCCGGCGCCGATCAGGTCGATCGCCGGGCGATTGGAGCCCTCGGCGAGAACGGCCGTGAGCAGGATGGGTACGGTCGCGACGAGCAGGGCGCCGACCGCGCCCGCCAGCAGGGGCAGCAGGCTCGTCTTCAGCGCCTGCCAGGGCCGGGGCGCCATGGCGATGGCGGCGATGACCAGCCCGGCGAGGACGTAGACGCCGAGCAACGCGACCTGGTCGCGGCCGAGCACCATGAAGCCGGCGACGAGGCCGGCCGCGAAGCCATAGCCGATCGATCCGCGCTCGAGGGCGCGTGCGATCAGCGCGAGGGTGATCGCGAAATAGCCGAGGCTCAGCACCTGGCCGATATGCTGAATGCGCCACGCGGCCGCTGCACCGAAGGCGAAGGCCAGCGCCGCGACGACCGCGCCGGTCGGGTGCCAGCCGCGGTCGCGGAAGATGACGACGAAGGCGAGCGCGCCGGCCAGAAGGGTGCCGAGCACCGCCCCGTCACCGAGACGGAAGCCGGGAACGGGTTCGAGCGCGGCAATCAGCGCGAAGGGCGGCGAGAAGATCAGCGACTGCGGATCGGCGATCTGCGGCGAGCCGGCGAAGACGTACGGAGTCCAGAAGGGCGAGCGACCGCTGTGCCAGGCCTCGGCCAGGAACTGGAGCTGCGGCTGAAAATGCGCCTTGGCGTCCCAGGGGATGGTGACCATCCCCGACAGCCAGGGCCAGGACAGGGAGACCCAGGCCAAAATGACAATGGCCGCCACGGCGGCCAGCGGCCAGCGTGACGGCGTCGTCAGGGTGTCGGAAGCATCGTGCGGCGGCATCGCGTTGCGGTGCCCGAACTTGTCCGGACGTTCAAGCCCATGGGGCAAGGCGGCAGCCCCGCCTTCCGGCTCAATCCTTCGGCGCGGCCCGCGCCATCAGCGCGTCCATGTCGATGAAATGGCCGGCGCGGTCGCGCTTCGAGGCGAGATAGCGGACATTGTGGACGTTGGGCCGCCCGAGAACACGCTGCGTCGCATCGACCTCGAGGCCGGCGGCCTTAATCGCGCCGACCTTGAGCGGGTTGTTGGTGAGCGCCGTGACACGGGTCACGCCGAGCTGCTTCAGCATGGTCGCCGCAAAGTCGAAATGGCGCTGGTCGAGATCGAAGCCGAGCACCTCGTCGGCGTCATAGGTGTCCCAGCCCTGGCTCTGCAGCTTGTAGGCACGCATCTTGTTGGAGATGCCGTTTCCGCGGCCCTCCTGATCGAGATAGAGCAGAATGCCGCCCTCATTCTCGGCCATCCACTGCACGGTCTCGCGCAGCTGGTCGCCGCAATCGCATTTCAGCGAACCAAAGAGATCTCCCGTCAGGCAGGCCGAGTGCAGGCGGACGGGGACGGGCCCCGAGAGATCGGGATTGCCGACGATGATGGCGACCTGATCGCGCAGGCCTTCGCCACCGCGGAAGACGACGAATTCGGTGTCGGGCGCTCCCTCCAGCGGGACCGGCGCACGGCCGACGATGGTCAGCGTCGCCGCCTGGGCGGCGCGGTAGCCGTTGACGGCCTCGATGTCGACCTCGACCAGCGGCTCGCCCGCGGTCTGCTCGGCCGTGACCGGCACGATGATCGTCGCGGGCAGCACGAGCGAGAGACGGGACAGTTCGAGCGCAGCGTCGTCCAGCGCCGAAGCGGGGGCGACGGGAGCATCCACCTTGCCGTCGATCTTCAGTGCCAGCATTTCGATGCGGGCGAGGTCGAGCGTCGGCATGGCGAGGATGCCGGTCTCGGTGCGGTTCTTCGCGCCGAGGCGACGCAGTCGCGCGGGCGTCAGCGCGAGATAGGCCTTGCCGCTCGCAAGGGCGTCAAGCCGGCCGACGAGTTCCGCATCCGCGAGCTCGGCCGAGAGAGCCAGCAGACGCGTCTCAGCGGAGCGTAGCAGGACCGGACGCCCGGCCCGGAATTCGGAAATGGCCCGGTCCACCGCCACGAGGCTCGTCTCGAGCGGGCGTCCGAACAGCGTACGCGACTGAAGCATCGGATTGTCCGTCAGATGGGGCTGGCTCAGGAATCCGGGCTCAGTCGAGGCTGGGTCCGGGAGGAGTTAAGGCTTCTACGGCCGCACAGGCGATATAGATCATCGCTGCACAGTTTTCCATCAAACGCGCCTGGCGCGAAGGCAGTTCCATCGCAACCCCGCCTCCCTTGGAACGCAGGATCACGAGCGACTGGCGCTGTCGACGCTGCGGTATAGGATGCCGAGCTTGAACACCTGATGAATGTGCGACCGGCGCTTCCCGCCGGACGAACCAGGCGGAGATGAGGATGGCGCAGGCGGATCAAGGACAGCCGGCTCGCATCTATGGAGCAGCGGCGCGTCACATGCACTGGATCACGGCTGCGGCCGTCATCGTGATGGTCCCCGCGGGGCTGGCGATGACGTATCGCGGCGACACGCTGAACATCTGGGATGCCACGACCAATGCGATGTACAGCGCGCACAAGCTGTTCGGTTTCCTCGTGCTCTGGCTCGTCGCCGGGCGGCTGGCCTATCGCCTGCTCAAGGGCGCGCCGCCCGACGAGCCGACGCTGACCCCGCTGCAGAAGGCGGGCTCGCATCTCGTCCACTGGCTGCTCTACGGGCTGCTTCTCGTGGTGCCGCTGCTGGGCTGGATCGGCGTGTCGCTCTACCCGTCGCTGACCGTCTTCGGCCTGTTCGATCTGCCGGCCTTGACGGCGCCCAACCAGCAGCGCGCGGAGGCCGTACTGGAGATCCATGGCAAGCTCGCCATTGCGATGGCCCTGCTCGCCTGCGCCCATATCGGGGCGGCGCTCTATCATCATTTCATCCGCCGCGACGGCGTGCTGCGGCGGATGCTGCCCGGGCTCAAGTAAACGGGACGGTCAGACCGGCCGCGCCCAGAGATCGTGATGGCCGACCAGGGCGGAGGGTTTCTGCGCCTTGGAGGCCAGCCAGTCGGCGACCGTCGCGGGATCGACATGGCCGGTTTCGAGCACCGCGTCGGCGATGCCCTTGGCCAGCACCTGAGCGAGTTCGTGCCGCGTCTCGTCGATGCGCCAGGCACTGTCGCCGATCGAAACCGCGAAGCCCGATTTCCGGAACGCCTCGGCGAGGACATCGGTCGCCTCCGGGCCCGCGGCGGGACCGAAGCCCTTGTCGCCATGCTGGTGATGCTTGAAGGCCGCGAGCATGCGGGCATCGGCCGGATGGGGCGGCTGCCAGGTTTCGCGCCCGTCATAGGTCAGCACGGTGTAGAGCGGCAGGCGCAGGCTGGTTAGGCCGGCGACGAAGCGTTCCAGCCAGCGCCGCGAGGTCAGGTCGAAGAGCGCGGCCGCGGTGACGAGGTCGGGCTGCCAGCCCAGCACCCATTCGAGATCCTTGTTGAGGTCGGCCTGCCGCGTGTCGACCGTCATGAGATGGTCGCCCTTCCGCAGGACGAGTTCCTCGCCTTGCTCGCGCGCCTCGTCAGCCCAGCCGGCCAGGGTCTGCCGGGTCGCGGCGAGCAGCCGTTCGTCGAGATCGACAAGCGTCCAGTGCTGGCGTAGCGGCAGCGCCGCATAGGTGCCGCGCAGGTTCGAACCGGCACCGCAGCCGAGATCGACCACGGTGAGCGAGCCCTTGGCGGCGAAATGCGCGCCGACGGCGGCGAGCACCTGCGGGTTGCGGGCCGCGTGGTCGGCCGGCTCACGCAGCGCCAGCCATTCCGGAGAAAACCCCCCCATCAGCCCCCCTTTCGCCCGAAATCGGGCAGACAGATCCCGGCGACGATGGTCGCCGTTTCGCGCCAGCGCGGCAGGGCCGCGGCGGCGGCCCAGGCTGCATCGGCCATCGACCGGCGCAGAGCCGGCGCATCAATCAGGCTTGCCAGGGCCTTGGCAAGAGCGGCGGCGTCGCCGGGCGCGACTTTCAGGGCCGCAGCGTCCGGCGCGGTCTCCGCCGCCGCACCTCCGGTGGTGCAGACGATCGGCAGGCCACGGGCGAGCGCCTCCGTCAGCACCATGCCATAGCCTTCGAAGAGCGAGGGCATCACGAAGAGGTCGGTGCGGGCATAGGCTTCGGCGAGGGCAGCGTCCGGGATGGCGCCTGCAAGTTCGATCCGTCCGCCCAGATCCGCGGAGTCGATCGCGGCGACGAGGTCGCGCATCGTCTCGGGCGAGCGGTCGGTCGCACCGACGATCGTCAGCCGCCAGTCGCGGTCGCGCAGTCCGGCAAGGGCCTCAACGAGGACCCGGTAGCCCTTGCGCGGGACGACCGAGCCGACCGCCAGAAGGTGCAGCGGCCGCCCCTCCGCCGAGCCCGTGGCGCGTGGCGCCGGATCGACGCCGGGCAGGGCAACGGCGATGCGCGCCTCCGGGACCCCGAAATCGGAGATCAGCAGCCGCTTGGTAGCCGGGCTCGTCGTCACCACCGCGCGGACGTATCGCAGCGCGGCCGTCTCGCGCTCGTGCAGACGCTGCGCCATCTCCGGCGCCAGCCCGGTTTCCAGCGCGAGCGGATGATGGACCAGCGCCACGACGCGGCCTGCGAGCCCTGCCGCGATCCCCTCCGGAAAGGCGCCATAGGCAAGGCCGTCGATCAGCAGCGTGTCGTCATAGGGTCGCTGAAGGAGGGCCCGGCCGGTCTCGTGGAGATCGGCTTCGGTGGGGAAGGGAAAGGAGCCCGGCAGAGGGACATGCTCCGCCGGGACGTCCATCGCGCGCCATTCCGCCAGCAGCCGCCGGTCATAGGCGTAGCCGCCCGTCGGCAGGTCGATATCGCCTGGAATGGCGAAGGCGATCGTGCTCACGCGAGCGCGCCCTCATAGGTGGCGCGGGCGAGATCGGTCTCGTGCAGCGTGACGCGGATGCGGGCAAGCCCCGCGCCGTCCTGCCCGAGCGCGCCGGAGCGCGCTGCCGTCGCCATGGCGTCGAAGATGTATTTGCAGAGGAATTCGGTGGTCGTCAGCACGCCGGCGAATTGCGGCAGCGTGTCGAGGTTCTGATAGTTGAGCGGCTTCAGCGTCCTGTTCAGGACGTCGAGCGCGGCACCGATGTCGACCACGACATTCTGCTTGGTCAGCGTTTCCCGGAAGAAGGCGACGTCGACCACGAAGGTCGCACCGTGCATGTTCTGGGCGGGGCCGAAAAAGGGATCGGGCAGCGAATGGCCGATCATGATGCGGTCGCGGACTTCGACGGAAAACATGGATGGTCCTCGGTTGGAGTGGGGTCGCCTCAGGCCTGGAGCGGTCGCTGGCCGAGCGACTGGGACAAACGCAGCAGATAGCCATCGGGGTCCTGGACGAGAAACTGCCGCACGCCGGTCTCTTCCGCGGCACTGATCCTGTACCAGCGCTCCTCGGGCCCGAAGAAAATCGGCCAGGGCGCGTGCTTGAGGCGCTCGAGCAGAGGGGCGATGTCGCCGACCGTCATCTCGAAATTGATGCCGCGCCCATAGGGCTTTTCCCGCAGCCCCGTGTCCCAGCAGCGCTCTGAGGGACCGGTCTCGTATTCTTCCAGCATGAACTCGATGCCCCCGCGCTCGATCGCCGCGAAGCCCTGCTCGGGTCGGTCGTAGAGCACGCGGAAGCCCAGCAGGTCACACCAGAAGGCGAGGCTCGCGGGCAGTGCGGTCACGTAAAGCTCCGGCACCAGGGCAGGGCGCGGATATGTCCGAGGCGGTGTCATGGGCCCGCTTCATAACAGATGGCGGCCGTCAGACCATGCCAGGAGGGATCCAGCACCGCAGGCAGACGGGCCGGCGCCTCGGCGAAAGGAATGTCCTCGCTGATCAGCGCGTCGAGCCGGTCGTCGGCGAGGAGCGCCATGGCGGCGGCGGCGCGGCGGCCATAGTCCCAGCGCGGGCGCCGCGACGGCGCGATGCCGCCGACCTGCGTCGAGACGAGCTGCAGCCGGCCGGCGTGAAAGGCGCCTCCGAGCGGAGCCGGAACTGTGCCCTCGCCATACCAGCTCAGCTCGACAATGCGGGCCTCGTAGCCCGCCGACGCGACGGCGGTGGCGAGGCCGGCGGGCGAGGCGCTGGCATGGAAGACGAGATCGGCCCCCGTCGGCGCGTCCGCCGGCAGGGCGAAACCGAAGCCGAGTGCCTGCGCCAATTCGGCGCGTGACGGCGAGACATCGACCAGTGTCACCTCTGCACCGGGCAGGCGCGCCGCGAGCCAGGCCACGAGGAGACCGAGCACGCCACCGCCGACCACGACGATGCGGTCCGCCGGGCCGGAGCCGGCATCCCAATGGGCGTTGAGCGCGGTCTCCATATTGGCGGCGAGGATCGCGCGGCGGGCCGGCACCGCGTCGGGCACCGGGGTGAGCCGGTCGGCCGGCGCGACGAAGCGGTTCTGATGCGGATGCAGGCAGAAGACCGTCTCGCCCAGCCGCTCGGCGGGGCCCGCCTCCACCACGCCCACGGCGCAGTAACCGTATTTCACGGGGAAGGGGAAATCGCCGGTCTGGAAGGGGGCGCGCATGCGGCCATATTCGCCCTCGGGCACGCGGCCCTCGCAGACGAGTCGCTCGGTTCCGCGGCTGACGCCGCTCCAGAGCGTGCGGACGAGGCAGTTATCCGCGCCGAGCGGCGGCAGGGCCTCAGCGTTCAGGGCGCATTCACGCGGCGCAACATACCAAAGCGCCGTCGCCTGGATGCTTGCACTGGACGGAAATGCCGGCTTTAGCTCCCCGGCCTTGTCGTTCGGCGCCATGTCCTGCTTCCCGTCCCCTCTGCCCTCACCGCCTCGCCTCGATCGATCGCATGACAGAGACAGCCATGAACGAGCGCCCCGCTCCGACCACGTTCCAGCCGGCGGCGCAAGGCCTGACCCTCGACGCCTTGCCGCTCTCCGCGACGGGCATGACCCCCGCCGGGCTGCAGGAGAAGGCAGTGCTGTCGCGCCGCCGCTGGCTGGTGCTCGCGCTCAATCTGGCGACGCTGGCGGGACTGCTCTTTGGACTGGCGCAGGTGCTCGGGGCAGGCGGCTGGACTGCCGCGGATGGTGCGATCTTTGTCGCCTTCCTGTTCGGCGCGCCCTGGACCGTGCTGGGCTTCTGGAATGCCGTGCTCGGCTTCTGGCTGCTGCACGGTGTGAAGGACGGGCTCGAGCGAGTCGCGCCTTTCGCGGCCGCTGGCGATCTGCCAACGCCGATCCAGGTTCGGACGGCCGTTTTGATGACGCTGCGCAACGAGGACCCGGCCCGGGCGTTTGCGCGGCTCCATGTGGTCAAGAAGAGCCTCAATGCCACGGGCGAGGGCGGCTGGTACGACTATTTCGTCCTCTCCGACACCAATGATCCCGACGTCGCCGCGGCCGAGGAAAGGCTGGCTGCCGCCTGGCAGCAGGAGGCGGGCGAGGATTGCCGCATCGTCTATCGCCGCCGCAGCGACAATGCGGGATTCAAGGCCGGCAATGTCCGCGACTTCTGCGAGCGCTGGGGCGCCGATTACGAGCTCATGCTGCCGCTCGATGCCGACAGTGTGATGTCGGGCGAGGCGATCGTCAAGCTGACGCGGATGATGCAGGCCTATCCGAATCTCGGCATCCTGCAGAGCCTGGTCGTCGGCATGCCGAGCCAGTCGGCGTTCGCGCGCATCTTCCAGTTCGGCATGCGCCAGGGCATGCGGCCCTACACCATGGGATCCGCCTGGTGGATCGGCGATTGCGGCCCGTTCTGGGGTCATAACGCGCTGGTGCGCATCGCGCCTTTCCGCGATGGCTGCCATCTGCCCGTGCTGCCGGGCCGCCCGCCGCTGGGCGGGGCCGTGATGAGCCACGATCAGGTCGAGGCGACGCTGATGCGCCGCGCCGGCTACGAGGTGCGCGTGCTGCCGGTCGAGGATGGCAGCTGGGAGGAAAACCCACCGACCATGCTCGACTTCGCCAAGCGCGACCTGCGCTGGTGCCTCGGCAATCTGCAGTATCTGAAGCTGATGGACATTCCCGGCCTGCTGCCGATGAGCCGCTTCCAGCTGTTCTGGGCGATCCTGATGTTCCTCGGCCTGCCGGCCTGGACGCTGATGATCGCGCTGCTGCCGCTGAAGGCCATCGAGGATCGCGGCATCGCCGACTATCCCACTGGGGTCGCAGCCGGGCTCTATTTGCTCTTTCTGGCGATGTATCTCTCGCCCAAGCTCGCGGGCCTCGCGGACATCCTGCTGAGGCGGGGCGGTGCCGCCGCCTATGGCGGGCGTCTGCGCTTCGTCGCCTCGGCGGCGATCGAACTGGTCTTCGCCTTCCTGCAGGGCGCGGTGTCGAGCTTCCGCACGACGCTCTTCATGATCGGGCTGCTGTTCGGCCGCTCGCGCATCGGCTGGGGCGGGCAGGCTCGTGACGCCCATGCGCTCTCGCTGGCAACGGCGTTTGCAGGGCTGTGGCCGCATCTGCTTTTCGCGCTCTATCTGTTCGGCACGTTGGCGGTGATATCTCCGGTGCTGCTGATCTGGTCGCTGCCGCTGACGGCTGGCTATCTGCTGGCGATCCCCTTTGCGATGGCGACGGCGCTGCCCTCGCTCGGCGCTTGGTTCGCGCGGCGGGGCCTCTGCGGCATCCCCGAGGATTTCGACCCGCCGCCAGTGCTGCAGGCGATCCGCGCCGAGGCTCGTCCATGAATCCCATGCTCCACGCACCCGGCACGGCGAAGGCCATCGGCCGGTCGCTTCGGGTCTATCACGGCGACAAGTCCCGCCATCCGGCGATGGACGCGCTCTACGGCCGGTTTCTGAAGCCGGGCGACCTCGCCTTCGACATCGGCGCGCATGTCGGCGACCGCATCTCCTGCTTCCGTCGGCTTGGTGCGCATGTGGTCGCGCTCGAACCTCAGCCGGGGCCGGCGCGTGCGCTGCGGCTGATCCATGGCCGCGACCCGCAGGTCACGCTGGTCGAGGCCGCCTGCGGCGATGCCGAAGGCGTCGTGCGGCTGCGGATCAACAGCGCCAACCCCACCGTTTCGACGGCCTCCGACGCCTTCGTCGGCGCGGCGCGCGGGGCGGAAGGCTGGCAGGAGCAGGTCTGGGACCGCGAGATCGAGGTGCCCTCCACGACGCTCGACGCGCTGATCGCGCGCCATGGGCTGCCGGCGCTGCTGAAGATCGACGTCGAGGGGTTTGAGGCGCATGTGCTCGCGGGTCTCTCCCGGCGCGTGCCGGTGATCTCCTTCGAGTTCACCACCATCCAGCGTGATGTTGCGGAGGCTTGCCTCGCCCGCCTCGAGGCGCTGGGGCCGTATCGCTTCACGGTCTCACTGGGCGAAAGCCAACAGCTTGATCTTTCGGAGCCGGTCACAGGAGAGGCCATGCTCGATTATCTGCGCGCCCTTCCGCATTCCGCCAATTCGGGCGATGTCTACGCCCTCCTGCAGAACTGAGATCCGACCCCGATGCGCGCCAACCGTCTTCGCCTCGCCCTGTTCGCCCTGGCCCTCTCGGCAGCCCCCGCTTTCGCGGCCAGCGACGTGGCGGTGGAGGTCAAGAACGAGTCGGAGCCGGTGCTCTGCGCCGAGAAGGACAACGTCACCATCAAGGCGATCTCGCCCGAAGTGCGGCGCTTCCAGATCGAGGCGGCGCATCCGGCCTATATCGCCGGGCTGATGCGCGACAACTGGGATGCGGACTGGACCGCCTGCGACATGACGGGCGACCCGGTCTTCGCCGCCGTGACCCCGCCGCGGCGCGTCACCTTCTACGAGAGCATCGAGTACTGGCTCGTCGGGTACACCTTCCCGACCTTCTGGAGGCCATCCGAGACAACCTTCAAGGTCGGTGACCGCGTCGAGAAGGGCCTGCATCTCGTCCAGCTCTGGAAGCTCGGCAAGGATCGTTCGCACGAATTGCTCGTGGTCTATCCGCAGGACGGCTACTGGCGCGCCCGGCCGATGCCGCCGGCGCCGCTCGCCGCCACCGCCTATGGCTCCTCCTTCCTGGTCGGGCCGATCGTGCAGGATGGCGCACGCCCGGTCGTCAACATCCGCGAAATCGAGTTCGACCCGAAGACGGTTTCGTTCAAGATGAGCTTCAAGGATGGTTCGAGCGGCACGCTGAAGCTCGACAGCGTCGACGAGAATCGCATGGTGCTCGACGTCGTGCTCGACCGGCCGGTGGGCGGCGGCAACGCCTTCGTCGCGCTGCGCTCGATGTACGTCACGGAGTTCAACAATGACGTCGCCCGCATCGCCATTCGCGAGCCGGGTGCCAAGGGTTGGCGCGAGGAGCCGCTGATGCCCTTCGCCGGCGGCAAGGCGACCGATGTGTGGATGGGCCGGACCACCCATTCGCGCCACAACACCTCCTCGCCCGACATGGTGTTCCGCAATTTCTCGAAAGACCCGAACCCGCGCGTCCGCGCCGAGAAGAAGTAGCCGGGGCGGGGGCGCCGGGCGGAACGCATCGCGACGATGTCGCGTTGCCGCATGACGCGGGCGGCGCGGCACGCTAGCCTTGCTTGAATCCAACAGCCTCCGGGACCGCCATGCCTCGCTTCGCCGCCAATCTCTCGATGATGTTCAACGAGTGGGCCTTCCTCGACCGCTTCAAGGCGGCCGCGGATGCCGGCTTCGCGGCGGTGGAGTTCCTGTTTCCCTACGATCACCCGGCCGAACAGGTCGGGCTGGCGTTAGCGGGAGGGCATCTCCAGCAGGCCCTGTTCAACCTGCCCCCCGGCGATTTTGCCAAGGGCGAGCGCGGCATTGCGTCCCTCGCCGGGCGGGAAGAAGAATTCCGGGCCGGCGTCGAGATCGCGCTCGCCTATGCGCACGAGACGGGAGTGAAGCGCCTGCACATGATGGCCGGCCTCGCCGATCCCGACGATGCCACCGCCCAGGCGACCTATCGCGCCTCGCTCGCCCATGCCGCCGATGCGCTCGCGCCGCACGGCATCGAGCTCCTGCTCGAGCCGATCAACGGCAAGGACATGCCGGGCTATTTCCTGAACGATTTCGACCGGGCTGCAGCCTTTGTGCGCGAGTCGGGGCGGCCGAATGTTCGGCTGCAGTTCGACATGTATCATTGCGAGCTGATCCATGGCGACGTGGCGGGACGACTGAAGGCGCTGTTCCCGCTCGTCGGCCATGTCCAGATCGCCAGCGCGCAAGGCCGCCACGAGCCGGACGACCAGGGGCCAGACTATCCGCGGCTGTTCGCCCTGCTCGACGAGCTCGGCTATGACGGCTTCGTCGGCTGCGAATACCGCCCGCGCGCGGGCACGCTGGAAGGGCTCGGCTGGTTTGCGCCCTATCGCCGGCACGACCCGCGCCCCGACCCGCTGGACATGGCGTGATGCCGCCCTTCGCTTGGCCCCTGGTGGTCGCCGATATCGGGGGCACGAATTGCCGCCTGTCGCTGGTCGAGACCGCGGGCGCCCGGCCGGTGCATCTCGCCCGTATCCCGACCGGCAGCCAGGCGACACCCGAGGCCGCGCTGGAGGCCGTGCTGACGACGCTGGCGCAACGGCCGCGCTCGGCGGTTCTCGCCGTCGCCGGGCCGCTCGAAGGGCGCGCCGCCCGGCTTACAAATGCGAACTGGACCTTCGACGGCCCCGCACTCGGCCGGGCGCTCGGGCTGGAGCAGGGGCTGCTCGTCAATGATTTCGAGGCGCAGGCGGCGTCGCTCGCCGTGATCGGCGAGGGTGACGTGACGACTCTGGTCGCCGGCGAGCCGGAAACCGGAGGCACCCGGCTCGTGCTCGGCCCGGGCACGGGCTTCGGCGCGGCGGCGCTGGTGACGCGGGCGGGGCGCAGCGTGCTGGTTCCGACCGAGGCCGGGCATATCGGCGTCGGCCCGGAAGACCCGACGGAGGAGAAGATCTGGCCGGCGCTGGCCGCCGGGCTGCCGCGCGTCACCGTCGAATCCCTTCTCAGCGGCGACGGGCTGGTGCGCTTCCACCGCGCCGTCGCGGACGGCTCCGGACTGCGCGAGCCCGATGTCAGCGCCGCCGATGTGACGACGCTCGCGCTCGACGGCGACCCGGCCGCGCTGATGGCCGTGATCTGCTTCTGGCGGCTGCTGGCCCGCGTGGCGGGGGACCTCGCGCTCGTCTTCAAGGCGACGGGCGGCGTCTATCTCTCCGGCGGGATCGTGCCGCGCCTTCTGCCGCTGGCGGCGAAGAGCGCGCTCGGGAGCGTTTTCGCCGGCAAGCCGCCGATGGAGGAGCTGGCGGCACGCTTCGCGCTGCATGTGGTGACGGCTCCGGATGCCGCCGAGCGCGGCATGGCCGCCATCGCCGCCGCGCCCCAGCGCTTCGGCCTCGACGATCCGGCGCGCTTGTGGTTTGGCTGAGGACGGCATGCCGCCCGGCGGGCCTTTCCTTCTGTGACCGCGCCCGTCTTGTCCGCCATCCTCCCCATCCAGATGCTCCGCGCGCTCGCCGCCTTCATGGTGGCGGTGCATCATGTCCAGCCGGATGCGTCGGCGCTGGCCCGGCTCGGCGGCCGATCCTTCACGCCGAGCGAAATGCTGCCCTGGATGGCGGGCGTCGACATTTTCTTCGTCGTGTCCGGCTTCATCATGGTCCATGCCTCGGCCTCGCTCTTCGACCAGCCGGGCGCACCGGCCCTGTTCCTGAAGCGGCGGCTGGTGCGGATCGTGCCGCTCTACTGGGCTGCGACGACGCTCTTCCTGCTGGTCGGCCTGGTGATCCCGGCGATCCTCAACTCGGCCGCGCCGACGCCCGGCCAGATCGCGGCCTCCTATCTGTTCTGGCCTGCTGTCTCGTCCAGCGGGTTGGTCCAGCCGGTCTATTCCCTCGGCTGGACGCTGAACTACGAGATGCTGTTCTACGCGCTGTTCGCAGCGGCCCTCGCCCTGCCGCGGGTCCTCGTTGTGCCCGCGGTGACGCTCGCTCTGGCGATCCTCGTGGGTTCAAGCGCCATGGCGGGGCCGGTGCCTCTGCCCTTCGGCTTCTGGGGCCAGCCGATCGTGCTCGAATTCGCCGCCGGCATGGGGATCGCGCTGCTGCATCGGCGTGGCTTGATGCTGGGGGCGGGCCCACGCGTCGCGCTGGTGGCCATGGCCGTCAGTCTTTTGCTTTGGAGCCCGCATGCGCCGCTGCCGGCGGGTCCGTGGCGCGATCTCGCCCTGCATGGCTTGGCAGCCGCGCTGCTGGTGCTGGCGGCGGTGACGGGGTCGCGCGAGCCGGCCGCGCCCTCGGCGCTGGGTTCGGCGCTGGTGCGGGTCGGCGACGCCTCCTATGCGCTCTATCTCGTCCACCCCTTTGCGATCCGCGGGTTGCGCGAGGTCTTCGCGCGGCTCGGGCTGCTGGAGCCCTGGCTCTTCGTCATGGCTGCCCTGGCCGGCGCGGTGATCGCGGCGCTGCTGGTGCATCGCCTGTTCGAGGCTCCGGTGACGCGCGCGTTGCGGCGCTGGACGGGCGCCTGAATCTCGCCATCAATCGAGGCGGCGGCCCTTCAGCGATTGCCCGACGACGCCTCCGCTGCGGCGGCGCTCCGGCCGCTTCGCCTTGATCGCCGCGACATGCTCGGGCTGGGGGTGGTAGCCGCGCTCCATGATCTCGAGCGAGTATTCCTCATAGGTCAGGCCGAGCGCTTCGGCGTTGTCCTCGCGGCGCAGGGCAATGTCGCGCGGCTTCTTCCAGGCCTTGCGATGGGCGAAGCGCCAGTCGAAGAAGCGGCCGATCCGCCCCGTGCCCGTCTCCGACCGGCGCTTGCGCGGCTGCAGGGGCGGCCCGCCATTATGGCCGATTCCGATGGGGCGCTGACGCGGCATGGGCTCTCCTCCGACCCGGCGGTCCCGCAAGGCTACGGTTCCGGTCGGTTTTCGCAAGCGCCGTGCCAGGGTCTGCGGGCGTGACATCGCCGGCCCGCCGGTCTATCCCGCCTTCCATCTCCGACACGGACACGCCATGGCCCCCTTGCTGCATCTGCGCGACGTCGCGCTCACCTTCGGCGGACAGCCGCTGCTGGAGGCGGCCGAGATCGCGGTGTCGGCCGGAGAGCGCGTCTGCCTGGTCGGCCGCAACGGCTCGGGCAAATCCACCCTGTTGAAGATCGCGGCCGGCCTCGTCGAGCCCGATTCGGCGGAGCGTTTCGTGCAGCCGGGCGCGACGGTTCGCTATCTGCCGCAGGAGCCCGATTTCAGCGGCTACCGAACCTCGCTCGCCTATGTCGAGGCGGGGCTGGGACCGGGCGACGACGCCTATCGCGCGCAGTACCTGATCGAGGAACTCGGCCTCACCGGCGAAGAGGATTCCGCCACCATGTCGGGCGGCGAGGCGCGGCGCGCCGCCTTGGCGCGCGTTCTCGCCCCCGAGCCCGACATCCTGCTGCTCGACGAGCCGACCAACCATCTCGACCTGCCCGTGATCGAATGGCTCGAGCAGGAGCTGAAATCGCTGCGCTCGGCGATGGTGCTGATCAGCCATGACCGTCGCTTCCTGACCAATCTGTCGCGCGCGACGATCTGGCTTGATCGTGGCCTGACCCGGCGCATGGACCGTGGCTTCGGCGAGTTCGAGGCCTGGCGCGACGAGGTGCTGGCGCAGGAAGAACTCGAACGCCACAAGCTCGATCGCAAGATCGCCCGCGAGGAGGACTGGCTGCGCTATGGCGTCAGCGCCCGGCGCACCCGCAACCAGCGCCGGCTGGGCGAGCTCCACGGTCTGCGCGAGCAGCGCCGCACGGCACGTTTCGCCGTCGGGAGCGTCAAGCTGGAGGCCAGCGAAGCGCAGACCTCGGGCAAGCTGGTGATCGAGGCGCTCAACGTCTCCAAAGCTTATGGCTCGAATGTGGTGATCAAGGATCTGTCGCTGCGCGTCGCGCGGGGCGACCGGATCGGCATCGTCGGCCCCAACGGCGCCGGCAAGACGACGCTGATCAACCTCCTGACCGGGCAGCTCGAGCCCGATTCCGGCACGGTGAAGCTCGGCGTCTCGCTTGAGATGGTGACGCTCGACCAGCGCCGCGAGAGCCTCGATCCGGCTACGCCTCTGGGCGATGCGTTGACCGGCGGTGGCTCGGACCAGGTCATGGTCGGCGACACGCCGCGCCATGTCATCGCCTATATGAAGGACTTCCTGTTCCAGCCGCTGCAGCGGCGCACGCCGGTCGGCGCGCTGTCGGGCGGCGAGCGCGGCCGGCTGATGCTGGCGCGCGCGCTGGCGAAGCCCTCCAACATGCTGGTGCTGGACGAGCCGACCAACGATCTCGACCTCGAGACGCTCGACCTGCTGCAGGAGCTGCTGGCCGACTACAAGGGCACGGTGCTGCTGGTCAGCCATGACCGCGACTTCATCGACCGCGTCGTCTCCGCGACCCTGATCTCCGACGGCGACGGCGTCTGGACCGAGTTCGCCGGCGGCTACACCGATATGCTGGCACAGCGCGGGCGCGGCGTCGGCGCGAAGGTCAGGGTGGCGTCGAAGGCCGGTGTCGCTGCGGCGGAGCCGGCTGCTGCCCCGTCGAGCGCCCCCGTCGCGCCGACCTCAAAGCGCAAGCTCTCCTTCAATGAGAAGCATGCGCTGGAGACGCTGCCCAAGACGATCGCGGCCTTGCAGGCAGAGGCCGCCAAGCTCAACCAGGCGCTCGCCGGCGATCTCTACACCCGCGATCCCAAGCTCTTCGCCAAGGCTACGACCCGGCTCGACCAGGTGACCCGCGAGATCGCCGGGCTCGAGGAGCGCTGGCTGGAACTGGAGATGCTCCGAGAAGAAATCGGGGCGTAAGGGCCGCTACAGGCGGCCGGCTGACAGGAAAACGACGATGAGACTGAAGGGCAAGACGGCGCTGATCACCGGCGCGGCGCAGGGGTTCGGGTTCGGCATCGCCGAGACCTTCGTGCGCGAGGGCGCGCGGGTTGCGGTGCTCGACCTCAACGGCGACAAGGCGAAGGAGGCCGCCCAGGCGATCGGCCGGCGGGCCTTCGCCGTGACCTGCGACGTCGCCAAGGGCAAGAGCGTCGAGAAGGCGGTCGCGCGCGTCATCGCCAAGGTCGGCCGGCTCGACATCGTCGTCAACAATGCCGGCACGACCCATCTCAACATGCCGATGACGGAGGTTCCCGAAGACGTCTTCGACCGGGTCTTCGCGGTCAATGTGAAGTCGATCTACCTGATGGCGAAGGCGACCGTGCCGCATTTCCGCGAGCATGGCGGCGGCGTGATCCTCAACATCGGCTCGACCGCCGGCGTCCGGCCGCGGCCCGGCCTGACCTGGTACAATGGCTCCAAGGGCGCGGTGAACCTTCTGTCCAAGTCGATGGCGGTGGAACTGGCGCCGGACCGGATCCGCGTCAACGCGATCGCGCCCGTCGCGGGCGAGACGCCGCTGCTGGCGACCTTCATGGGCGAGGATACGCCGGAGAAGCGCGCGCAGTTCCGCGCCTCGATCCCTTGGGGCCGGCTCTCGACACCGCAGGACATGGCCAATGCCGCGCTCTATCTCTGCTCGGACGATGCCGAGATGGTGACGGGGACCGTGCTCGCCGTCGACGGCGGGCGCTGCATCTGAGAGCGCTGCCCATCCGCCATCGCGGCCGTCTGGCGTGGTGTTCGCGCATTCCCGTCATGGTCGGGCCTGTCCCGACCATCCACGTCTCTGGTTGTCGGGACCTGTGTTCAAGACGTGGATGCTCGGCACGAGGCCGAGCATGACGGCGCCTAAACCGGCTTGGTGTGAAGCGCGATCTCCTGGCGGCGCATGACCGTGCCGTCGAGCTCGAAGCCGCGCTGCTCGAAGGCGATGTGCGGGGCGCGGCCATCGCCTTCGATGCGGAACAGATGCCAGCTCGCCATCTCGCCATGGCCGCGCGGGCCGATCGAGGCGGAAGGCACGCCGACGATCGGCACGTCGCGGCCCACGCCCGGGCGCCAGGCCAGCGAGAAGCGATGGTTGTGACCGTGGATGACGAGGTCGGCGCCCTTGCGCGCCAGCATCGCCTCGACCGCTGCGGCATCGACCAGTTCGCGGGAGCGCCGCGCCCCGCCGACATAGGGCGGGTGGTGAATCAGCACGACGCGGATCGCGCCCTCGTCGCGGGCGCGATCGAGCAGGGCCTCGGTCTTCGCGATCTGGTCGCGGCCGACCTTGCCGGTCGCCATCAGGGGCAGGGTGGGCACGCCGGTGTTGAGCCCGATCAGCGCGACGGGGCCGCGGCGGCGATACCAGGGATAGCCGGTGTGGCCGTCGTCGCCCGTGACCCACTCGCCGAGATGGTAGGCCAGGGCCTTGAGCGAGGAGCGGGCATAGGCATCGTGGTTGCCGGGCACGAAGCTGACGGTGTCGCGCGGCCCGAGTTCATCGAGGAAGGCGACGGCCGTCTTGAACTCGTTGGGCAGGCCGATATGGGAGACGTCGCCGGTGCAGGCGACATGGTCCGGCTGCTGCGCGCGGATGTCCGCAACGATCAGCGCCAGGATGTCCATGTCATGGGCGTGCCGGCGCTTGCGGCGCCAGTTGACGTAACCGGTCGCGCGCTTGCCGAAGAGCTGATGCAGCGAAAAGCCCGCGAGCGGGCCGAGATGCGGATCGGACAGGTGCGCGAGCTTGAACACGCTCTGCGCTAGCCTTGCGGTCGAGCCATCGTCAAGCCACCCGTGCCGCACGCTTTCGCGTGCGGGAGTGGCGCGGATGAATCAGTTGGCGGCGCCGGTCAGTTCGGAGACGATGCGCGAATCGGTCAGCGTCAGGGCGGGCTGCCAGACGAAGGCGGGCTTGGCGCGGAAGCGGGCGATGATGAATGAGAGCAGCATGTCGGTATTCCCCAGCCATGAGGCTGCGATATCGGCCCGGTTTGCGGCGCGTTTGTGACGTTGGGGAACGAAGGGCGGGGGTCCGCCATGCGACATTTGCATATACAATTCGGTAACGATTGGAGGCCATGCGTGAGCGGAGCATCGCAGGAGCGTGACGAGCGGCCCGGCGATGGTCGCCTGACGCGGCTGCAGCGCCTGCGGATCCGCCTGCTGCATCTCTACTTCCGCCTCAAACGCGGCATGACGCTCGGCGTCAGGGCGGCGGTGCTGAACGACCGGGGCGAGGTGTTCCTGATCCGGCACACCTATACGCCCGGCTGGCACCTGCCCGGCGGTGGCGTCGAGGTCGGCGAGACGATGGTGGACGCGCTGGTGAAGGAACTGCGCGAGGAGGCCTGCATCAGCCTGACCGGGCCGGCGCCGCTGTTTGGAGTCTATCTCAATCGCAAGACGTCGCCTCGGGATCATGTCGCGCTCTATGTCGTACGGGAGTTCGCCGTCGACGGCATGAAGCTGCCGGACATGGAGATTGCAGAGGCCGGCTGGTTTCCGCTCGATGGGCTGCCGCAGGGGGTGACCCCCGCGACGCGGCGGAGGCTGGCGGAGATCGCGGGCGGCATCGCTCCCACAGCAGAGTGGTAAGAGCATACCGATGGGAGAAGGGATTTTTCTCGTCATTCTCGGGTTGGGCTTGCTCCTGGGGCTATTCAACAAGCCTTGGTGGTCGGTCGGCCTTGCAGTCGGTTTGGCGATCCTCGTGGGGAGTTTCGACCAAACGCTCCATTCACGCGCGTCTGAGCCCGCCTGGCTCGTCATGGGCCTATCGTTCTACTGCTTGCCTGGGCTGGCCGGCTGGCTTCTGGGGCGGCTTCTGATCGGGCTGGGCGGTTAGACCCGGTCGCAACGTCACGGGCGCCGCCCGGAAGAACAGAGGTGCCGATAGACGCCCACCCTCCGCTCTGCTACAGCGCCGCACCATGACGATCGGGCTTGCGACCTCCCTCCTGCGACGACCGGCGCGCTGAACGCGCTTCCGGCAGGGCCGTGCCATGCGCGGACCCCGCCCTCACCAGCTCAGCCTCTGCCGTCCGCAGGTTCGCCGCCGTCATGACTTCGCTTCCGCTGACCCTCCGCCATGAACTGCCCGTCGATGCCGCCGCGATCGAGCGGCTGCATGAACGCGCCTTCGGGCCGGGCCGTTTCGCCCGCACCGCCTTCCGCCTGCGCGAGGGCGTGCCGCCCGATCCGGCGCTGACCTTCGCCGCCCATGTCGGCACCTTCCTGGTCGGCTCCATCCGTGTGACGCCGGTGATGGCCGGCGGCCATGGCGCGCTGATGCTGGGGCCTCTCACCGTCGATCCGGCCTTCGAGGGGCGAGGCATCGGGGCGGCGCTGATGAACCGCTCGATCGAGGCCGCGCGCACCGAGGGGCACGACCTGATCCTGCTGGTGGGAGACGCGCCCTATTACGCCCGCTTCGGCTTCAGGGTCATTCCGCCGGGCCAGCTCGTGCTGCCCGGCCCGGCCGATCCGGCGCGGTTCCTGGCACTCGAACTGGTCGAGGGCGTGCTGGCGCAGCGGCGCGGCGCGGTGACGGCGATCAAGTCAGGCGCTTGAGGCTTGCCACATCGTCATTCTCGGGCTTGACCCGAGAATCTCACGACACGGAAACTCAGGTTTCCGAGATGGTCGGGTCAAGCCCGACCATGACGCGCCAGATTTTCAGGCCGCCGCGTCGGGCTTGCGATTGAAGCGCCGGCCGCTCTCGCCGAGCCAGCCCGCGACGAGGGCCCCGAACAGAAGCGCCAGCCCGATCAGACCGACGAACAGCGGCGAGATCTGCACGCCGCGCACGATGCCGGAATCGCTGATGCGCAGGCCGATCCAGTCCGATCCCGCGAACTGGCTGCCCGAGCGCACGGGCACGATGCGCGGCACCGTGACGTCCGAACTGGTCTCCTGGCCGATCCGGCGCGACGAGCCGCCGGTCGCTTCGGCGAGGGGGCGCAGCTGGCCCGGGTCGCTGACGACCTCCATCAGCTCGCGCGGATTCTCGGGGCCGACGCTGGCGAAGGCGGTGAGGTTGTCGCCGGCGATCCTGTGAAGGCCGAACTCGCCGGTCGGGATCCGGGCCGTGAACAGGCCGGGGCGGCCCGGTTCGAGCGGGACGGAGCGGGACTGTCCATCCGGGCCGGTAACGACGACGGGGGCCGGGTTGTCGCCCAGCGTCTGACGCTCGACCTCGATATAGCCGTTGCGCGAGACGGCGCGCAGCGCCTCCTCCTCGAGATCGGGTTCCTTCATCAGCCAATGGCCGAGCCGGCGCAGCAGGTCGAGATGCGGGCCGCCATCGCGGAAGCCGCGGGCCCAGAGCCAGGCATGATCCGACAGGAAGAGCGCGACGCGGCCCTTCTGCTCGCGCGCCAGCATCAGCAGCGGGCGTTCGCCAGGGCCGGTCATCACCGGAGAGCCGGTGCGGGCCCGGGCGCCGACCATGCGCAGCCACTCGCCCCATTGCGGCGGCTCGACCTCCGAGCCCGGAAGGTCGCGCGTCACGGGATGGCGCTTGCCGGGCTCGCTGACGCGGGCCCGATAGGCCTCGTCGATCACCGAGCCGTCCGGGATCGCGGGCAGGATCTGGCCGAGTGGCGTGCGCGCCAGCGACTGGGCGCCGGCATATTCCGGACCGGCCGCGATCAGCAGCGCGCCGCCCTCGCGGACATAGCGGACGATGTTGTCGAAATAGACCAGCGGCAGGATGGACTGGTTGGCGTAGCGGTCGAAAATGATCAGGTCGAATTCCTTGATCTTGACCTGAAACAGCTCGCGCGTCGGGAAGGCGATCAGCGACAGCTCGTTGATCGGTGTGCCGTCCTGCTTCTCCGGCGGGCGCAGGATGGTGAAATGGACGAGGTCGATATTGGCGTCGGCCTTGAGCAGGTTGCGCCAGGTGCGCTCGCCCGGATGCGGCTCGCCCGAGACCAGCAGCACGCGCAGCTTGTCGCGCACGCCCTCGATGGTGATGACGGCGCGGTTGTTGGCGAGCGTCAGCTCGTTGTCGAGCGGGGCCGCCTCGATTTCGATGACATTGGGGCCGCCGCGGTCGATGCGGACCGGCAGCGAGACCGTCTGGCCGACCGAGACCTCACGGCGGGCGATGATCTCGCCGTCGCGCCGAACGGTGAGGGCGGCGCGGCCGGGCCCCCCCTTCTCGAGCACGCGCAGCCTTACCGTCTGATCCTTGCCGACGATGCCGAAGCGCGGCGAATCCACCAGCACGATGCGGCGATCGATCTCGCGCTCGCGGCCCGTGGTCAGGACATGGAGCGGCGCGCGCAGGCCCAGCGCTTCCGCCGTCGGCGGCGTGTCATGGGCGAGGCCGTCGGTGACGACGATGGCGCCGGCCACACGCTCGGAGGGCACGTCGGCGAGGCTCGCCGCCAGCGCCTCGAACAGCCGCGTGCCGTCGCCCGAGCCCTGGGCGTCGCGGACCTCGACGATGCGGGACTCGACATTGCCGATGCCGCGCAACTGGCGCTCGATCTCGGCCTGGGCGGCCTGGGACTGGGCCGAGCGGTCGCTCAGGCGATTCGAGGCGGAGCGGTCCACGACGACGGAGACGACGTCCTTCACCGGCTCGCGGTCCTCGAAGACGAGCGACGGGTCGGCCAGTGTCACCGTCAGCACGACGAGCGCGAGCGCGCGCAGGATCGCGCTTCTGCCGGCGAGCACGATCGCCGCGCCCGCCGCCAGCGCGGCCAGCATGCTGAGGCCGATCAGCAGCGGCAGCGGGATGAGCGGCGCGAAGGAGAGGCTCCACATCAGATCAAGGTCCTGTCGCTACGCCCCCGCAGCTGTTGAACGGTTGGCGCACCCCTCACTGGCCCAACCTTTCGAGCAGGGCCGGGACATGGACCTGGTCGGCCTTGTAGTTGCCGGTGAGGGCGTACATCACGAGGTTGACGCCGGCCCGCAGCGCCATTTCGCGCTGGCGCGGATCCGAGCCCGAGAGCGGCACCAGCGGTTCGCCGCGGCGGTTAACGGCCCAGGCCGAGGCGAGGTCGTTGGAGGTGATGACGATGGGCGAGACGTTGTCGCCGGCCCGCGCCGGGCGGCGGCCGTCCGCGCCAGCGGGCGGCAGGATCTCGACCCAGGTCGTGCCGCTGTCATAGCGCCCGACAAAGCCGTCGAGGATGTAGAAGGTCTTGGTCAGGACGTGGTCACGCGGGATCGGCTCGAGCTCGGGAATGTCGAGCGTCTGCAGCATGCGCCGGAGCTGGTCGCCCTCGGGCGTCGTGCCGCCGCCCGGCCGCGCGCTCATGGCGTCGCGGGTGTCGAAGATCACCAGACCGCCGCCCTTCATGTAGGCTTCGAGCTTGCGCAGCGTCTCCGAGGACGGGATCGGCCGCCCAGCGACGATCGGCCAGTACAGGACGGGGAAGAAGGCGAGTTCGTCGCGGTCGGCATTGACGCCGACGGCCTCGCCCGGCTCGAGCGCGGTCCGCGCACCCAGCACGACATTGAGTCCGGCGAGCCCGGCTTTCGACATCTCGTCGACCGCGCGGTCGCCGGTGACGACATAGGCCAGGCGGGTCACCGCCCCGGCCGCGAAGAGCTCGCGCGGGATCGGCGGGCGCTGGTCCGGCGCAGGCGTCGCCGCAGGCGCCTGGGCCTGCGCCACTCCCGGGAGGAGCATGCCGGCGCTCAGCGCCAGGGCCAGGAGGATGGCGGCGGGGGCGGCGCGGCGGGCCTTGCGGGCGAAGTTCAGGCGGCCGCCGAGCCAGAGCGTCGCCAGCGTGTCGGCGATCAGCAGCAGCAGTGCCAGCACGAGCAGCTGCGGGCGGATGTCGAGCGCGACCGGCTTGTCGACCGGCAGGATCGGCGCACCGAGCGCGGCGAGGTCGATCGCGCGCAGCGTATCCGTCGGGTTCAGCGTGTTGACTGCGAGCGAGCCGTCGGCGGGGCCGTAGATGCCGGGCGGATGGGCGAGGGTGGCGCGGCCGGTGAAGCTGCGCGCCACCGGCTGCGCCGTGGCGGGCGGGCTGCGGAAGCCGCCGGTGCCGTCGAGCACGCGGGTCGGTGACAGCGTCTCCACGCGGGCATCCTCTCCCTGGGGCTCAGCCGGGCCGGTGCCAGACAGGCCGACGATCTTCCGGAGCATCTCGACGAAGAGCCCCGACAGCGGCAGGTTCGACCAGGTCGTGTCCGCCGTGACGTGCATCATCGCGATCATGCCGTCGCCGCGGCGCTCGCCGGTGACGACGGGCGTACCGTCCTCCAGCGCCGCCCAGGTCTTGCGCGAGAGATCGGCCTCGGGCTCGGCCAGGATCTGGCGGGTGACCCGGACATCGTCGCTGATCGGCACGCCGAAGAAGGGGCTCTCGCGGGTGAAGGCGGCGAGCTTGCGCGGCGTTTCCCAGGAGAGGCCGCCGCCGAGCGTGCGGCCGCCCCGCCGCAGGCGCACGGGCGTCAGCTCGTCCGAGGCCGCGGCGAGGCGCGCGCCGGCGAAGCGCAGCAGCACGCCGCCGCGCTGGATGAAGGCGTTGATCTTGCCGGCCGTATCGGGATCGAGCGCGCCGATATCGGCCAGCACCAGCACCGAGAGGTTCTGCGCCAGCAATTCGCCGACGGGGTCGGTCGAGCCCGGCCGCGGCTCGCGGATCTCGGCGAAGGGCTGGAGCGCACGCGAGACATAGTAGGTCGGCGAGAGCAGCGGCTGCGCCGTATCGGTGGTCGCGCCCGAGACGATGCCGACGCGGCGGCGCTTGGAGCGGTCGTCGAGCAGCGCGACCGCGCCGGCGCTGCGCTCGCCGACGATCTCGAGCCGGGAGACCGCGTTGCGGACCTCGATCGGCAAGGTCAGGCGGGCCGTGGTCTGCAGTGCGGACCCCTCGAAGACGAAAGGCGCATCGCCGAGCGGCAGGCCCTTGAGATCGAGCGCACGGACGAGGCCGCTGGCGGCGGCGCCGGTGGTCGGCCGCAGCACCTTCACGGCCAGCGCCCCGGCGAGATTCTCGGGCGCAGTCAGGGCGAGCTGGTCGATGGGTCCGGCATGGATCGAGAGCCGGCCATTGCCGGCCTCCTGCCTCAGCCGGGCCAGGAAGGCGCCGTCATCGGTGATGGAGAGGCCATCCGCCACCCAGACGATCTCGGCCTCCGGGGCGGTGCGCAGGAAGGCCTCGATCCGTGGCAGATGCGCGCCACGGTCCGGAGCATGCGGCTGCAAAGCAAAGGCGCGCAGCCGGTCCAGCGCCGCGCGCGGCTCGGACAGCGTGATCTCGGCGGGGTTTTCGGCGAGGCCGAGCAGGGCGACCGGTCGGCCCTCGCGGGCTGCGGCAGCGACGCGGGACTCCGCCACGAGCAGGCGTTCAGGCCAGTCGACGGCGGCACCGAAGCCGTTGTCGATCATGAGCAGCATCGGGCCGCGCAGGGGGGCCGAATCGCGCGGCGGGTTCCAGACGGGGCCGGCCACGGCGAGGATCGCGAGTGCCGCGACCAGCATGCGCAAAGCGAGCAGCCACCATGGCGTATGTGCCGGCATTTCGCGCTTGGCGACCAGGTCGGCCATGATCTTGAGCGGCGGAAAGTCGATCCGGCGCGGCCGCGGCGGCGTGACCCGCAGGATCAGCCAGAGCGCGGGCAGCAGCGCGAGCGCGGCCAGCGCGAGCGGGGCGGAGAAGGCGAGGGGGAGCGAGCTCAGCACCGGCTATCTCCCGCTTCCGCGTGAGGCCGCGACGAGGCTCGCGACCCGCAGCACGCCCTCGCTCGCCGGCCGGTCGGTGCGGTGGAGCGTCAGCGTCCAGCCCGCCTTGCGGCAGGCCTCGCGGATCGCATCGCGATGGGCCTCCAGCCGCTGGCGGTACTCGGCGCCCCAGGAGCCGGCATCGCCGACGCGCAGCGAGAGCCCGTCCTCGAGATCGAAGAGTTCGGCCTGCCCGGTGAAGGGGAAGGTTTCCTCGATCGGGTCGGCGATCAGCAGGACATGGCCGCGGGCGCCGGAAGAGGCGAGGGTGGCGATGCGGCGGGCGAGCGAATCGGCGGGCGAGAGCCCGTCCGTGATGATGATCGCATCGGCCAGACGCGGCAGCGGCGCGTCCGGGGGCAGATCGAGATCGGCGCCCTTCGCGTCGGCCAGGATTGCTTGGGCCAGCGTCTCGACGATGCGGCGCGAGGCCAGCGCCCGGGTTAGCCCGAGATGGCCGACGCGCTCGCCGCCATCGACCAGCGTCTCGGCCAGCGCAAATCCCGCGATCAGCGCGCGATCGACCTTCGAAGCCAGCGCCAGAGAGGAGGCGAAACCCATCGAGGCGGAACGATCGATCCAGAGCCAGATCGCGTGCGAAGCCTCCCATTCGCGTTCGCGGACGAAGAGGTGGCCATCACGGGCCGAGCGGCGCCAGTCGATGCGCGAGGAGGATTCGCCGGTGACGAGCGGGCGGTACTGCCAGAAGGTCTCGCCTGGACCCGCCCGGCGGCGTCCATGGATGCCGTGCAGGCTGGCGGAGACGCGCCGCGCCTCGAGGATCAGCCGGGGCAGGCGCGCCGCCAGATCGAGCGAGGCGGTGACGACCGGCCTCGCAGGCTGTCGTTCGGCCGATCCGAGAACGCGCGTGCGCAGCATCCCTCTCCGCCCTTATCCCAATCGCTCGACGAGCTTGCCGATGATGCCCTCGACCGTCTCGCCATCGGCGCGGGCGGCGAAGGTCAGCGCGACGCGGTGCTTGAGCACGGGGATGGCCAGGGCGGCGACGTCGTCGACGGAGGGCGCGAGCCGGCCTTCGACGAGCGCGCGGGCACGGCAGGCCAGCGTCAGCGATTGGCTGGCGCGGGGCCCGGGACCCCAGGCGAGCTTCTCGGTGATCGCATTGTCGCTGCCCTCACCGGGGCGGGCGGAGCGGACGAGATCGAGAATCGCATCGACGACCGCGTCGCCGACGGGCAGCCGGCGCACCAGCCGCTGCGTCGACATCAGCGTCTCCGCCGTCATCGCCTGCGCCGGCTTATGCTCGGAGGCGCCGGTGGTCTCGAGCAGGATGCGGCGCTCGGCCTCGCGATCGGGATAGGCGACGTCGATCTCGAGCAGGAAACGGTCGAGCTGCGCCTCGGGCAGGGGATAGGTGCCCTCCTGCTCGATCGGGTTCTGCGTCGCCAGCACATGGAAGGGGGCGGGGAGATCGTAGCGCTCGCCGCCGACGGTGACGTGATGCTCCTGCATCGCCTGCAGCAGCGCCGACTGGGTGCGGGGCGAGGCGCGGTTGATCTCGTCGGCCATCAGGAGCTGGGCGAAGACCGGGCCCTTGATGAAGCGGAAGTGGCGCTTGCCGTCGGCGCTCTCGTCGAGAACCTCGGAGCCGAGGATGTCGGATGGCATCAGGTCGGGCGTGAACTGGACGCGGCGTGCGCTCATGCCGAGCACGTTGCCCATCGCCTCGACGAGCTTGGTCTTGGCGAGGCCAGGCACGCCGACCAGCAGGCCGTGGCCACCGGCCAGAAGCGTGATCAGCGAAAGATCGACGACCTTCTGCTGGCCGAAGATGACCCGGCCGATCTCGGTGCGGGCGGCCCCGATGGCGCCCAGCGCGGCTTCCGCCGCCTCGACAATGCCGGTATCCAGGCTGATGGGGGGATTGGCTTCCAGGGCCTGGGCTTGCGCCACCATGTCGATCTCCTTCACCCTCGGCTCCGCACCATCCGCTGTCCCGCAACCTTGCAACGGCCGGAGCCGTTGAGTGTGGACGGGGCGTCATGCCGGCTCAAGGGCGGAATGACGCGGTGCACAGAACTCGGCTTCACGATTATGTGGAGTTCAAGGCAGGGATGACGATGCAACCACTATGCCGCAGGCGGCACGGCAAGAGCGCCCGATGAGCGACACGGGCGGCGCGATGGAGCGGTTGATGGCCGCGCTCCAGGCCGGAAACACGCGCGGAATTCCGCCCGTGGAGCGGTGGAATCCCGATTTCTGCGGCCATATCGACATGAAGATCGCTGCGGACGGGACCTGGTTCTATCGCGGCACGCCGATCGGCCGGCCGGCGCTCGTCAAGCTGTTTTCCTCGGTTCTGCGGAAGGACGGCGACGATTACGTTCTCGTGACTCCGGTCGAAAAGCTCGGGATCACGGTCGAGGATGCGCCCTTCCAGGCGGTCGAGATGGCGGTCGAGGGGGAGGGAGACAGTCGCAGCATCGGTTTCCGCACCCAGGTCGACGATCTCGTGCAGGTCGGGCCGGAGCATCCGATTCGCTTCGAGCGCGAGGCGAAGGGCGACGGGCTCAAACCCTATGTCCATGTCCGGCGCGGGCTCTGGGCGCGGCTGACGCGGGCGCTGACCTATGATCTGCTGGCGCTGGGCGAAGTGCACGAGATCGACGGCCTGGCCCAGTTCGGCGTGGCAGCGGGCGGGCTGTTCCATCCGGCTTGTCCGGCGAGCGAGATCGACGGTTTGTGATGCAGGCTCTGGATCTGACGGCCGATCAGTTCGCCGAGCTGGCGCAGCGCCGGCTGCGGCCCGAGCCGCCGCAACTGGGCGATCTGATCGCGCGGCCGCGCGGCGATCACGACGACCAGCCGCACCCGATCCGGCCGCCGGATGAAAAGGTCGCCATTCCGGCCGCCGTGCTGATCGGCGTCGTGCCCCGGCCGGAGGGGCCGACCGTGCTTTTGACGCAGCGCGCGGCGACCCTGCGCAGCCATTCGGCGCAGGTCGCCTTTCCAGGTGGGCGGGTGGATGCCGTGGACGGTTCGCCGGTGGTGACGGCGCTGCGCGAGGCGGAGGAGGAGATCGGCCTGCCGCGCGAGCGGGTGCGGACGCTGGGCTTCCTCGATGCCTATCTGACCGGGACCGGCTACCGGATCGTGCCGGTGGTCGCGCTGGTCGAGCCGCCCTTCTCGCTCACGCTGAACGCCCATGAGGTGGACGAGGCCTTCGAGACGCCCTTGTCCTTCCTGCTCGACCCGGCCAATCACCGGCGCGAGGGCCGCGAGTGGCAGGGGCTCTACCGCACCTACTATGCGATGCCGTTCGGGGATCGCTATATCTGGGGCGCCACCGCCGGAATGATCCGCAATCTCTACGAGCGGCTTTCGGGCTGAACAGGACTGGACGATCAAGGCCATGCTGCGCTCGATCATCGAAGAGGTGCTTCTCTTCGTCCTGCCCTTCTGCGTCTTCGCCGGCTACCTCATCGTCAAGCGGCGAAACCCGTTCGATGTCGAGCATTGGAGCCGACATCTCTTCTGGCTGTCGATCGTCGGGCTCGCGCTGGCGATCGCGCTCGTCGCCTATGGCGGCTGGACGGCGCCGCGCGCGACCGGCGCTTATGAGCCGCCGCATATGGAGAACGGGCAATTGGTGCCGGGCCGCTTCAAATGACCCTGCCGGAGGCGCGGATCGCCGCTTTCCTGGCACGGCCCGCGCTCTCCCGGCTGTTGGCCGTTCTCGACCGGAATGGGGAAGAGGCGCGCATCATCGGCGGCGCCGTGCGTGACCTGCTGCTGGGCGAGGCCGTCGGCGATGTCGATCTGGCCACGACGGCCCTGCCGGAGGAGACGATGCGGCGCGGCCGCGAGGCCGGCTTCAAGGTCGTGCCGACGGGGCTCGAGCACGGCACGATCACGCTGATCGTCGAAGGGGCACCCTTCGAGGTCACGACGCTGCGCGAGGATGTCGAGACCGACGGCCGGCACGCGACGGTCCGCTTCGGGCGCGATTTCGAGGCGGATGCGCGGCGGCGCGACTTCACGGTCAATGCGCTCTCGCTCGACCGGGCCGGGGTCGTCCACGATCCCTGCGGTGGGCTCGCCGATCTCGCCGCGCGGCGCATCCGCTTCATCGGAGACGCGGCGACGCGCATTCGCGAGGACTATCTTCGTATCCTGCGGTTCTTTCGCTTTCACGCCCGCTACGGGAGGGGTGCGCCCGATGCCGAAGGCGTCCGGGCCTGCATCGCGGGGCGGGATGGGCTGGCGGGGCTGTCGCGCGAGCGTGTGCGCGCCGAGCTGATGAAGCTTCTGGTGGCGCCGGGCGCGGCTCCAGCCCTGCGGGCCATGGCCGAGGCCGGGCTCCTGATGCCGATGATCGGCCGCGTGCCGCATCTGACGCGGTTCGAGGCCGTGGCCGAGGGCGGGGGCGAAGGCGTTTTCGCCGCCTTCCGGCTGGCGGCGCTCGCCGTCGGCGTGCGGGAGGATGCGCTGCATCTGCGCGAGGCGTTGCGTCTGTCGAACGAGGAGTTCGACCGGATCGAGCGGATCGCGCTGGCGCTGGAGGGGCTGTCGGGCCGGGCTACGGCCGGGACACTGGCGCAGCTGCGCCATCTCGCCCACCGGATCGGCCAGGACGCGGTTGCTGCCGGGCTCGTGCTGCTGGCGGGGCGGGGCGCGGAGGCTGCCGGGCGGGCTCAAGCGATGATCGCCGACCTGGCCCGCACGCCACCCTTTCTGCCGACGGGGCGGGACGTGATCGCGCTCGGCGTCCCGGCCGGGCCTCGGATCGGGCAGGTGCTGGCGGCGGCGCGATCCACCTGGATCGATGGCGGGGCCCCGTCCGACGAAGCCGCGCAATCGCGGTTTCTGGAAGAGGCCCTCCGATCCTCAGCCTCCGGACGAGGGGCGGATTGAAGCAGCCCTCGCTCAGGGCCAGCGCACCGTCGGCGGCATCGAGGACAGGATCGAGTCGACATTGCCTCCGGTGCGCAGGCCGAAGATCGTGCCGCGGTCGTAGAGCAGGTTGAACTCGACATAGCGGCCGCGGCGGATCTGCTGCTCCTCGCGCTCGGCCGCGCTCCAGGACTTGCCGATGTTGGCGCGCAGGATCGGCGGATAGGCGGCGAGGAAAGCCTCGCCCACGGCCTGCGTGAAGGAGAGGTCGCCGTCGGGATCGCCCGACCAGAGATAATCGTAGAAGATGCCGCCGATGCCGCGCGGCTCGTTACGATGCTTCAGGTGGAAGTACTCGTCGCACCAGGCCTTGAAGCGCGGGTAGTCGGCGATCGGCGCATGGCGCTCGCAGGGCCCGCGCATCGCGGCATGGAAGGCGATGGCGTCGGGATCGTCCTGGTTGCGACGCGCATTCAGCACCGGGGTGAGGTCTGCGCCGCCGCCGAACCAGGGCTTGGTGGTGACGACGAAACGCGTGTTCATGTGCACGGTCGGCGCGTGCGGGTTCCAGGGATGGGCGATCAGCGAGATGCCGGTGGCATGGAAGCGCGGGTCCTCCGCCGCCCCCGGGATCTGCCCGGCGAATTCGGGCTGGAAGGTGCCGTAGACGGTCGAGACATGGACGCCGACCTTCTCGAAGACGCGTCCGCTCATCATCGACATGACGCCGCCGCCTCCCGGCGCGCCGTCATGGTTGTTGCGCTGCCAGGGCGTGCGAACGAAGCGGCCGGGCGCGTTCGCCTCGGGTGGGAAGGGGCCGGTCGCCTCGGCCTCGATCGCCTCGAAGGCGGCGCAGATGCGGTCCCGCAGCGTTTCGAACCAGGCCTTGGCGCGCGGCTTCATCGCCTCGGCCTTCTCCAGCGCGGCGGGGTCGCTCGGCGCCGCGGTGGCGGCCTTGTGGTCGGTCATCCCCGTCTCCTCACCCTGTCTGGTCTTGTCGTTCGTGGTCGTCGGCCCGGAGCGGTGCCGGGAAGCCGCCGATCTGCCGCAAGGCTTCGCCCAGAACCAGCGCGCCTGCAATCGCGACGTTGAGCGAGCGCAGCCCCGCCAGCATGGGCACATGCACCACCGCATCGGCGGCGGCATAGACTTCCGGCGCCACGCCGGCCGATTCCCGGCCGAGCATGACGATGTCGCCGGGGGCGAAGGCGAAGTCGAGATGGCGGGTTTGCCCGTCGGTCTCCGCCAGGATCAAGCGGTGTCCAGAGCCGCGGCGCCAGCGCTCGAAGGCAGCGAAGGAGGCGTGGCGGGTCACGGTGGCGCGCTCAAGATAATCCATCCCCGAGCGGCGGAAATGCCGGTCGGAGACGTCGAAAGCCGCAGGCTCGACGATGTCGACGGCGACGCCGAGACAGGCGGCCATGCGGATTATCGTGCCGGTGTTCTGGGGAATGTCGGGGTGGTAGAGGGCGAGGCGCAGCGGCGCCCGACCCGTCGCAGAAGCTGTTTCTTCGGTCGCCGTCATCCTGCTGCTGTCATGGGGTGACGGCACGGGATGCGTCAAGGACGGCGCAGGCGGCAAGCATGCGCGAGCGAGGCTGGCAATTCGCTGAGGCGCACGCCATATCGGCTGCCTGCCCGGGCCGGCCGCGCCGCTGATCCCGCCCCGATTTTGTCGCCATGCCGGTCCAGAGGAGGGCGGACATGTTCACCCCGCTGTTCCGCTGGCTCGAGAGCCGGATCGACGTCTTCGCCCCCTTCGACGAACGCGAGACACCGCCTCGCGGTGTCTGGCCCTTCATGTGGCATCACATCAAGGATGCGAAGGGCTGGCTGTTCCTCGTCATGCTGACGGGCCTCGGCTTCAGCGGCATCGAGGCGGCGATGTATCTGATGGTCGGCTGGTTCGTCGACCTGCTGGCGACCCAGACGCCCGAGACGATCTTCCGCGACCATGGCTGGCTGCTGGCGGGGGCGGCGTTTCTCGTGGTCGTGGTGCGGCCGCTCATCTATTTCGCCAACCACGCCATCGTCGATCAGGTCGTGGTGCCGCAGGTCACCAACCAGATCCGCTGGCGCAACCATGTCTACACGCTCGGCCATGCGCTGGGCTATTTCCAAAACGATTTCGCCGGGCGCCTCTCCTCCCGCGTTATCCAGGCGGGGCAGTCGATCCGCGGCGCGACGATCGAGGTCATCGACGATCTCTGGTACGCGCTGATCTTCGCTTCCGTCGCGATCGGCTTCTTCGGGGCGACCTCGCTGTGGCTGGCGCTGCCGGTGCTGGTCTGGCTCGGGGCCTATGTAGCGCTGCTGATCTATTTCGTGCCGCGCGCCAAGAGTCGCTCCGAGGCCAACTCGCTCGGCCGCTCCTCGACGACGGGGCGGATCGTCGATGCCTATACCAACATCCTGACGGTGAAGCTGTTCGCCCGGGCCGATGCCGAGCGCTCGGCCGTGCGCGAGTCGCTGGCGCGCTGGAACACGGCGTTCCTCAACCTGTCCCGGCTGATCACCGGCGTCAGCGTCGTCCTGCAGACGATGAACAGCCTGCTGGTGGTGGTGACGGCCTGGCTCAGCCTCTGGCTCTGGAGCCAGGGCGCCATGACGCCGGGCGCGGTCGCGGCTTCGATCGGCCTCGTTCTGCGCCTCGTCCAGATGTCGAGCTGGCTGATCCATCTCGTGCGCGGGGTGTTCGAGAACATCGGCGCGGTGCAGGAGAGCATGGAGACGATCGCCAAGCCGCACGACCTGACGGATGCGCCCGACGCGACCGCTCTCGTGGTCGAGCGCGGCGCGGTCAGCTTCGAGGGCGTCCGTTTCAACTACGGCAAGAGCGGCGGGCTGTTCGAGGGGCTCGATCTGGAGATCCGACCGGGCGAGAAGATCGGCCTGGTCGGGCCATCGGGCGCCGGCAAGTCGACGCTGGTGAACCTGCTGCTGCGGCTCTACCCGCTCGAGGGCGGGCGCATCCTGATCGACGGGCAGGACATCGCCCATGTCACGCAGGACTCGCTGCGGGCCCAGATCGGGATGGTGACGCAGGACAATTCGTTGCTTCATCGCTCGATCGGCGACAACATCGCCTATGGGCGGATCGGCTCGACGCCGGACGAGATCGCGCAGGCGGCGCGCCAGGCCTCGGCTCATGAGTTTGTCCAGAGCCTCAGCGATCAGGACGGGCGCCGCGGCTTCGATTCGCGCGTCGGCGAGCGCGGCGTGAAGCTTTCGGGCGGTCAGCGCCAGCGCATCGCGATCGCCCGCGTCCTGCTCAAGGACGCGCCGATCCTGATCCTCGACGAGGCGACCTCGGCGCTGGACTCGGAGGTGGAGGCGGCGATCCAGGAGCAGCTCACCGCGCTGATGCAGGGCAAGACCGTTATCGCCATCGCCCATCGGCTGTCGACGATCGCCGCGCTCGACCGGCTGATCGTGCTCGACAAGGGCCGGATCGTCGATGTCGGAACCCATGCGGAGCTGGTCGGGCGGGCGGGCCTCTATGCGCGGCTGTGGTCGCGCCAGTCGGGTGGTTTCCTCGCTGCGGCGGACAACGAAACGCTGCCGGCCTGAACCCCTTGCCGACGGGCGCGGGCCATGCACCGGCGCATGGCCTCCAACAGTAGACTTCGTCCAATCTGCATGCCAAAGAGCGCGCAGTGACGCGCCGCCGCATTGCGGCCGTGACGACGCGCGCCTAAACACGGCGCCGGGTTGCAATTTCGAGTTCTTCCAAAACTCGACTGACGTTTTAGAGGATTGGATCGTGGCGAACGCGACCGATACGAAACCGACCGAAACCACCCGCCGCGATTTCCTGATGCTGGCCACCGGCGCGGCCGGTGCCGTCGGCCTCGGCGCCGTCGTCGTTCCGCTGGTCAGCCAGCTCGCGCCGGACGCGCAGACGGTCGCCGCCGGTGCGCCGATCGATCTCGATCTCGCCCCGATCGCGGAAGGCCAGGCGATCAAGCTGTTCTGGCGCGGCAAGCTCATCTTCGTGCGTCACCGCACCAAGAAGGAAATCGACGAGGCCCGCGCGGTCAATGTCGCCACGCTGCCCGATCCGCAGCCCGACCAGGCCCGCGTCAAGCAGGGCCACGAGCAGTTCCTCGTCGTCTACGGCAACTGCACCCATCTCGGTTGCGTGCCGCTGGGCAACGCGCCCGGCGATCCGAAGGGCGATTTCGACGGCTGGTTCTGCCCCTGCCACGGCTCGCACTACGATTCGTCGGGCCGCATCCGCAAGGGCCCGGCGCCGCTCAACCTGCCGATCCCGCCCTACGCGTTCAGCGCCGACACCAAGATCCGGATCGGCTGAGCGTTCCGCTCGCCCCGATCCCGCCTGTACGAGACAGCCCCGAGGCAATCCGCATGAGTGGTCATAGCTCCTACGTCCCGAAGACAGGTTTCGAGCGCTGGCTCGATGCGCGCCTGCCGATCATCCGCCTCGCGCATGATTCGGCGGTATCCTATCCGGTGCCGCGCAACCTGAACTATTTCTGGACCTTCGGCGGCATCCTGGTGTTCATGCTGGTGGCCCAGATCGTCACCGGCGTGATCCTGGTGATGCACTACACGCCCCATGCGACGATGGCGTTCAACTCCGTTGAGCACATCATGCGCGACGTGAACTACGGCTGGCTGCTGCGCTATCTGCATTCCAACGGCGCCTCGATGTTCTTCCTGGCGGTCTACATCCACATCTTCCGCGGTCTCTATTACGGCTCCTACAAGGCCCCGCGCGAGGTGCTCTGGATCCTGGGCGTCGTCATCCTGCTGCTGATGATGGCCACCGCCTTTATGGGCTACGTGCTGCCCTGGGGCCAGATGTCCTTCTGGGGCGCCACCGTCATCACCAACCTGTTCTCGGCGCTGCCGGTCATCGGCGAGACGATCGTGACCTTCCTGTGGGGTGGCTACTCGGTCGACAATCCGACGCTGAACCGCTTCTTCTCGCTGCACTACCTGCTGCCGTTCATGATCTTCGGCGTGGTCATCCTCCACGTCTGGGCGCTGCACCATGTCGGCCAGAACAACCCGACCGGCGTCGAGGTGAAGAACGTCGCCAAGGACACCGTGCCGTTCACGCCCTATGCGACGGTCAAGGACCTGTTCGCGATGGTGTGCTTCATCTTCGTGTTCTCCTATTTCGTGTTCTACACCCCGAACTTCCTCGGCCATGCCGATAACTACATCCCGGCCAACCCGGCCGTGACGCCTGCGCATATCGTCCCGGAGTGGTATTTCCTGCCCTTCTACGCGATCCTGCGCGCCGTTCCCGACAAGCTCGGCGGTGTCATCGCCATGGGTGCGGCCATCGTCGTTCTGGCCTTCCTGCCCTGGATCGACAGCTCCAAGGTCAAGTCGATGAGCTATCGCCCGATCGCCCGCCAGCTCTTCTGGGCCTTCGTCGTGGTCTGCATCGGCCTTGGCTGGCTCGGCGCCATGCCGGCGGAAGGCGGCTATGTCATCGCCTCGCAGATCTTCACGGTGCTTTATTTCGGCTACTTCGTGGCGCTGTTCGTCGTCGGCCTGTTCGAACGGCCGAAGGCGCTGCCGAATTCGATCGCCGATTCCGTGCTCGGCTCGCTCCAGGGCGGATCGGGTGCTCGCATGGGCAGCGCCGTCGCCGCCGAACCCAACGCCAAGGGCTGAGACGAATCATGAGCAAGATGTTGGTTCGTTCGGCCGCTGTCGGTCTCCTGCTCGCAGCGCTGCCGCTCACCGCCCAGGCCGCTGGCGAGCGTGTCGAGCCGCCGGCGCTGAGCTGGTCGTTCTCCGGGCCCTTCGGCAAGTTCGACCGCGCGCAGCTGCAGCGCGGCTACAAGATCTACAAGGAGGTCTGCGCGAACTGCCACAGCGCCTCGCTGCTGAAGTTCCGCAACCTGTCGCAGCCGGGCGGGCCGGAGTTCACGCCCGGCCAGGTCACGGCCCTGGCCGCCACCTACCAGATCAAGGACGGCCCCAACGAGGCCGGCGAGATGTTCGAGCGGCCCGGCCGCCCGGCCGACGCCTTCCCGTCGCCCTTCCCGAACGAGCAGGCGGCGCGCTCGGCCAATGGCGGCGCCTACCCGCCCGACATGTCGGTTCTGGCCAAGGCGCGGACCTATGAGCGTGGTTTCCCGCGCTTCGTCTTCGACATCTTCACCCAGTATCAGGAGCAGGGGCCGGACTACATCGCGGCGCTGCTGACGGGCTACAAGGATCCGCCGCCGGAGGGTGTCACCCTGCAGCCGGGCCAGTACTACAACACCTATATGCCCGGTCACCTGATCGCGATGCCGAACGTGCTGAACGATGGCCAGGTCGAGTTCCCGAAGGGGCCGGACGGTCAGCCGCAGGTCCCGGAGACGGCCAAGCAGTACGCCAAGGACGTCACGGCGTTCCTGATGTGGGCCGCGGAGCCGCATCTCGAGGCGCGCAAGCGTCTCGGCCTGCAGGTCATGCTGTTCCTGCTGATCTTCGGCGGGCTGCTCTACTACACGAAGAAGAAGATCTGGTCGCGCATGCCCGACGGCACGCCCGCCCACTGATCCAATCCGCTTCCGCAGAAGGCCCCGGCGACGGGGCCTTTTTCGTTGGTGCCGCCGCTTGAAGCGGCGGCGGCCGCGCGGCACAGTCCCGCTCGGCAGCAGGGATATCGAGATGAGCGAAGCGGTTCTGGGAATCATCGGCGGGTCGGGCATCTACGACCTGCCGGGGTTGAGCGATCTGCGCGAGGAGCGGATCGAGAGCCCCTGGGGCGAGCCGTCCGACGTGCTCCGCATCGGCCGGATGGGGCGAACCCGGATCGTGTTCTTGCCCCGCCATGGCCGCGGCCATGCGATCCCGCCGTCGGAGATCAACTACCGCGCCAATATCGACGTGATGAAACGGGCCGGGGTGACCGATCTCGTCTCGCTGTCGGCCTGCGGCTCTTACAAGGCCGAGCTCTATCCGGGGCTGTTCGTGCTGGTCGACCAGTTCGTCGATCGCACCAGCGGCAGGGCTTCCTCCTTTTTCGGGCGCGGCTGCGTCGCCCATGTCTCCGTCGCGCATCCCGTGGGGCCGGCGCTGCAGGGGCTGATCGCGGAGGCCGCGACGGCCGCGGGGCTGCCCTTCGTGCGCGGCGGCACGCTGGTGACGATGGAAGGGCCGCAATTCTCGACCTATGCGGAATCGATGACCTACAAGACGCTGGGCTACGACCTGATCGGCATGACGGCGATGCCGGAGGCCAAGCTCGCCCGCGAAGCCGAGATCACCTACGCCACGGTCGCGATGGTGACCGACTATGACTGCTGGCACGAGGAGCACGGGCCGGTCGATGTCGCCGCCGTGGTCAAGGTGCTGCATGACAACGCCGACAAGGCGAAGCGCCTGGTGGCGCGGCTGGCGGCGGACTTCCCCGCGGAGCGGGTGCCCTGTCCCGCCGGCTCGCACAACGCGCTCGACAATGCCCTTATCACTGCGCCCACGATGCGCGACCCCGCTCTGCTCGCCAAGCTCGACGCCGTGGCGGGGCGTGTCCTGAAAGCGGCCTGACGATCATGAAACTCGCCGACAGTATCCGCGCCATCCCGGATTATCCCAAGCCCGGTATCGTCTTTCGCGACATCACCACGCTGCTGGGGGATGCGCGCGCCTTTCGCCGCGCGGTCGACGAGCTGGTGCAGCCTTTCGCCGGGCTGAAGATCGCCAAGATCGCCGGCATCGAGGCGCGCGGCTTCATCCTGGGCGGGGCCGTCGCCCATCAGCTCTCGGCCGGTTTCGTGCCCGTGCGGAAGAAGGGCAAGCTGCCGCATGAGACGGTCAGCGTCACCTATGAGCTCGAATACGGCACCGACGAGATCGAGGTCCATAAGGATGCCGTCTCGCCCGGCGAGCGCGTCCTGCTGGTCGACGATCTGATCGCGACCGGGGGCACCGCGGAGGCTGCGGTGAACCTGCTCTCGCGTCTGGGGGCGGAAGTGGTCGCCGCCTGCTTCATCGTCGACCTGCCCGATCTCGGCGGCGCCGATCGCGTCCGCCGGCTCGGCGTGCCGGTTCGCACGCTCGTCGCTTTTGGTGGGCATTGACGCCCGCATGAGAATCAACGGCCAGCATTACCGCACGATCTGGCTCGCGCCGGATGGCTGGCGCGTCTGCGTCATCGACCAGACGCGTTTGCCCTTCCGCTTCGAGACGGTGACCCTGTCCTCTGCCGAGGCTGCGGCGGAAGCGATCCGGTCGATGATCGTGCGCGGCGCCCCACTGATCGGTGCGACAGCGGCGTATGGTGTGGCGCTGGCGATGCGGGCCGATCCGTCCGACACCGCGCTGGACGAGGCTCTGACCCTGCTCGGCGCAACGCGGCCGACGGCGGTCAATCTGCGCTGGGCGCTCGGCCGAATGGGCCGCGTCCTGAAGCCGCTCGACCCGGGCCGGCGTGCCGAGATGGCCTATTCCGAGGCGGCGCTGATCTGCGACGAGGACGTGGCCCTGTGCCGGTCGATCGGCGAGCATGGGCTGGGCGTGATCCGCTCGATCGCGGCGGAAAAGGCCGAAGGGGCCACCGTCAACATCCTGACCCATTGCAATGCCGGCTGGCTTGCTACCGTCGACTGGGGCACCGCGCTGGCGCCGATCTATCTCGCCCATGATGCCGGAATTCCCGTCCATGTCTGGGTCGACGAGACGCGGCCCCGCAACCAGGGCGCGGCGCTGACGGCTTATGAACTCGGCGCGCATGGCGTGCCGCATACGGTGATCGCCGACAATGCCGGCGGCCATCTGATGCAGCATGGCGAGGTGGACATGGTCATCGTCGGCACCGACCGGACGACCGCGACCGGCGACGTCGCCAACAAGATCGGCACCTATCTCAAGGCGCTGGCCGCGCATGACAACGGCGTGCCCTTCTATGTCGCGCTGCCCTCGCCAACGATCGACTGGAGCCTGTCGGACGGGCTGCGCGAGATCCCGATCGAGGAGCGGTCGGCGCGGGAGGTGACGCATCTCTCCGGGCTGGCGGAGGATGGCGAGGTGCGCTCGATCCGCGTGGTCGCGCCGGGCAGCAACGCCGCCAACCCGGCCTTCGACGTCACCCCCGCCCGGCTCGTGACCGGGCTGATCACCGAGCGCGGCGTCTGCGAGGCGAGCGCGGCAGGGCTGGCCGGGCTTTTTCCCGAGCGGGCGGGCCGGCCGCAAGCGTGAGCAGGACAGGATCATGACGAGAGACGAACTCGGCGCCGGCATCGTCGCCGTCGCACAGGCGATCGATGTTGCGGGCTTCTGCCCGTCGAAATCGGGCAATGTCTCGGCGCGGACGGAGGCTGGCTTCCTGATCACGCCGTCGGGCCTGCCCTATGCGCAGACGACGCCAGCGGATCTGATCGAACTCTCGCTCGACGGCGCCGTGCTCTCGGGCGCGCGCAAGCCGTCCTCGGAATGGCCCTTCCATGCCGCGATCTACCGCGCCCGGCCCGAGGCGCAGGCGATCGTGCACACGCATTCGCCGCGGGCCACGGCGCTGTCCTGCACGCGCCGGGGCATTCCCGCCTTCCACTACATGATCGCGCTCTGCGGCGGTGCCGACATCCGCTGCGCCGACTATGCGACCTTCGGCACGCCGGAGCTGGCGGAGAACGCGGTGCGGGCTCTGGAGGGGCGCAAGGCGGTGCTGCTCGCCAATCACGGCGTCATCGCGCTCGGCGCCTCGCTCGCGGGAGCGCACCAGATCGTGGCGGAGGTCGAGAATCTCGCGGGCCAGTATCTCGACATCCTCGCCGCAGGGCTCGATCCAGTCATTCTCGACGAGGCCGAGATGGCGCGGGTCAGCGCGAAGTTCGCGGGCTACGGCAAGGTCGGCTGAAGGCGAGGGTCACCCGCACTCGGGCATCTTACGGCTTGTTAAGGCCCGTGCCGCATGAAAGGGCATGATCCTATCGCCGTATCTGCATGCCTCCCTGGATATGCTCGGCATTGCTGCCTGCGAGTACGACGCGCGGCTGGAGGCCGTCGGCTGGAACAACACGTTCCTGCAATTCTTCCCGGAGGATGACGGCGAGATCTATGTCGGCGAGCCCTATGCGGACAATCTCGTTCGGTTCTATCGCTGCCGCCTCTCGCCGGAGGAGATGCCCGACGTCGAGCGCTACATCGCGGAGGGCGTCGCGCGCCACGAGAATCAGACGCAGCCCTTCGAGTTCATTCACAATGGCCGCCGGCTGCGCGCCTCGTCCCTTCGCGCTCCCGAGGGCGGGCGGGTCAGGTTGTGGCAACGGCTGGATGCCGAGCATCGCACCGAGGCCGTTCCCGAGCTCGTGCTGCCCGTGTTCGAGGCGCTTCCCTTCATTCCCGACGGGGCGACCATTCTCGATGCGGCAGACCGCATCGTCGCCGCCAACGATGCCTTCAGGCAGCTCTATGGCCTGCCCGCGGACCGGCCCGTGGTCGGATGCACGCTCGACGACATCATCGCCTGGTGCTGGCGTGGCGATTCACCGGCGGGGGCCTGGCGAGCCGCCATTCGCAATGGCCTGCGCTATGACGGCGCGCCCTTCGAGATCGAGCTGCCCGGCCAGCGCTGGCTGAGGGTGATCGCCCGTCATGGCACCGGCGGCATCGGCTTTTTCACTCACGCCGATATCACCGCCGCCAAGCGCCAGCACATCGAGCTCGTCGAGGCGAAGGCGGCTCTGCAGCGGGCCAACGACGAGCTGGCGAAGCTCGCAGGCACCGACGCGCTGACAGGCCTCGCCAACCGGCGCGCCTTCATGGCGTTCCTCGCTGCGGAGGCGCGGATCGCCAGACCGCTGTCGCTGCTGGCGATCGATGTCGATCACTTCAAGGCGATCAACGACCGCTTCGGCCATCTCGTCGGCGACGCCTGTCTCAAGATGATCGGGTCGATCGTGGCCAAGCAGGCGAGCGGCCCCCGGCGGCTGGTTTCCCGCATCGGCGGCGAGGAATTCGGCGTGGTTCTCGGCGGAGCTTCGTTGGCGGAGGCTCACCGGACGGGACTCGCAATTCGTGCGGCGCTGGCTCACGCGCCCTGGCGAAGCCTCCACCCCGCCCTGGACCGTGCGACGATCTCGATCGGGCTCTGCACCGCCAAGGGGCCGGTCGACGAGGACATGCTCTATGGCTGCGCCGACGAGCAGCTTTACGCGGCCAAGCGCAACGGTCGCGACCGGATCGAGTCGCGACCCTTGGCAGGCACACGCCGCACGGCTTGACTGGACAGCCGGCGGCCTTGGCGCCGCCGAACGGCTTCGGCCTCCGTCAGCCCTTCACCCACTCCGCATACCAGCGCTTGAAGAGTGCGAGCTGGGTGCGGGCGTAGTGCTTCTGGCCGTCGGTCAGGCTGTCCGAGGCGTTGAAGTGCAACTCGTATTCCGGGTTGCCCTCCAGCACCATCAGGTACTTGTAGAACAGCACGAGGTCCGGCCCCTCGTCGAAGCTCGAGAGCACGGCGAGCGCGCCGTCCAGTTCGAGCGCCCTGGCCCGCGCCGTGACATCGCCCTTCGCCGCTTGCTCGCAGAGCGAGACGAGGCGCAGCACCGGCTCCGGCAGCACGTTGCCGATGCCGGTGATCGCGCCGCTGGCGCCGCAGTTGACGAAGCCGTGGAAGACCTGCGTGTCGACGCCGACCATCAGCGTGATGTCCTCCGACTGGCCGGTGATGTTCTCGGCCGCGTAGGTCAGGCTCTTGGCGCCGCCGAACTCCTTGAAGCCGATCAGGTTGGGGTAGCTCTCGCGCAGCTTGAAGAAAAGATCGGCACGGGTCTCGAAGCCGTAATAGGGGCTGTTGTAGATCACCGCCGGCAGGCCGCCGGCAGCCTCAAGGATCGCGCCGAAATGCGCGGCCTGGGCCGAGGCGGAGGGGCCGCGCGAGAGCACGCGCGGGATCACCATCAGACCCTTGGCGCCGACGCGCTTGCCATGGGCGGCGAAGGCGGCGGCGCGCTGGGTGTTCTGGGCACCGGTGCCGACGATGACTGGCACGCCGGCCTCACACAGGCGGGCGACACCCTCCATGCGCTGCTCGTCGGTCAGGAGCGGCCAGTCGCCCATCGAGCCGCAATAGACCACCGCCGACATGCCGGCGGCGACCAACTCCTGGCCCTTGCGGACGAGGGCGTCGAAATCCGGGGTGCGATCCGCTTTGCAGGGCGTCATGAGGGCCGGGATCGTGCCGGAGAAGATGTTCGAAGCCATCTGCTTCTTCCTTCGCTTGTTCTTGTTGGGTGTCGGGTGGCGGATCGGTTCAGGCTTCGCAGGCGAAGGGGTCGTCGACGGTGTGGGCGGGCTGCGTGAACCAGCGCGCGCCGTCCTCGGTCATGTAGGCGATGTCCTCGAGGCGCACGCCGAACTCGCCGTAGATGCACATCATCGGCTCGATCGAGAAGCACATGCCGGGCTGCAGCGGCGTCTTGTTGCCCTTCACCATGTAGGCCTCCTCATGGATGTCGAGGCCGAGCCCATGGCCGGTGCGGTGCGGCAGGCCGGGGACCTTGTAGCCGGGGCCGTAACCCGCCGCCTCGATCACGCCGCGGGCGGCGACATCGACGTTCTCGCAGGGAGCGCCGGGCTGTGCGGCGGCGAAGCCGGCGAGCTGCGCCTTCTTTTCGAGGTTCCAGATCTCGCGCTGGCGCTGCGTCGGTTCGCCGAAGACATAGGTCCGGGTGATGTCGGAGCAATAGCCGCCGACTTTGGTTCCCATGTCGATGAGCACCATGTCGCCGTCCTGCAGCGTCTGCTCATGGGGCACGCCATGCGGATAGGCCGTCGCCTCGCCGAACTGGGCGGCGCCGAAGGAGGCGGTCATCCCGAGCTTGCGGTGGGCCTGGCCGAGGAACTCCTTGACCTGCGCGGTCGTCACACCGACCTGCAGGGCGCGGGCGGCGGCGCGGTGGACCTCCATGGTGATGTCCATGGCGCGCTGGATCAGGGCGATCTCGGCGGCCGATTTGAGCTGGCGGCAGGTTGCGGTGATCGCGCTTCCCTGCGTGAAGGTGAAGCGGTTGCCCGCCTTGCGCAGCCCGTCGACGATGAAGAACGGGGTCTGCGGGTCGAGCGCGACCTGGCCGCTCTCATAGCCCATGCTGCGGATGGTCTCGACCACCAGTTCGGTCGGGTCCTCATGCTCTTCCCAGCAGCGGACATCGTTACCGAACTTCATGTATTCGCGCGTCTTCGGCTCCTCGAAGGCGGGGCTGAGATAGGCGATCTCACCTTCGACCGGGATCACCGCGCCATGCAGCCGCTCGCTCGGGCCGAGCTGGATGCCGGTGAAATAGGCGAGGCTGGTCGAGGTATCGAGATAGAGCGCCTGGAGACCCTGCTCGCGCATCAGTGTCTGCGCCTTGGCGATGCGCTGCTTGAACTCGGCGACGGCAATCGGCTCGATGCCGTCCGCCATCGGTTTCAATTTGGCGAGCTCCGCCTCGAAGCTCGATCCGCCCACTCCAATCGTCATCGTCCGTCGTCCTCGTTCATCCGTCTCGAGCGCTGGCAGGGTGTGCTCAGGCCGCGGGAGCCTGAGCTGGGGTGGGGTCTGCCGGCTCCAGCAGATGCAGCAGATCCTCGCGGACGGCCATGACGTGCTGATGCGTCAGCCGCGCGGCCCCCTCCGCATCGCCCGCGCGACAGAGATCGAGCAGCGCGGCGTGCTCGCGCTTGGCGCGGGCGGTGGCGCCCTCCGACATGGAGAGCTGGACGCGGGTGTAGCGGTCGGTGTTGGCGAGAAGGACACGCACCAGTTCGAGCGTCTGGCCGCGGCCGGAAGCGCGGTAGAGGGAGAGATGATATTCTCGGTTGAGCTCGCCATAGGCCTCGAGGTCGCCCCGGCCGATGGCCGCCGCGTAATCGGCCAGGATCGTCTCGGCACGTTCGAAATCGGTGGCGGTCAGCCGGGGCACAGCGCGTCGGATCAGGTCCGGCTCCAGCATGGAGCGCAAATCGAAGAGCTCGGCGATGTCGGCGGCGGAGAGTTCCGTGACGACGGCGCCGCGATGGGGATGCAGCGTGACCAGCCCCTCCGCCGCGAGCTGATGAAAGGCTTCACGCAAGGGGATGCGGCTGATGCCGAATTCACGCGCCAAAGCGTCCTGGCGCAGTGCTTCGCCTGCGGCGACGGCTCCGGAGAGGATGCGGCGGCGCAACTCGGCCACCGTGGCGCCCGTGACGGTCTGGCGCAGCAGCGGTCTTTGCGAGCGGAGGGATTGGGGCGCGACCACGTGGCTATCCGGCTTGCTCGGGCCTGCCTGAAGACCCGGCGGCAGGAGGCCTCCAAACCGTCCGCTTGTCAATTGGATAAAATGTTCAATATCCAGTTCGATGAGGCGGCGGTCGCCAACGGGCGTTGGCTTACGACCCTGTCGTCAGCGGTTGGAGCTCCTTTTTGCGGAGGAAGGCACCGGCGCGGTCGGCGTTGTCCGGAGATGGTCGTGCCGTCTCCGGACAACGATCAATCCGTCGGCGGCTGTCTCAGCCGTCCTGCCAGCGCTGCTGGAGCGCCGTCGCCGACATCAGGTCGAAGGAGAGGTCGGAGATCTGCCAGTAGCGCGTGCTGTCCTGCTGGAAGGCCCAGAGGTGGTCGTAGATCTTCTTGAAGGCCGGGTTGGCGGCCGACATCTCGGCGTAGAGATCCTTGGTGTGCTTGTAGCTCGCCTTCAGGATGTCGTTGGGCAGCGGGCGCAGCTGCGCGCCGCCGGCGATCAGCCGCTTCAGGGCGGGCGGGTTGAGCGCGTCGTATTTCGCCTGCATGTCGTGGCCGGCTGCCATCGCGCAGGTCTTGAGCACCTTCTGATAGGTCGGAGGCAGGTTGTTCCACTTCTCCAGATTGATGAAGAAGCTTAGCTCTGCACAGCCGTCCCAGAAGCCGGGATAGTAGTAATAGGGCGCGACGCGGGCGAAGCCGAGCTTCTCGTCGTCGTAAGGACCGACGAACTCGACAGCGTCGAGCACGCCGCGTTCCAGCGCCGGATAGATGTCGCCAGCGCCGAGCTGCTGCGGCACCACGCCCATCTTCTGCAGGACGTTGCCGCCCAGACCGCCGATGCGCATCTTCAGGCCCTGGAGATCGGCCGCCGACTTGATCTCCTTGCGGAACCAGCCGCCCATCTGCGCGCCTGTGTTGCCGGCCGGCAGATTGTAGATGTTGAACTTGGCGTAGAACTCGTTGAGCAGCTCGAGCCCGCCGGCATGGAACAGCCAGGCCTGCATCTGGCGGCTGTTCGGGCCCCAGGGAATGACCGTGCCGAAGGCGAAGGCGGTGTCCTTGCCGATGTAGAAATAGGAGCCGGAGTGGCCCATCTCGACGGTGCCGTTGGTCACGGCGTCGGCGACCTGGAGAGCGGGCACGATCTCGCCGGCCGCGAAGACCTGTATCTTGAACTTGCCGTCGGTGACGCCGGCGACCGCCTCCGACAGATGGGTGCAGGCGCCGTAGAGCGTCTCGAGCGACTTCGGATAGCTCGACGCCAGGCGCCAGGTCACGGTCGGCGTGCTCTGGGCAATCGCCGGCGACGCGATTCCGGCCGCGGCGCCGAGGCCGGCGCCCTTCAAGAACAATCTGCGCTTCATGGGATGTCGTTTCCTGCCGGTGGTTTCTTATGGCGCCGTCTGCGGCGTGACGGCAGCTTGGCATGGCGCGAGCGCGGGCGACAACGAGCGCCGGCGCATGACGGCCCGGCGCTCCGGGACCCGTGGTTCAGAGGCCTGCGCTCTCCTCCATGAGCTTGACCATGACCGTCAACAGGCGGTTGGCGGGCGTCGAGATGCCAAGCCGCTCGCCGGTCCGCACCACATAGCCGTTGAGATGGTCGATCTCGGAACGCTTGCCGCGGGCGAGATCCTGCGCCGTCGAGGAAGATTGCGCCGGCATGGCCGGGGCGAGCGCCAGGACGGTGTCCATGATCTCGGGGCCGATGGCGATGCCGGCGGCCTGCGCGACCGCGCGGCATTCGGCGACGATGTCGGCCATGCTGTCGCGCACGCCCTCGACCGCGATCATCCGGCCATAAGGCAGTTGCGGAATGGCGGAGAGGGCGTTGTAGGCGCAGTTGACGGCGAGCTTGGTCCAGAGCGCGCCGATGACGTTCTCCGAGACCTCGGTGGGGATGCCGGCCTGTCCGAAGCTTGCGGCGATCGCGATGCTGGTCGCGCCGGGCCCGATGATCAGTTCGCCGCGCCCGTGATGACGGACATGGCCGGGGCCGGGCATCTCGACCGCGACATAGACCGCGGCCGGGATCACCGGGCGGCCGATCACATCCTGCAGGCGCTGCGCATTGTCGACGCCGTTCTGGAGGCTGAGGATCGTGGCATTGGCTGCGAGGTGGGGCGCGATGGCGCGGCCGGCCTCTTCGGTGTCGCCGGACTTCACGCAGAAAAGCACAATGTCGGCTTCGGCGACGCCCGAGGGCTCGGTCGTGGCCTTGACGGGCAGCGTCTCCGTCGTCCCCCGTGCCTCGAAGGCGAGGCCGTGCCGCTCGATCGCCTCGACATGCTGGGGCCGGGCGATCAGCGTCACGCCATGGCCGGCGCGCGCCAGCATGGCCCCGTAATAGCAGCCGACGCCGCCGGCTCCCATGATCGCGATGGTCATCGATTGGCTCCCTGTCTTGGCCAGAGATGGTCGCTGCCGAGCTCGGTCGGATCGGCGCAGCCGAGATGGATCAGCGTGTTGAGGAGTTCCGCCCGCAGGATCTCGATGATCGTCTTTGGGCCTTCAGACAGCCCGAGCGCTGCGACCGCAAACAGGAATGGCCGCCCGAGCAGGACGAAATCAGCACCCGAAGCCAGACTGCGGGCGATGTCGTCGCCGTTGCGCACGCCGCTGTCGAGAATCAGGGCAAGCCGGTCGCCGCAGGCCTCGCGGATGCGCGGCAGCACCTCGATCGAGGACGGGGCGGAATCGAGCTGGCGCCCGCCATGGTTGGAGACGACGATGCCATCGGCGCCGAGGCGCTCGGCCGTCAGCGCATCCTGCGGGTTGAGGATGCCCTTGATGACGAGATGATGCGGCCAGGCCTTGCGGATCGCTTCGATGCGCGCCCAGTCGAGCGCCGGGCAGGAGAGCTGTCGCGAGACGAACTCGGCATGGGCGAGGCCGCTCATCGACCCCTTGTCCGCGACGAAGTTCGCCATGCCGGGGCGCTCGCCGCGCGCGGCGCGCCAGAGCCAGCCGGGATGGCGCGCGACGTCCAGAATGGTGGCGAGCGAGGGTTTGAGGGGGATGGCGAGCCCGTTGGTCAGGTCGCGCACGCGCCGCGCCGGTACGGGAATGTCGATGGTGACGACGAGCGTCGTCACGCCGGCCGCGAGTGCCCGCCGCATCAGCCCGGCCGCGATGGTCTCGTCCGCGCCGGGATAGAGCTGAAACCAGAGATTGTCTTGGGCGATGCCGGCGATGGTCTCGATCGAGGTCGTGGCGGCGGTGGAGAGAACATAGGGGATGTTCTGCGCCCTGGCCGCGGCGGCCAGCGCGCGGTCGGTGCCGGGGCAGACGAGATCGGCGAAGCCCATCGGTGCGACGCCGAAGGGCGCGCCATAACGGCGGCCGAAGAGGGTGACCTCGGTATGGGCGGCGGCGCAGTCGCGCAGGGCCTGCGGCATCAGCGCGATCTCGCTGAAGCGCGCCCGGTTGCGTGTCACCGCCTGTTCGGCGCCGGCGCCGCCTTCGATGAAGTCATAGACCGCGCGGGGCAGGCGCTTGCGGGCGCGCGCCGCCATCTGGGCTGTGCTGAAGATGCGGGCTGCCGCCACGATGCGCTCCTCCCGGAGATGTGTCTGGCGGGCGGCTCTGCGGCCACCTCGCGCACCCTCCCTACAGGCTGTGCCGGGTCCGCAGAAGCGTCACGGCCGCGCGGGGCCTCGACGGCGAAAGCAGGGCGGCGGCTTCAGACCGGCTTGCGCTCGACGAAGACGCAGCCGTCGAAGCTGAAGACCTCTTCGCCGTTTTGGTTCACGCCCGTATTGCGGTGGAAGAAGAGGCCCCATTGCGGGCGCGAAGCGCTGGCGCGCTTGTCGGTGACCTCGGAATGGTAGCTGATGCGGTCTCCGGCGAAGACCGGCCGTGTCCAGCGCAGGTTCTTGAAGCCGGGCGAGGGCCCTAACCGCGGCGCGGGGCAGGGCCCGAAGGCGGCGAGTTGGCGGCGGCGATGGGTGACCATCGTGGCCATCCAGACGGAGGCCGTATGCCAGCCCGAGGCGGCGAGCCGGCCGAAGGATGATGCAGCCGCCGCCGCCTCGTCCATATGGAAGGGCTGCGGATCGAAGGCGCGCGCGAAGGCGATGATCTCGTCGGCCGTGAAGACGGTGCTGCCCAGCTCGAATCGGTCGCCGATCGCGATGTCTTCGAAGAAGCGCGCGGCCGGCGTCGGCTCGGCCGGCGGCTCGATCGGGGAGGGCGAGGCGGGCGGGACATAGAGAGGCGGGTGGCTCAGCCAGTCGCCCGCCGGCTGCAGGGGGGCGACGCCGCGGCGGCCGAACATGATCCAGTTGGCCTGCTCCAGCACCGGCTCGTCGCGCTGATTCAGCAGTTCGAGCTTGAAGCGGACGAGGCCCATCGCCGGACGCGAGCGCGACGGCTTGATCTCGGTGACGGTGCGGCGGCCATGCAGCACGTCGCCCGGCTGGACCGGGCGCAGCCACTTCACCTCCTCGATGCCGGGCGCGCCCATGCCAGAGGAGTTGAGCAGGAAGCTCTGCGCCATCAGCCGCATCAGCAGCGAGCAGCTGTGCCAGCCCGAGGCGATCAGCGTGCCGACGAAGCTCGCCTTCGCCTTCTCGGGATCGATGTGGAAGTCCTGCGCGTCGAAGCGCGAGGCGAAGGCGACGATATCCCGTTCCGAGACGGCGAGGCTGCCGGTCGGCACCGTCTCGCCGACGATGAAATCCTCGAAATACAGCACCGCCGCCGCCGGCTCAGTTGGCGAAGCGGAAATGCAGCACGTCGCCATCGGCGACGACGTATTCCTTGCCTTCGAGCCGGAACTTGCCGGCCTCGCGCGCGCCGCTCTCGCCCTTGTGGGCGATGTAGTCGTCATAGGCGATCGTCTCGGCGCGGATATAGCCCTTCTCGAAGTCGCTGTGGATCACGCCGGCGGCGGCGGGGCCCTTGGTGCCCTTCTCGATCGTCCAGGCGCGCGCCTCCTTCGGCCCGACCGTGAAATAGGTCACGAGGTGGAGGAGCGCGTAGCCGGCGCGGATGACGCGGTTGAGGCCCGGCTCCTCCAGGCCGACGGCCTGGAGATAGTCCTTCTGGTCGTCAGCCGGCAGCACCGCGATCTCGCTCTCGATCTTGGCGGAGACGACGACGGCGACCGCGTTTTCCTCGGCGGCGCGGGCCTTCACGGCCTCGGAAAAGGCATTGCCCTTGTCGGCGCTCGCCTCCTCGACATTGCAGACATAGAGCACGGGCTTGGAAGAGAGCAGGCCGAGCATCTCGAAGGCCTTGCGCTCCTCGGCGGCGACCTGGACGAGGCGGGCGGGCTTGCCGTCGCGCAGCAGCACGAGGCAGCGGTTCATCAACTCGGCGAGTTCCTTGGCGTCCTTGTCGCCGGTCTTGGCCTTCTTCTCCAGCGGCAGGACGCGCTTCTCGAGGCTTTCGAGATCGGCCAGCATCAACTCGGTCTCGATGATCTCGATGTCGTTGATCGGCGCGACCTTGCCCTCGACATGGGTGATGTCGCCATCCTCGAAGCAGCGCACGACATGGGCGATGGCGTCGCATTCGCGGATGTTGGCGAGGAACTGGTTGCCGAGGCCTTCGCCCTTCGAAGCGCCCCGGACGAGGCCGGCGATGTCGACGAAGGTCAGCCGCGTCGGGATGATCTCCTTGGAGCCCGCGATGGCGGCGAGCTTCTCCAGCCGGGGATCAGGCACCGCGACGTCGCCGACATTGGGCTCGATCGTGCAGAACGGGTAGTTCGCCGCCTGGGCGGCCGCCGTCTGCGTCAGCGCGTTGAAGAGGGTCGACTTGCCGACATTCGGCAGGCCGACGATACCGCATTTGAAACCCATGGTGGTCTTTCAGTCTCGGAGCATGAAGTCGCCGGGGAGGGCGATGAACGGATTGACGATGGTGATGCCGTTTACGACGTGACCGTGCCGCATGTCTTCACTGAGAAAGTGGGAACACCCCAAATTCTGCGCAGCGGCCAGTAGCACGCAATCGAACCATTGATAGTCTGCTTCCTCGCGGATCTGCCAGGCGTCCGTCAGCGTCTCGTAATCGATCGGCGTGTCGCCCCAGATCCTCAGGCCTTCGGCGTCGGCTCTCACGGTTTCCACAGCGAGATGCGGAAGCTTACGAAGCGCGACGTGACAGAATTCGTTGATGACCTGCAGGTTGATCACCGGCGGCGTCGCCTCGATCAGCGCGTTCAGCCAGATTTTCGCGCGCTCCTGCTTCTGCTTCGCGCCCGGATCCCGGCTGTAGATCAGCACGTTCGTGTCGAGAAAGAAGGAGCTCGTCATACAACTCGGTCCGGGAGGGGAGTTTGCCGTTTTCGTCCGACAGCGGCAGAGGCGGCCCGGCGAGGAACCTGTCCAGCGCTTCGCGCTGGCTGATCGTTCGGCCCACGCGCCGTTCGAGGAGTTCGGACACGAATTTGGACATGCTCTTGCCTTCCCGCGCCGCCGCCACGCGCAGGCGCGACAGCGTCTCGTCAGGAAGTGTCACCGTCAAATTCTTCATCTCATACCGACCTCGCTGCGGGGTTCAACATCGTGTTTCCGTGTTTTCGTGTCAACGATCCGCGCTGGGGTCGGTCACGCGAACGTGCGTGGCAAGCGTCATGGCTAGAGCGCACGACTTGCGCGGCGATGTCTCCCCAGCAACGGAAACCGGCCCATGCGCGTTTTCACCACCGCCTGCCTCATCCTCGGCCTGACCGTCGCCGCCGCCGCCCAGTCGCCGACGACGCGCATTCGCGGCGAGGTCGAGAGCGCCGATGGCAATACGCTGATGATCAAGACCGTCGACGGCGCCGCGGCGAAGGTCGCGCTGGCGCCCGGCTATTCGGTCGGCGGCGTGGTCAAGGCGACGACGGCCGACATCAAGAAGGGCGGCTTCGTCGGTGTCGGTGCGCGGCCGCAGCCGGACGGTTCGCTGCTGGCGGTGCAGGTCTTCATCTTTCCCGAGGCGATGCGCGGCACGGGCGAGGGACACCGACCCTGGGGCGTGCTGCCGGATTCGACCATGACGAACGCGACCGTCGCTGACACCGTCTCGCGCGTGGATGGCGCCGGCATCGTGCTGAGCTATCCGGGCGGCGAGCAGAGGGTGACCATCCCGGCCGATGCCAATATCATCATGGCCGCGCCGGCCGACGTCTCGGAGCTGAAGACCGGCGCGCAGGTAGCGATGACGGCGACCAGGCAGGCCGATGGCAGCTTCAGCGCCAGCCGCGTGACTCTCGCCAAGCCCGGCGCGCAATTGCCCTACTGAGCGGCTTCAGTCGCCGGACTTTTCGCCGAGGCGCTTCACCGCGCCGTGGCCGCGCGCCTCCATGAAGAGGTGCACCTTGTTCTGAAAGCCGGCGTCGTCGTGCTTCGCCAGCAGCTCGGCATTGTCGGCGCAGGCCGTGCAGAGATCCTCGACCCAGGGGCCTTCCGCCTTGCCGAAATCGTTCAGCACATAGGCGTGCACGAGTTCCTTCAGGCCTGGATGGCCGATGCCCATGCGGACCCGGCGGTACTCGTTGCCGATGACGGCCGTGGTCGAGCGCAGGCCGTTATGGCCGGCATTGCCGCCGCCGAGCTTCACCCGCAGCTTGGCGGGGGCGAGGTCGAGTTCGTCATGGAAGACGATGATGTCGGCCGGTGCGACCTTGAAGAAGCGTGCGGCCTCGCCAATCGCCCGGCCGGATTCGTTCATATAGGTCTGCGGCTTGAGCAGGACGATTTTCTCGGTCCCGATCGTCGCCTCGCAGGCCTCGGCCTGGAAGCGGCCGCGCCAGGGCGAGGCACGATGCGTGCGCGCGATGGCGTCCAGTGCCATGAAGCCGATATTGTGCCGGTTGCGGGCATAGCGCGCGCCGGGATTTCCGAGCCCTGCGAAGATCAGCATGACGATCGTCGTCCCTCACGGCAAAACGGCCGGGAAATCCCGGCCGTCCGCTTGGTTCTTCGTGGTGCGGCCGAAAGCCTGATCAGGCTTTCTTGATCAGGCTTTCTTGGCCTCGGCGGCCGGAGCTTCGGCCTCAGCAGCCTCGTCGGCCTCCTCGACCATCGGCGGAACGATGGTGACGATGGTGGCGTCCGAGCCGACCGTGAGCTTGGCGCCCTTCGGCAGCTTGATGACGCTGGCCTCGAGGGCATCGCCGATCTCGAGACCGGCCACCGAGACCTCGAAGGCCTCCGGGATGTGCTCCGGCTCGACCGTGATCTCGAGCGAATGCTCGACGATCTGCACGAGGCCGCCGTTCTTCACGCCCGGGCTGGCATCCTGGCCGACGACATGGATCGGAACCTCGACCGTCACCGTCTGCCCTGCGGCGACGCGCAGGAAGTCGACATGGATCGGGAAGTCCTTGACCGGGTCGAGCTGGTAGTCGCGCGGGATCACGCGCTGCTTCTTGCCGTTAACGCTGATCTCGAACAGCGTGGTCAGGAAGTGGCCGCCATAGATCAGGAGGCGGGTCTTGTTTGCGTCGAGCGCGATGGCTTCGGGAGCGGCGCCACCACCATAGATGACGGCGGGTGTCTGGCCTTGACGACGAACTGCACGGGCGGCCCCCTTGCCGACCTGTGCGCGCGCCGAAGCCTCGATTTGCTTCACGGCGGTCATGGTTTTGAATCCTTGCTTGAAAAGACAAGGCCGCCAGCAGGCGGCCTCCTTGCGGTTCGCGCCCGTGCCTCCAAGGGTGTCAGTCGGGCGCTGGCAGGCTCATAGGCGAAAAGCGCCGTGATCTCAAGCCCGTTCGGCGCAGGCCGGACGCTCAGGCGGCGGAGGCGGTGATGCCGCGCAAGGGGCGGGCGGCGCGCTCCGTCTTCGGGCCGAAGCGCTGCAGCAGTTCGCCGACGATGCCGGCGGGCAGGGCCTGAGCGTAGAGGAAGCCCTGGCCGAGGCGACAGCCGACGGATTGAAGCCATTCCGCTTGGGCCTGGGTCTCGATGCCCTCGGTGATGACCCTCATGCCGAGCCTCTTGGCGATGCCGATCATCGCCTCGACGATGACGCTGCTCTTGGTGCCGTTCTGGGCGGCGGCGACGAAGGAGCGGTCGATCTTGATGATGTCGACGGGAAAGTCGAGGAGGTGGGTCAGAGACGCGAAGCCTGTGCCGAAATCGTCGAGCGCGACACAGATCCCGCGCTCGCGCAGTGCCGCGATCGTTCGGGCGACGCCGTCCTTGCTTCGGCCCATGAAGACCTGCTCGGTGATCTCCACAACAAGATGATGCGGTGCCACGCCGGCGCGGTCCATGACCCGGACGATACGCTGGACCAGGTCGCCCTTCTGGAAGTCGGCCGTGGTCACGTTCATGCCGACATGCTGGAAGGAGATGCCGGCGCGCTGCCAGCCGGCCATGTCCGTCGCCACGGCCTGCAGCATCTGAGAGGTAACGCGGAGCGCGACCTTCGGATCGGTCATCGCGTCCTGGAACTCGCCTGCGGAGGCGATGCGGCCATCCGGGCGCAGCATCCGCGCCAAGGCCTCGAGCCCGACGATCTCGTCGGTGTCGAGGCGCAGCACCGGCTGGTAATAGGGGATGATCCGACCTTCGGTCAGGGCGAGATCGACATCGCGCTTGATCTGGAGGCGGCGCGTCATCGAGGTTCGCAACCCGTCCTTGAAACGGACATAGCCGCCGCGCCGCGTTTCCTTGGCGTGATAGAGCGCGAAGTCGGCATTCTGGCGAAGCGTTACGCTGTCCTCGCCGTCCTCGCCACCGAGCGCGGCGCCGATCGTGACGCTGGGCAGGATGCCATGGCCGTCATGATCGAGCGGGGCGGCCATCGCAGCGAGGATGGCGCAGGCCGTGGCCCGCATCTGCGCTGCGGTGGTTCCTCGTGGCAGGATCACCGCAAATTCGTCGCCGCCGATGCGATAGGCCACGGCCTCGCCGGTCACGGACTGGATCCGTCTTCCGACCGTGACGATGAGCGCGTCGCCCGCCGCATGACCCATCGTGTCGTTGGTGATCTTCAGATGGTCGATGTCGATCAGCATCAGCCCGAAATCGGGTGCCGCGGCCGCAGTCAGCCGATCGATCGCGTCGTTGAAACTGGCGCGGTTGGGCAGCCCCGTCAGCGTGTCGAAATAGGCGAGGCGATGGTTCCGGGAGCGGACCTCCTCATGCTCGATCGCGATCGCGCAGAGATGGACGCAGGTGGCGACGATGCGGTGCTCGACCTCGTCCGGACCGCGCGGCTCGTCATAGTAGAAGGCGAAGCTGCCGATCACGCGGCCGTCCCGCGCCGTGATCGGGCTCGACCAGCAGGCGCGCAGGCCGAGCGGCAGGACGAGCGACTCGAAGCCCTGCCAGAGCGGATCGGTCGCAATATCGGTCACGCAGACCGGTGCGCCGCGGAAGATGGCAGTGCCGCAGGAGCCGACACGGGGGCCGATCGGGATACCGGTCACGGCATGAGCGTAGCTTGCAGGGAGCGACGGGGCCGCGAGCGCGACCAGCCGCTGCTGCTCGTCCAGCGTGATCACCGAGCAGATGACGCCGCGCGCGATCGCCTCGGCGCGACGGCACAGATTCTCCATCACCGCGACGAGCGGCTCGCCGCGGGCGATCGTCTCCAGAATGTCGTTCTGCAGGGCTTGCAGGCGGCCGGCAGATCCGTCTTCGCGCATTGCGTGCCTCATCATGACGATAGGGCAGCTATGTCAGGGGCGCGTGAAACCGCCGTTTCGGGATTCGCTCAAATTGTCCGCAGTCGGCCACGCACCGTGGATTGCGGTGTGAAACGGCGCTTCAGGCGGCGACCAGCCCGAGCCGCTCGTCGCGACGGCGCAGCAGATGCATCAGGGGCAGCGCCAGCAGCACCATCCAGGCCTTGCCGATGATCTGGCCGCTGAGGAAATCGAGGCTGCCGAAGGCGAGCTGCAGAAAGACGATCGAGTCGACCACGAGCCCGATCACGCCGGAGGCGATGACCGCCGTGACGAAGCGGCGCTTCTGCAGCGGCGTGTAGACCGCGAAATCCGCCAGCTCGGACAGGAGGAAAGCAGCCACCGAGGCGACGACGATCGCGGACGGCGCAAGGAAGCCTGAGATCGCGGCGCCGACAGCGATGGCGCCGAGGCCGGCGGCCGTGCCGAGACGGCGCTGGACAAGGTCCCGCAGCACGAGGGCGAGCCCGATCATGAGTACACCGCTCGGGGCCTTGATGCCCGGCCAGACCGGGACGAGGCAGGGGCCGTTCGGCACGCAGACGGTGCCGGCATTGCCGATCAGCCAGTTCGCGGCAGGAATGGTCAGGGCGAAGAGGACGAGGGCGACGAGCCCTTCGATCCGGCGCTGCCGGTCAAGAGTCATGAGAAGGTCCGCTGTCGTCAGGAGCCATCAGATAGGCGGCATAGCCCTTCGCGCGCAGCTCGCAGGCGGGGCAGTGGCCGCAGCCATAGCCCCAGGGATGCCGGGTGGAGCGGTCGCCGAGATAGCAGCTATGGCTCTGTTCGACCACCAGATCGAGCAGGGGCTCGCCGCCGAGCGCACGGGCCAGCGCGAAGGTCTGCGCCTTGTCCCGCCACATCAGCGGCGTGTGCAGCACGAGCCGGCGGTCGAGCCCGAGACCGAGCGCGACCTGCATCGCCTTGATCGTGTCGTCGCGGCAGTCGGGATAGCCGGAATAGTCGGTCTCGCAGACGCCGAGCACGATGTGCTTGGCGCCACGGCGATAAGCCAGCGCCGCCGCGAAGGTCAGGAAGATCAGGTTGCGTCCGGGCACGAAGGTGGTCGGTAGGCCCGTCTCGGCGAAGGCGATTTCCGTGTCGCGGGTCAGCGCCGTCTCGGAGATCGCGCCGAGCGCGGCGAGATCGACCCTGTGGTCGGCGCCGAGGCGCTGCGCATAGAGGGGCGAGAGTGCGGGCAGCGCGTCCCGGATCGTCGCGCGACACTCCAGTTCGACACGGTGGCGCTGGCCGTAATCGAAGCCGACGGTTTCGACCGCATCGAACCGGGCGAGCGCCCAGGCGAGGGCGACGGTCGAGTCCTGCCCGCCCGAGAACAGGACAAGGGCGCGGGAGGTCATGACGCGCGCCGCCCCGGCTCAGTCGAACAGGCTGGAGACGCTGGTTTCCTGCGCCGTGCGCTCGATTGCCTCGCCCATCAACTGGGCGATCGAGATGACGCGGATGTTGCGCGCCACCTTCACCGCCTCGGTCGGCATGATGGAGTCGGTGATCACGAGCTCCTTCAGCTTCGAATTGGCGATGCGGGCGACGGCGCCACCCGACAGCACGCCATGGGTGATGTAGGCATAGACCTCGCGCGCGCCCTGCTCCAGCAGGGCCTCGGCCGCGTTCACCAGCGTGCCGCCGGAATCGACGATGTCGTCGAGCAGGATGCAGGAGCGCCCCTCGACGGACCCGATGATGTTCATCACCTCGGACTCGCCCGGCCGGTCGCGGCGCTTGTCGACGATGGCGAGCGGGGCGTCGATGCGCTTGGCCAGCGCACGGGCGCGCACCACGCCGCCGACATCGGGCGAGACGACCATGGCGTTCTTATAGTCGAGCCGGTCCTTGATGTCGCGCGACATCAGCGGCGCGCCGAAGAGGTTGTCGGTCGGGATGTCGAAGAAGCCCTGGATCTGCCCTGCGTGCAGATCGAGCGTCAGCACGCGGTCGACCCCGGCATGCGTAATCAGGTTGGCGACGAGCTTGGCGGAGATCGGCGTGCGGCCGGAGGCGCGCCGGTCCTGCCGCGCATAGCCGAAATAGGGGATCACCGCCGTGATGCGGCGCGCCGAGGAGCGGCGCAGCGCATCCGTGATGATCAGCAACTCCATCAGATGGTCGTTGGTCGGGAAGGAGGTGGACTGGATGACGAAGACGTCCTGCCCCCGCACGTTCTCCTGGATCTCGACGAAGACCTCCATGTCGGCAAAGCGCCGGACGGACGCCTTCGCGAGCGGAATGCCGAGATGGGCGCAGATCGCTTCAGCAAGCGGCCGGTTGGAATTGCCGGCGACGACTTTGAAGGAAGAGGGCATGCCGTGGCGCACCGTTGGGAACTGGGCTGGACGGCCGGCGGGCGAGCCGGCGCTGATCGCAGGGCTCTTAACAGCGGTGTGACGGCGAGTCGACCGCTGCACTGCGAAAGCGCTGTGCAATGGTTGCCAAATCGGCAGGGCCGAAGCCCGATTCGTCGCGGATCAGGTGCCGTTCCTCAGAGCCTGCGGCCGCCATTCGCCGTAGAGGCGGTTCGGGCCGCCGGCTTGGGCTCCGCGCCAGCCGCCTTGGCCTTATCGGCCGGAAGAACGGCTTCCACCGCGGGAGTCGTCACCAGAAAGCTCGCAATCGCGTCCATCGATTCGGCCGCGGCCTTGGCGACGACCGTCTGGTCGATGGCCGACCAGGGATCGGACCCGCCGCCGCGCCGCCCCAGGCTCTCGCCCTGGACGCGCTGGGCGCGCTTTTTGGTCTCGTCATAGACGTCCCAGACGAAGGCGAGCGCGGTCTGCCCGTCCTCCGTCGGCTGGGCGGTGAGATAGCCGCGAACGCGGAAGCGGGCGGGCTTGTCCCCGGGGACGATCTCCATGCGCCGCTCGGCCGCGGCCTCGCCGAGCAGCCCGGCAAAGCGGGTCGTCACGGCATCGGGGGCACCGGAAATGCTCTGAACCGAGACAGGGACACCCGGCGCATCCACGCGGGGGCGCGCGGCCGTGGTGGTCTCCTGGCAACCGCCCAGCGCGAGCGCCAGGGCCACCCCGACAACCGGAGTGCTCAAACGAACGATCATCGACGCCTCCCGCTTGTTCTGGATCGCTGACGGGTTGGTGTTTCGCAGTCCCTGCGCCGTGTTTCTAGGCCGTTGTCTTCCGCAGGTCCAGACGAGCCGGTTGCGGCGCCTGCGCCGTGCGTCGCGTCCCATTTGCGGGAGGCGGCGTCCTCCCCCATATAACGCCATGCCGGCCCCGACGGGCCTTTGTCCGGAGAGCCCCATGGTCACCACCAGCAGCCGCATTCTCGACGACATCGCCCGCCTCGCCACCGACGCCGCCGGCGCCGCGCAGGGCGTGCGCCGCGAGGTCGAGACCGTGGTGAAGACTCAGATCGAGCGCCTCCTGCGCGATCTCGACGTCGTCACCCGCGAGGAGTTCGAGGCGGTGCGCGAAATGGCGCTGCTCGCCCGCGAGGAGAACGACCGGCTTGCGGCGCGCCTCGCCGCGCTCGAAGCGGCGGCCCAGCCCAAGTCCTGAGCGGACCCGCTGCAGCGGGCGGCGTCCACAGCCATGTGCTGTGGACAGGGGCGGGTAGGGATTGAGCCGTCCCCCGAATCCGCCGAGCGTCGGCCGGTGTTGGGCGTGTCACACGCCCTGCGCTAACGTCGGTGAAGAAATTGATTCGTCGGTCCAACCGCTTAGGTCGGGCCGGGCGGAGCGTGGCATCCGGTTTCCGGCCGGCGCCGCGCCTGTGGGTTGCGTCCTTCAGCTTTCCTGTCGCCGTGTTCCCGTTCTCGAACGCGCCGGCCCGCCTGCGGCGGTCGGCAGTTGGACCCAAGGACATGATGGATCTCGAACTGGACGCAGAACTGGATCGGCCCTCCAACCCGCTCGACCTGATCGAGCGTCTCGCCGCCCTCAACAACTGGAGCTTCGACCGCGACAGCGACGACGAACTGTCGGTCGCCGTTTCCGGAGCCTGGTCAGACTACCATCTCGCCATCACCTGGCTGGAGGAGGTCGAGGCGATCCACGTCGCCTGCGCCTTCGACCTCAAGGTCCCCGAGCGCCGGCGCGGCGAGGTGCTGCAGCTCGTCAGCCTCGTCAACGAGCAGCTCTGGGTCGGGCATTTCGACCTTTGGAGCTCCGAGAACGTGGTGATGTACCGCCACGCGCTGCTGCTGTCGGGCGGGGCCGAGCCCACCGACGAGCAGGCCGCGGCGCTGATCAAGGCGGCGATCGACGCCTGCGAGCGCTATTTCCAGGCTTTCCAGTTCGTGGTCTGGGCCGGAAAGACGGCGAAGGAGGGGCTCGAGGGCTCGCTGCTCGAGACGGTCGGCGAAGCCTGACGCCTGGGCTTCGTCATGGTCGGGCTTGACCCGACCCTCTCCCGCCGGAGACTGCTGGCCATGAGATTCTCGGGACGAGCCCGAGAGTGATGTCTGTCGCCGAAAACTGCGAGAACCCGCCATGACCAGTCCGCTCCCCCAGACGCTCGTCCTCATCGGCGCCGGCAAGATGGGTGGCGCGATGTTGGAGGGCTGGCTGAGGATCGGGATGAATCCCGCCGGCATCAGCCTGATCGACCCGAAGCCGTCCGACGAGATGGTCGCCCTCGCCACCGAGAAGGGCATGGCGCTCAACCCCGATCCGGCCTCGCTGACCTCGGTCGAGGTCCTGGTTCTGGCGACGAAGCCGCAGATGCTCGACACCGCGGCGCCCGCCGTCCAGGCCTTCATTCGGCCGCAGACGCTGCTCATCTCGATCCTCGCCGGCAAGACGCTATCGGACCTGTCGGCGCGGCTACCCAACGCGACCGCGATGATCCGGGCGATGCCGAACCTGCCGGCCTCGGTCCAGCGTGGAGCCACCGGCGCCGCGGCGGGGCAGGGAGTCACCGGCGCGCAGCGCGCCATGGCCGACGCCCTGCTGCGCAGCATCGGCACGGTCGAATGGCTGGACGACGAGGGGCTGATCGACGCCGTCACCGCTGTCTCGGGCTCAGGGCCGGCCTATGTCTTCCATCTGGTCGAGTGCCTCGCCGCGGCCGGCAAGCAGGCGGGCCTGCCCGCCGACATTGCCGAGCGCTTGGCGCGGGCGACGATCGAGGGGGCAGGCGAACTGCTGCACCAGTCGCCGCTGTCGCCGGCGACGCTGCGCCAGAACGTGACCTCGCCGGCCGGGACGACTGCGGCCGGGCTTTCGGTGCTGATGGGCCCGCTGGAGCCGCTGATCGTCGAGACGGTGGCTGCCGCCAAACGTCGCGCCGGAGAGCTTTCGGGCTGATCGGCCTTTCGGGCGCCGCGATCGCATCCTAGGTTGGTCGCAGGACCGCCGAAGGAGAACCGCCATGGCTTCCGATCCCCTCTCCGCCGACTCCGTCACCGAGGCTTCCGCCGCTGCGCCCGCCGATCCGCGCCGGCAGGCCGTCGAGGCGCTGATGCGCCTGGCCGCGACCCGCCCCTGGGATGAGATCGAACTGGGCGATATCGCTGCCGAGGCGGGGCTGACGCTGGCCAAGCTGCGTGGCCTGTTTCCCTCCAAGCTCGCGATGCTCGGCGGCCTGGCCCGGATCGTCGACGACGCGGTGCTGGCCGATGTTTCGGACGACCTCGCCGGGGAGCCGGTGCGAGAGCGGCTGTTTGACCTGGTGATGCGACGGCTCGATGCGCTGGCGCCCTACAAGGCCGGGCTGCGGCGGATCGCACCGGTCATCCGGCGCGACCCGCTGACCATGGCCGCGCTGAATCGCGGGGCCGTCAACTCCTGGCGCTACATGCTGGCCTCGGCCGGCATCCCGACCGAGGATGGGCTGGGGCCGGTGCGGGTGCAGGGGGCGGTGCTGCTGATGGCTCGCGTCACTGAGGTCTGGCTCCAGGACGACGAGCCGGAGCTGTCGCGGACGATGGCGCGGCTCGACCGCGAGCTGAAGACGGCGGCCCGGATCATGGCGCGGGTCGAGGACGTCCACCGGCTGACGGCGCCGCTGCGCGGCCTCGCCCGGGCGCTCTGCTCGGGGCGCCGCCCGACCGTCCGGCGGCGCGAGCGCTCGGACGAGAGCCTGCGGCGCGAGGGCGAGGATTTCGCCCCTGCGATCTGACGCAGGTTTAAGGAATGCGGTTTCCGCTTCCTTAGCGTTAAGCGGGCATTAGCCATTTTTTGCGACCCTTGCGAATCTCGTTTCGCAGGGGTTTGCGCATGTCGCTGACGAAGAAGCTCGCCACCTTGTCGATCAGCCGCTCCTTCGCGTTGATCGCAGGTCTCGCCGTGGTCATAGCTGTCGGAAGCGTCGGTTACACGCTGACCGAAGCCCGCAACGAGATGATCGAGCTGAAGCGGCAGGAGGTTCAGAACGCCACCGACATCGCGCGCACGACGGTGGAGTTCTATCGCGACAAAGCCAAGAAGGGCGAGATCCCGGTCGCCGATGCCCAGAAGCTCGCCATCGATGCGGTGGCGGGCGCGCGCTTCGACGACGGCAACTACTTCTTCGTCTACACCTTCGACGGCGTCAGCGTCACGCATCCCCGCGCCGACATGATCGGCAAGAACCTGATGGGTCTCAAGGATCCCGCCGGCAAGCCGATCGTCCAGGAACTGCTGTCGATCGCCAAGGCCGGTGGCAAGGGCGGCTATCTCGACTTCCTTTGGGTCAAGCCCGGCGACAAGGAGCCCACCAGGAAGATCGCCTATGTCAGCGGCATCGCCGACTGGAACTGGGCGGTCGGCACCGGCCTGCATGTGCACGATGTCGATGCCAAGTTCCTCGGCCTGATGGGCGATGTCGCCAAGGTGCTGGTGCCGCTCGGCCTGCTCATGCTCGGGCTCGTGATTGTCCTGAGCCGCCGGGCCTCGACGATGCTGACCTCGCTCTCGGGCACGATGAACGCCCTCGCAGCTGGCAATCTCCAGACGACCATTTCCCATCAGGAGCGGCCCGACGAGGTCGGCCAGATGGCGCGTGCGCTGGTGGTCTTCCGCGACGCCGCCGTCGCAAAGGACGCGATGCAGGCCGACAAGGCGCGGGCCGAACAGGAGGCGGCGGCCCATCGCGATGCGGCCGACGGTCAGCGCCGCCGCAGCGAGGCCGAGAGGGCCGAGCTTTCCCGGACGCAGGAAACCGTCGTGGCGGCGCTCGCGACGGGCCTCGAGCATCTGGCGGAGGGCGACCTGACCTACCGCATCAACGCGAACTTCGGCTCCGACTACGCCAAGCTGCGGGACGATTTCAATGCCGCGATCGGCAAGCTGCAGGAGACGATGCGGCAGATCGCGACGAACACCGAGAGCATGAAGGCGGGCTCGATCGAGATCAGCCAGGCGGCCGACGACCTCGCCGGGCGCACCGAGCAGCAGGCGGCTTCCGTCGAGGAGACGGCGACGGCGCTGGACGAGCTGACCGCAACCGTGCGGCAGACGGCTGAGAGCGCGCGCCAGGCCAATCAGGCGACGACCCAGGTCAAGGCGGAAGCCGAGCAGTCGACCGCGATCGTGCGCGATGCGGTCGTGGCGATGGGCGGCATCGAGAAGTCGGCCGAGGAGATCTCGCAGATCGTCGGCGTGATCGACGAGATCGCCTTCCAGACCAATCTTCTGGCGCTGAACGCGAGCGTCGAGGCGGCCCGCGCGGGCGACGCCGGCAAGGGCTTCGCAGTCGTCGCCTCCGAGGTGCGGGCGCTCGCCCAGCGCTCCGCCTCGGCGGCCAAGGAGATCAAGGAGCTGATCGCGGCCTCCAACAGCGAGGTCGAGAAGGGTGTGACCTTGGTCGGCCAGACCGGCAGCGCCCTGCAGCGCATGGCCGACGAGATCAGCCGTGCCACCGGCCTCGTTTCCGAGATCGCCAGCGCCGCCCAGGAACAGGCGTCGGGCCTGCAGGAGGTCAACACGGCCGTGGCCGAGATGGACCAGTCGACCCAGCAGAACGCCGCCATGGCCGAGCAGTCGACCGCCGCCGCGCATTCGCTCTCGCAGGAGGCCGACCGCCTGGCCGCGCTGGTCGCGCGCTTCCAGCTCGGCGGCGATGTCGCGGGCTTGAAGGCAATGGCGCGCACGATGCAGGCCGCCGTCGCGCCCGCGCCGCGCAAGGCCGCGCCTCCGGCCGCACGGCCCGTGGCCGCTGCCGGCGGCAGCGCCGCGCGGAAGCCGGACATGAGCGCGCATGACAAGGGGTGGGCCGAGTTTTGAGCGGCCCCTCGGACAGCGCCGCGCCGGCCGCCACCATCGGCTTCGACGATTTCCTCAAGGTCGACATCCGCGTCGGCACGATCGTCGAAGCCTCGCCCTATCCGGAGGCACGAAAGCCCGCGATCAAGCTGGTGATCGATTTCGGCGGCACGATCGGGCTGAAGAAGTCCTCGGCGCAGATCACGAAGCACTACACCTGCGAGGATCTGCCGGGCCGGCAGGTGCTGGCGGTGGTGAACTTCCCGCCGCGCCAGATCGGCAAGTTCATGTCCGAGGTGCTGACGCTCGGCGTGCCCGACGAGCAGGGCGAGGTCGTGCTGATCGGGCCGGGGCACGAGGTGCCGAAGGGCGGGCGGCTGTATTGAGGGCCGCGGGTGACGCGCTGGACAATCGGTCCGCGGTCACCCATATGCGCCGCGCCAAGGTGAGCGGAGGCGCAGGGATTGCAGATCGAGGAGACCCCGGCGGGCGTGCCGGATGAGCCGGTGCGCCGGGACGAACTCGCCTATCGCCTTAAGCAGCAGAGACTCCTTGCTGAATTCGGCCGGATGGCGCTGCGCGAATCCGATTTGCCGGCGCTGCTGCAACGTGCCACCGAACTCTGCGCGGACGGGCTCGACGCGCCGTTCTGCAAGGCGCTCGAATTCCTGCATGATCGTCGCGTGCTGCTGATGAGGGCGGGTGTCGGCTGGCGGCCCGAGGAGATCGGGCAGGCGACGCTGGGCGCCGACCTCGAATCGCCGGCGGGCTTCGCCTTCCAGACCGGTCAGCCCGTCCTCTCCAACCACCTGACCGAAGAGACGCGCTTCCGCACGCCGACGCTGCTGGCGGCCTATGGTATCAGGCGGGCCGTCAATGTGCTGATCGATCTCGGTGGCAAGAATGACGGGCCCTTCGGCGTGCTGGAGGTCGACAGCCCCGATCCGGGCGATTTCGACGAGGATGACGTCACCTTCCTCTATGGCTGCGCCCGCATCCTCGGCGCGGCGATCGAGCGCAACCGCTCGGACACGAAGCTGCAGAAGGCGGTCGAGCGCCAGGCCATGCTGATGCGGGAGATGAGCCACCGCATCAAGAACAGCCTCGGCGTGGTCAGCGGCCTCCTGCGCATCAATGCCAGCAACGTTGCCGACCCGGCCGCCAAGGCGCTGCTGCAGGACGCAGAAAACCGGGTTCTGACCATCGCCCATGTCCACAACCATCTCTGGCAGGGCGAGCGCATCGGCGAGGTCAATATCGGCGAGTTCCTGCGCGAGCTGTGCAAGTCGCTCGGCGGCTCGGTCGAGGGCGTGACGATCGGCTGCGAGGCCGATGACGTGGTCATCGACGCGGATTTCGCGATTCCCGTTGGGTTGATGGTCAACGAGCTCGTCACCAATGCGGTGAAATACGCCTTCGACCCCGGCGGTCCCGGCGCTGTTGCAGTGCGCCTCACGGCCCGCGAGCAGGAGCTCAGCCTCAGTGTCGAGGATGACGGCCGCGGTCTGCCGCCGGAGTTCGATCTCAACGCGTCGCGCAAGAGCTTCGGCATCCGGGTCATCACCAGCCTTGCCCGCCAGCTGCAGGGAGAGCTGCAGGCCGAAAACCTGCCGCGCGGTTGCCGCTTCTCGCTGGTCTTCCCACGGCACAAGCCGGAGCAGGACAGCTCAGACGGGTAGTCGTACCGTCGCCCGCAACCCGCCGAGCGGCGAATCCGCCAACATGATGTCGCCGCCATGGGCGCGGGCGATGTCGCGGGCGATGGCGAGGCCCAGGCCCGTGCCGCCCGAATCGACGTTGCGGGCCTCGTCGAGGCGGAAGAAGGGGCGGAAGACCTCCTCGCGCTGGTCGGCCGGGATGCCGGGGCCGTCGTCGTCGATCATCACGATCAGGTAGCGCGCGTCATGGGTGGCGCGGATGGCGATGCGGTCGCCATAGCGCGCAGCGTTGGAGACCAGGTTCGTCATCAGGCGGCGGAAGGCGTCGGGCCTGACCACGACCAGCGGGTCGCCGACCACGGTCAGCTCGGTCTGGTGGCCTTGGCGCTCGGCGTCCGATTTCAGCTCCTCGAGCAGGCCGCGGATGTCGGTCTCGACCGCGGTCTCGCCGGCATCGCCGCGGGCGAAGGCGAGATAGTCCTCGAGCATGCGGGCCATTTCGTCGACATCCTTCTCCAGCGCCTCGATCTCGGAGGAGCGCTCGAGCAAAGCGAGCGAGAGCTTGAAGCGGGTCAGGATGGTGCGCAGATCGTGGCTGACGCCGTTGAGCATGGTCGTGCGCTCGCCGACCGCGCGCTCGACGCGCCGCTTCATCTCGATGAAGGCGTTGCCGGCGCGACGGACCTCGCGGGCGCCGCGCGGGCGGAACTCGGCGTCGCGGCCCTTGCCGAAGGCCTCCGCCGCATCGGCGAGCTTGAGGATCGGCCGGATCTGATTGCGCAGGAACAGAACCGCGATCGTCAGCAGGATCAGCGAGGTGCCGAGCATCCAGAGCAGGAAGATGTGGCTGTTGCTGGCGTAAGCGGAGTTTCGCCGCGTCAGGATGCGCATCACGTCCTTGTCGAGCTTGATGCGGATTTCGATCAGGCTGGAGCGGCCGACCGTGTCGAGCCAGAAGGGCCGGGCGACCTGCTGCGCGAGCTCGGCCGAGAGCGCGCTGTCGAGCAGCGAGAAAAAAGGGCGGGGCCCCGGCGGCGGCAGGTCGGAATCTGGGATGATGTCGATGTCCATGCCCAGCCGCTCGGCCGCGATGCGCGAGAGCACGCTGGTGTCGGCGTCCTGCGGATAGCTCTCATAGACGTCTATCATCGCGGCGATGTCGGCCGAGACAGCCGAGGACAGGCGCTGCGTCACGGTCTGCCAGTGCCGCTCCATGAAGACATAGGCAATGACCGACTGCAGCAGCACGACGGGCGCGATGACGATGACCAGCGCGCGCGGGTAAAGCCCTTTGGGCATGTAGCGAGCGATGGCGTGCAGCGGGCGGCCGGCGACCTTGAGCCAGGGCTTCAGCCGGTCGTTGGCGCGCTTGCGCCAGCACGCGCCGAGGGCGGAGGCGCGTGTCAGGCCCGATCCCATCGTCTGCGCCAAGCCCCTGCGACGCGTGCCGGGCGGGACCGGCGTCACGTCCGGTCGGTCACGAGGCGATAGCCGACGCCGCGCACGGTCTGGAGATAGAGCGGATCGGCCGGATCGCGCTCGATCTTGCGGCGCAGCCGGTTCATCTGGACGTCGACGGTGCGGTCATTGGCGGCGGTACCCTGGGCCGCCAGCTCCTCGCGGGGCACGACCTCGCCGGCGCGTTCGGCCAGCGCAGTCAGGATCTCGCGCTCGCGCTCGGTCAGGCGGATCGGTTCCTCGCCCTTGCGCAGCTCGCCGCGCGACAGCCCGTAGAGGAAGGGGCCGAAGCGGACGAAATCGGGCCGCGGGCCGGACTGGGCGGTTTCCACCACGATGGTGCGCTTGAGGATGTTGCCGAGGCGCAGCAGCAGTTCCCGCGGCTCGAAGGGCTTGGCGAGATAGTCGTCAACCCCGATCTCGAGCCCGTTGATGCGGTCCTTGCCGTCGGCGCGGGCGGTCAGCATCAGGATCGGCACGGCCGAGTCGATCCGGAAACGGCGGGCGAAGTCGAAGCCGTTCTCGCCGGGCATCATGATGTCGAGGACGATGGCGTCGAAGACCAGCCGCGCCAGGCGCTGGTCGGCGTCGGCGGCGTTGGCCGCGGTGGTGACGCGATAGCCATTGTCGCCGAGGAAGCGCGCCAGCAGGTCGCGCAGGCGGCGATCGTCGTCGACCACCAGGATGTGGGGCGCCTCGTCGGGGAGGGGCTTTCGCGCCGGCTGTGCGGCCATGTCTCGTCCGCCTCGATCGTCTTCTTCGCCTGGGTCCGCATACCGCCGCGGCGGCGTCCCGGGCTCCTGCCGTGGCCCTCACCGCGGCGCGGCGAGGAAGCCCTGCACCTTGTGGCGTTCGGCGGGATCGATCAACCCCGAGAGGTAGAGCGCGACGGTCTCGGCCGCCTCGGGGGCGAGATCGGCGAGCGCCGCCTGGATGCGCTGGGCCTGCAGCCTGACGAGCCGCAACGCCAGATCCTGCCCCGCGGCCGTGGCATGGAGATGACGCTGGCGCTTGTCCTGCACGCCGGTGCGCTGCTCGACGAAGCCGGTCTCGACCAGCTCCTTCAGGACGCGGTTGAGGCTCTGCTTGGTGATCTTCAGGATGTCGAGCAGTTCGGCGATGGTCAGTCCCGGCCGGCGCAGGACAAAATGCAGCACACGGTGATGCGCCCGGCCGAAGCCGTATTCGGCGAGGATCAGGTCAGGGCCGCCGACGAAGTCGCGATAGGCGAAGAAGAGCAACTCGATCAGGTCATAGGGGACCGCCGCATCCGGCGCGGGAGCGGCAGCGGCCATGGACCGGGCCTGCGTCTGCGGCATCGAATCCGTCCTGCGAATTACGTCAGTGATGTTGACATATCTCAGACGGAAGATTACCGGTCAAGCGCGCCTGACGACGGATTATGTCGCGAGACGATGTTGCAGCGCAGTATCATTCCGGTCCGCGCCTCTGCCCGCCATGGTGACGGGGTCTGAGGCGCCAAGGGATCAACCGGACCGGACGTGCCAAGAGGAGCACCCCATGTCAGTCATTCCTTTCGACCAGCGCGACGGCGTCATCTGGTTCGACGGCAAGCTCGTGCCGTGGAAGGACGCGAAGATCCACGTACTGACCCATGGGCTGCATTACGGTTCCTGCGTGTTCGAGGGCGAGCGCGCCTATGACGGCGTGATCTACAAAGGCACCGAACATTCCCAGCGCTTCCACAAGTCGGCCGAGATCATGGATTTCACGATTCCCTGGTCGGTCGCCGAGCTCGACGCCGCCAAGGAGCTCTGCCTCAAGGAGAACGGGCTGAAGGACGCCTATATCCGCCCGGTCGCCTGGCGTGGCTCGGAGATGATGGCGGTGTCCGGCATCAACAACACGATCCATACCGCCATCGCGGTCTGGGAGTGGCCGAGCATGTTCGACATGGCGCAGAAGCTGAAGGGCGTGCGCCTCGACGTCGCCGCCTATCGCCGGCCGGACCCGGCCTGCGCGCCGGTCCATGCCAAGGCGGCGGGGCTCTACATGATCTGCTCGCTCTCCAAGCACAAGGCGGAGCGCGCCGGCTATGCCGATGCGATGATGCTGGACTGGGAAGGCCATGTCGCCGAATGCACCGGCGCCAACATCTTCTTCGTCAAGGATGGCGTGATCTACACACCGCTGGCCGACCGCTTCCTGAACGGCATCACGCGCCAGTCGGTGATCGATCTCTGCCGCCAGCGCGGCTTCGAGGTGGTCGAGCGGCGTATCCGTCCGGAGGAGCTCGAGGGCTTCAGCGAGTGCTTCATCACCGGCTCGGCGGCCGAGGTGACGCTCGTCTCCGAGATCGGGCCCTACTCCTTCCTCACCGGCAATATGGGCAAGGTGATCATGGAGGATTACTCCGACGCCGTGCGGCCGAAGTCGAAGGCGGCGTGACCACAGGCCGTCATGCGCGGGCTCGCCCCGTGCATGACGGCGGTTAGTTGGCGGCGCGCTCCTGGCTCCGGAACAGCGTGATCCAATCATCGCCAGGAATCAGACGGCACTCGCTCATCTCGCTCCACTGGAGGACGGCGAAGCGCTGGCCGTTCCAGCCATAGGAGCCGGAGCTGCCGCAGTCGCCGAGCCCGCGGGCCTTGGCGTAGAAGGTGATCTGGCCGGTTTTCGGGTCGAAATCGGCATTGACCAGCTCGCTGGCCGTCTTGCTCGTGTCCCCTTCGAAGGGGGCCGGTTTCGCCTTGGCGACGTCGCGCCCGGTCACGAGCCAGAACTGGCTCGAGACATTGTAGGCGCCGCGCGAACAGGCGATCGCGACGAGCCTGAGCGTGCCGTCCAGGGCCCAGGCTCCGTCTGCATCGCTCAAGCCGTCCGGCGTGTCCTCGCAGGAATCGGGCTCCCGGCGGTTGGTCTCGGTCCGCATCGCCTTGATCAGCGCTGCGGCCTCCGCCTTGGAGAGGGGCTTGCCCGCGGCCGGGCGGCTGGCGATCATCGGCACGGGAGGCGCGGTCGGCGCCGTGCCGTTCGTGCCCTTGCGGATCAGGGCGGACGGCGTGTTGAGCCGGCCCTGCCGCTCGTCGATCCAGAGCATGGCGGCGACCGAGCCGGCGAGCGACACCTTGAATGTGGACGACTCGATCGACGCCGTCAGCGTCGTCGCCTTGCGCGCCGCGGCGATCAGGGCCTCCGCCGTTGCCGCCGGAATCGCGATCTCGGCCACCTCGCCATCGACGCTGCTGGCCTGCAGGGGCTGCCCCGCATTCGGAAAGGGCTGGCCGTCCAGCGCGAGTGCGATGGTGAAGTTCTTCTTCAGCTTCTGGGCACGCAGCTTCAGCGCCAGGGTCGGGACGCCATCGGGGCCGGCCGGACGGTCGAGCCGCAGGAAGGCGATCTCGTCGTCGGTCTCGGCGGGCAGCGACAGCGCCGTGCAGGATTTCGTGTTGTCGCAGCCCGCGACCCAGTCGCGGAAGGTCTTGATCGGTCCGATCTGTGCCTGCGCCGGCATCGCCAGGCTGAGCGTCAGCGCAAGCGCGGCGAGCTTTGTTCTACTCCCATCGCCGAGCCGCATCGTCGTCCTCCCCCTTCGCCTCGACCCAGCCGCCGATGCGGCCATCGATCAAGTGCTCACGCTTCCAGAACGGGGCGCGGGTCTTGAGATAGTCCATCATGAAATCGGCGGCTTCAAAAGCGGCGCGGCGATGGGCGGAGGTCGCGATCACCAGCACGATCTGCTCGCCCGGCGCCACGCGGCCATAGCGGTGGATCGCGAGAAGACCGAGCAGCGGCCAGCGCGCGGCGGCGTGCTCGGCAACGCGGGCGATCTCGGCTTCCGCCATGCCGGGATAATGCTCGAGCTCGAGCGCGGCGAGCGTGCCGCCCTCGTCGCGGCAGAGGCCGGTGAAGCTGACCACGGCGCCGATGTCACGCCGGCCGGCGGAGAGCGTCGCGATCTCGGCTGCGAGGTCGAAATCCTCCCGCTGGATGCGGACGATCGGGGTCATGGGAGGTCAGCCGCCCGTCATCGGCGGGAAGAAGGCGATTTCGCGGGCGCCGTCCAGGCTCGCGCCCGGCTTGACATGGGTCTGGTTGATGGCGGCGCGCACCAGCGTCTCGTCGGCGAAGGCGGCGGCATAGCCCTCGTCGCGGGCCTTCAGCCAGCGCACCAGGTCGAGCACGGTGCCGACATCCTCCGGCAGGACGATCTGCTCCTCGGCCTGGCCGACGCGCTCGCGCACCCAGGCGAAATAGACGAGCCGGACCGTCCGCGCCTGCGCGGTGGAGGCCGTTGTGGCGGAAGACTGCGTCATGAGCCGCGCGCGTCCTCGTCGACCATGTGCCGGATGCCGGCGTTGAAATAGTCCCAGCCGGTGTAGATCGTCAGCGCCGCCGCGATCCAGAGCATGACGATGCCGATCTGCGTGTTGTAGGGCAGGACGCTGTCACCTGCCGGGCCGGCGACGAGAAAGCCGAGTGCCAGCAGCTGCGCCGTCGTCTTCCATTTCGCGACCTTGCTGACGGGCACGCTGACCTTGAGGTCGGCGAGGAACTCGCGCAGGCCCGAGACCAGGATTTCACGGCAGAGGATGACGATCGCCGCCCAGATCGCCCAGCCCTTGATCGTCTCGGTGTGGACGAGCATCAGCAGGAGCGCGCAGACGAGCAGCTTGTCGGCGATCGGATCGAGCATGCGGCCGATGGCGGATTGCTGGCTCCAGGCCCGCGCGATCCAGCCGTCGAGATAGTCGGTGACGGCGGCGGCGACATAGACCGCAAGCGCGATCCAGCGCACCCAGTCGTCCTTCGGCCAGAACAACAGCCCGACCAGCGCCGGAATCGCCAGGATCCGGCCGTAGGTGAGCAGGTTCGGCAGGGACCAGGGCCCGCGCCGCCTGATGGCGTCTGGAAGAATCGTCACGGAAATCACCAAAGCAGCCGCCCCGTGACAGCGTCAACACGCAATGCGGCGACAATGCCGTTCGTTGTCAGCCATCGTGAAAATAATCATGCACCGCCTTGGCCGTGGCGGCGTTGACGCCGGGAGCGCGCATCAGATCGTCGAGCTTGGCACGCTTGATCGCCTTCACCGTTCCGAAATGCAGCAGCAGGGCGCGCTTGCGCGTCGGGCCGATACCGGGGATCTCGTCGAGCGGGTTCTTCATCGTATCCTTCTTGCGCCGCGCCCGGTGCGTGCCGATGGCGAAGCGGTGCGCCTCGTCGCGCAGACGCTGGATGAAGTAGAGCGCCGGATCGCGCGGGGGCAGCTTGAAGGGCTCACGGCCTGCCATGTGGAAGGTTTCGCGCATGGCGTTGCGATCCTCGCCCTTGGCGATGGCGACGAGGGGAATGTCGGCGGCTCCGAGCTCAGCCATGATCCGACGCGCCGCCTCGAACTGGCCTTTGCCGCCGTCGACGATGACGAGGTCGGGGCGTGAGGGAAAGCTGTCGTCGTCGGGTTCGGGGGGTGCCGCGGATCGATCGATCCCACCCGAGCCCTCATCCTGAGGAATGCCGTCAGGCGCGTCTCGAAGGATGCTGGTCGAGGCTCCGTCGTCCGCTGGAGCGTCCTTCGAGACGCCCGCTGGTTCGGCCTCCTCAGGATGAGGGGTGGAGGACAGAGAAATCCCCGCTTCCTTCGCCAGCCGCGCGAAGCGCCGCTGCAGCACCTCGCGCATCATGCCGAAATCGTCGCCGGCGATGGTGTCGGACGAGATGTTGAAGGTGCGGTAATGGCTCTTCATGAAGCCGTCCCGGCCGGCGACGACCATGCCGCCGACGGCGTTCGTGCCCATGATGTGGGAGTTGTCGTAGACCTCGACGCGGCGCGGCGGCCTGGCGAGTCCGAAGGCGGCGCCGAGCGCCGCGAGTAGCGAAGTCTGGCCGGCATTGTCGGCGAGCTTGCGTGAGAGCGCCTCGCGGGCGTTCTTGCGCGCCATCTCGACGAGGTCGACGCGCTCGCCGCGTTTGGGATTGGCGATCTCGACCTTGCGGCCGGCGCGTGCGGAGAGTGCCTGGCCGATCAGCTCGATCTCCGCCAGCTCGTGCGAGAGCAGCACAAGGCGCGGCGGCGGCTTGTCGTCGTAGAACTGGGCCACGACCGAGGCCAGCACCTCCTCAGGCGTCAGGCTGCGGTCGGCACGCGGGAAGATCGCGCGGTTGCCCCAGTTCTGCTTGTTGCGGAAGAAGAAGATCTCGACGCAGAACTGCCCGGCCTGCTCGTCGATGGCGAAGACGTCCGCCTCCTCGACGCCCTGCGTGTTGATGTCCTGCCCGGCCTGCACGGCCGAGAGCGCCGCCAGCCGGTCGCGATAGCGCGCCGCCTTCTCGAATTCGAGCTCTTCGGCCGCCTCTTGCATGCGGGTCGAGAGCAACTGTTTGACGTTGGAGGAGCGGCCCGAGAGGAAGTCGCGCGCCTGGCCGGCCAGCGCCTGATAGTCGGGGATCGCGATCTCGCCCGTGCAGGGGCCGGCGCAGCGCTTGATCTGGAAGAGCAGGCAGGGACGCGTGCGGTTCTCGTAGAAGGAATCGGTGCAGGAGCGCAGCAGGAAGGCCTTCTGCAGCGCGTCGATGGTCCGCTCCACGGCCCAGACCGAGGCGAAGGGGCCGAAATAATCGCCCTTGCGCTGCCGCGAGCCCCTGTGCTTGGCGATCTGGGGCGCCTCGTGGTCGCCGCTCAGCAGGATATAGGGGAAGCTCTTGTCGTCGCGCAGCAGCACGTTGTAGCGCGGCCGCAGCTGCTTGATCAGGTTGGATTCGAGCAGCAGCGCTTCGGTTTCCGTCCCCGTGGTGACGAACTCCATATTCGCCGTCTCGGCGATCATGCGGGCGACGGCATTGGTGTGGGCCATGCCGCGCGCGTAGGCCGTGACCCGGTTCTTCAGGTTCTTGGCCTTGCCGACATAGAGCACCTCGCCGGCGGTATCGAACATCCGGTAGACGCCGGGCTTGTTGGGCAGATGCTTGGCGAAGCCGGCGATGACCTCGATGCCGTGCTTCAGCGCCCCAGGCGCGGTCTCGCCGAGATCAAGCGCCGGCGTCGGCAGGGCCTCCTCGGCCTCGGGTTCGGGGGCGGCCCCGGTGTCCGGCAGGTCCTCTTCGGGCGGGGGCTGGGTCGGTTCGCGATTCATCGCTCGCATGTAGGATGCGCGGGGCGTTTCGTCATGTCAGCAGTCGCGCTCGGGCACTGAAGGTGGCCGCTCCCAAGGGAGCTCGCTTGATCACAATGGCCCGCGTCGCCATGTGCAGGCGACAGAATCGAGATCGAAAGCGCCGCATGTCCTTATCCGAACGTTTGCAGATCGTTCTTGCCTCGCGTCCCGAAGGGCGCCCTGCGCCTGCCAATTTTCGGGTGGAGCGGGCTGCGATGCCGACGCCTTCCGAAGGCGAGGTCCTGCTGAAGATCCTCTATCTCTCGCTCGATCCCTATATGCGCGGGCGGATGAGTGCGGCGAAGAGCTATGCTGCGCCGACCGAGATCGGCGCCGTCATGGAGGGCGGTACGGTCGCCGAGGTGCTGGAGAGCCGGCATCCGAACTTTGCGGCGGGCGACCTCGTGCTGTCCCATTCCGGCTGGCAGTCGCATGTGCTGGCGAAGGGCGAGCAGCTGCGCAAGCTCGATCCGGCTGCCGCGCCCGTCACCACGGCGCTCGGCGTTTTGGGAATGCCGGGCTTCACCGCCTATGCCGGTCTGCTGACCATCGGGCAGCCAAAGACCGAAGAGACCGTCGTCGTCGCGGCCGCCAGCGGCCCGGTCGGTTCGGCGGTCGGCCAGATCGCGAAGATCAAGGGCGCGCGCGCCGTCGGCATCGCGGGCGGGCCGGAGAAATGCGCGCTCGTTCGTGACACCTTCGGATTCGACGCGGTCATCGACCATCGCGCGCCGGATTTCGCGGCGCAGCTCGCGGCGGCCTGTCCGGAGGGCATCGACGTCTATTTCGAGAATGTCGGCGGCAAGGTCTGGGACGCGGTCTTCCCGCTGCTCAACACCTTCGCGCGCATCCCGGTCTGCGGGCTGGTCGCGCAGTACAACGCCACCGGGGATTTCGAGGGGCCCGACCGGCTGCCCGTGCTGATGCGGCAGGTTCTTTCGAAGAGCTTGCTGATCCGCGGCTTCATCCAGCGCGAATTCATCGCCCAGCGCCCGGACTTCGAGCGCGAGATGGCGGCCTGGATCGCCAGTGGCGCGGTGCACTACAAGGAAGACATCGTCGAGGGGCTGGAAAGCGCGCCCGAGGCCTTCATCGGGCTGCTCGAGGGCGGCAACTTCGGCAAGCTGATCGTGAAGCTCTAAGTCTGGGCTGGGGGGCGGGGCCTTTTTGCTTGACCTGCTGAGGTCGCCTTGCCCAAGTCCCGCCGATCTTGATCCTCCCGCGCCGTCACCCCGGGCGACCGAAGGGAGACCCGGGATCCATGCCTGAGCCTTCTTCGTGAGGGCTCCGGAATGGATCCCGGATCGGCGCCGCTTTGCGGCTTGTCCGGGATGACGGCGCGTTGGGACGAACGCATAAGCGCCATCACCGCCAACCGGATCCTGCCCATGCCAACCTTCGCCATCGCCTTCCCGGTGATCGACCCGGTCGCGCTGCAGCTCGGGCCGATCTCGGTCAAATGGTATGGGCTGGCCTATGTCGTCGGCCTGCTCGGCGGCTGGTGGTATGCGCGCCGGCTGGTTTCGTCCGAGCCGCTCTGGGCGGGGCGGGCGCGGCCGAAGGCCGACGAACTCGACGACATGCTGCTCTTCGTCGCGCTCGGCGTCGTTCTCGGCGGGCGGCTGGGCTTCGTGCTGTTCTACGATCTGGCGCGTTATCTCGCCCGGCCGCAGGACATCCTGGCGATCTGGCAGGGCGGCATGTCCTTCCATGGCGGGCTGATCGGCGCGACGCTGGGGTTGTGGCTGTTCGCGCGGCGGCGCGGCTATCCGGCGCTGGCGGTGTTCGACATCGCCGCCGCCGTCGTGCCGATCGGGCTGTTCCTGGGGCGCATCGCCAATTTCATCAATGCCGAGCTGTGGGGCCGGCCGGCGCCGGATGTGCCCTGGGCGATGGTGTTTCCGGGTGGCGGGCCGCTGCCGCGCCATCCGAGCCAGCTTTACGAGGCCTTCTCCGAGGGGCTGCTGCTCTTCATCCTGCTGGCGCTGCTGGTGCGGGCGGGCGGGCTGAAGCGGCCCGGCCTCGTCGCGGGTGTCTTCGGCATGGGCTATGCGGTGGCGCGCATCGTCTGCGAGTTCTTCCGCGAGCCCGACCCGCAGCTCGGCTTCCTGTTCGGGACCTCGGTCGATGCGCTCTCGGGCGGCATCACCATGGGCATGCTGCTCTCGCTGCCGCTGTTCGCGGCGGGGCTGGTTCTCGTGCTGCGCGCGCGGCGGGGCGCGGCGTGACCGCGCTGAAGGCGGAACTCATCCGCCTGATCGCGGAGGAGGGGCCGCTTCCCATCTCGCGCTTCATGGCGCTGTGCCTCGGCCATCCACGGCATGGTTACTATAGGACGCGCGATCCCTTCGGCGCGCAGGGCGACTTCACCACCGCGCCCGAGATCAGCCAGATGTTCGGCGAGATCATCGGGCTCTGGGCGGCCCATCTCTGGCAGGCGATGGGTCAGCCTGCGCGCGTCGCCCTGATCGAGATCGGCCCGGGCCGCGGAACGCTGATGGCCGACATGCTGCGTGCGACCCGCGTCATGCCCGGCTTTCGGGAGGCGCTGGCGGTGCATCTGGTCGAGACCAGCCCGGTGCTGCGCGAAATCCAGGCCGCGACGCTCGCTGGCAAGGCCGAGCCGGTCTGGCACGAGCGGATCGAGACCGCGCTTGAGGGGCCGGCGATCATCGTCGCCAATGAACTGCTCGACGCGCTGCCGCTCGACCAGTTCGTGATGACGGAGCAGGGCTGGCGCGAGCGACTCGTCGGGCTCGACGGCGAGGGGCGCCTCGCCTTCGGGCTGGCGGTGGCCGCTTCCGACGGAGTCGGGCCCGCAACGGCACCGACCGGCGCGGTGCTGGAACAGCCGCTGGCGGCCCTGTCTCTGGTCTCGACCGTCGCATCGCATCTGGCGCGGGCGGGTGGCGCGGCGCTCTTCATCGACTACGGCTCGCTGCAGTCGGGCTTCGGCGACACGCTGCAGGCGATGCGCCGGCACGCCTTCGTCGATCCGCTGGAGGAGCCCGGCGAGGCGGATCTCACCGTGCATGTCGATTTCGCCCGGATGGCCCAGGCGGCGCTGCGGGCGGGCGCCGCGATCCACGGCCCCGTCCGGCAGGCGGATTTCCTGCTGGCGCTCGGCCTGGCCGAGCGGGCGCAGAACCTGTCGACCAAGGCGACGCCGCAGCAAACGGCGTCGATCGGCGCGGCGTTCGACCGGCTGACCGAGCGGGGCGAAACCGCCATGGGCGATCTGTTCAAGGTTCTGGCCATTTCGCATCCGGGCTTGCCGCCGCTGCCCGGATTTGACCTTCATCGCCTGCCAGAGCAGGGCTGACATGGGCGGCTCCGCCCGCCGAAACCGGACGATACGATGTTCATCACCTCTCCCGATCTCGCCAGCGAACCCGGCATCCGCCACGCCTTCTTCACCCGGCAGGGCGGCGTCTCGACCGGCATCTACGCTTCGCTCAATGGCGGGCTGGGGTCGGCCGACGATCCGGAGGCGATCGCCGAGAACCGGAGGCGCATGGCGGCGCATCTCTCGGTCGAGCCGACCCATCTGGTCAGTCTCTATCAGGTGCATTCGGCCGATGTGGAGGTGGTGACAGGCCCCTGGCCGGCGGAGCGGCCGAAGGCCGACGCGATGGTGACGGCGGCTTTGGGCGTGGCGCTCGGTGTCTCCAGCGCCGATTGCGGGCCGATCTTGTTCGCCGACAGCGAGGCGCGGGTCGTTGGCGCGGCCCATTCGGGCTGGAAGGGCGCCTTCGGCGGCGTCGTGGCCGCGACGGTAACCGCGATGGAGAAGCTCGGCGCGCGGCGCGAGCGCATCATCGCCGTGCTCGGGCCGACGATCAGCGCCGCCGCCTATGAGGTCGGGCCGGAATTCATCGAGCGCTTCAAGGCCGAGAACGCGACCTATGCCCGCTTCTTCACGGCTTCCGAGCGCGCGGCGCATGCGATGTTCGATCTGCCAGCCTTCATCGGGCTGCGGGCGCAGGAGGCGGGAATCGGCCGTTTCCTCGATCTGTCGCTGTGCACCTATGGCGACGAGGAGCGGTTCTTCAGCTATCGCCGCACGACCCATCGCGGCGAGGAGGATTACGGGCGGCTGATCTCGGCGATCGCGCTGGTTTGACGATTACTTCAGGTGCCGAACGACGTCCTTGCTCTGGTGCAGGATGCGAACGATCTCGATGCGGTGGGCCGTTTTGCGATAGAAGACGACGTGAGATCCGACAGGGAATCTTCGGTGGTCTCGTTTGATCTCGTCGCAGGCCGGGCCCATGTCGGGTGTCTCAGCAAGATTCTCGATCGCCTGCTGAATGCGACGGAGATAGACGTTCGCTTGCGATCGGCCCCATTCGCGTTCGGAAAAGGCGGATATGTCCATCAGATCGGCGCTGGCGCGGCGACGCAGGATGAACCGCTTCAAGCGTGCTCCCCCGCCTTCTTCGTTTCCGCTTCGATGAAGGTGTCGAAGTCGAACTCCTCGTCAAAACCACTGGCCTCGCCCTCTTCGAGCGCGGCGCGCAATGCGGCGATCCGGGCCTCCTGATCTTCAAGCAGGCGCAAGCCAGCCCGCACCACTTCGCTGGCAGAGCCATAACGCCCTTTCTCGACCTCCGCTTCGATGAAGCTGACGAAATGGTCGCTGAGGCTGATCGAGGTATTCTTGCCCATGAGCTAATCCGAGTCGTTACCAAAATCGAGTATAGCGCTGCTCGCCCACCCTGTCATGCGTGGCCGCGCCTTTCCCCGGCTGGCCGGGCCGCTATCGTGCCCGCTCCCGCGTCGCCGAAAGCCGCCTATGCCCCGCACCATCGACTACTATTTCTCGCTGCATTCGCCCTGGACCTATCTAGGCCATGCGACCTTTCTCGACATCGCGGCGCGGCATGGCTGCCGGATCGTCTATCGGCCCGTGCCGCTGCGGGCGGTGTTCGACGAGACCGGCGGGTTGCCGCTGCCGAAGCGCCATCCGGTGCGCCAGCGCTACCGGTTGATGGACCTGCAGCGCTGGCGCGAGCGGCGCGGCGTGAAGCTTGTGCTGCAGCCGAAGCATTTCCCCTTCGATCCGTCGCTTGCCGACCGTTTCCTGATCGCGATCGTCCAGGCGGGCGGGGACCCCGGCCTGTTCATGGGGGAAATCATGGCGGGCGTCTGGTCCCGCGACGAGGACATGACGCAGCCCGAGGCGGTGGCCAGGGTGGCCCGTGCCTGCGGCTTCGATGCGCAGTCGCTTGCGCTCGCCGCCGAGAGCGAGGCGGTGATCGGGACCTATGAGGGCACCATCGCGGCGGCGGTGGCGGCCGGGGTGTTCGGCGCGCCGAGCTATGTGCTCGACGGCGAGGTGTTCTGGGGGCAGGACCGGCTCGAACTGCTCGACAGTGCGCTCGCCAGCGGCCGCGCGCCCTTCCGGCCGGATCCGGCCGCCTGATCGACGAGTTCAGCCGACGATGTCGGGCGTGCGCCAGCCGAGATGCTGGCCGGCGTCGACCGCGATCATCTGGCCGGTGACCGAGCGGGCACGGGCGAGGTAGAGCACCGCCTCCGCGATTTCGGCGGCGTCGATCTTGCGGCGCAGCAGCGTGCCGGCCGCCTCCTGCTCCATCGCCTCCGGCCCGTCATGCGGGTTCGGCAGCGTCGGGCCGGGACCGACGGCGTTGACGCGGATGCGCGGTGCCAGCGCCTGCGCCATCGTCTTGGTCGCGGTCAGCAAGGCGGCCTTGGTCAGGGTGTAGGAATAGTATTGCGGCGTCAGCTTCCAGACGCGCTGGTCGATGATGTTGACGATGGCGCCCTCGCGCCCCTCCGGGAGCCGGTTGGCGAGAGCTCCGGCAAGGACCGAAGGCGCCCGCAGATTGATCGAGAACTGGCGGTTCCAGGTCGGCACGTCGAGGGTCGTGACCTCGTCGACGAGGAAGCTGGAGGCATTGTTGACGAGCAGCGTGACGGGGCCGAGAGCGGCCTCCGCGGCCGGTATCAGGGCCGCCACGGCCTCCGGATCGGCCAGATCCGCGACCAGCACCGCAGCGCGGCCGCCGTCCCGGACGATTCCCGCCGCCAGCGAATCGGCCTCGTCGCGCGCGCTGCCGCAATGGATCGCGACGGCATAGCCATTCGCGGCCAGGCGCTCAACGATGGCGCGGCCGATGCGGCGGGCGCCGCCGGTCACGAGCGCGACGTCACCCATCGATCCGCTCTCCTATCTTCGACCGGGCTTGCCCGGAAGCGTCGGTCGAGCGGCGCTGCAGCCGCCGCTCCCAGTGCTTCGCCACCCGCAGATAACGGTAGAAGGCGTAGTTCATCGCGGTCATGAAGCCGTAGACGCCGCGCAGGGCATGACGCCGGCCGATATAGGCCTTGATGAAGTTGGCGGGGAACTCGACCGCGAGCCGGAACACCGACAGCGTCTGGCCGCGGCGGTCGAGATCGTCGGCCTGGGCGTCGCTGTAACTGTTGAGCTTGCTCATCTGTTCGCCGAGCGAGCGCACGGAGTAGTGATGTACCGTCCTCTTGAGGCGCGCGACACGCGCGCCAGGCGCGAGATCGACGCGGTCATGGACGGGCGAGGGCGAGTAGCGGCCCTTGTCCTTCCGGTAGAGCCGCACGGGGGCTAGCGCATAGGCGAAGCGGTGAGGCGCGGGCTCGCCAGGGAAGATCTCCGCAATGCGAATCTGGTAGGCGTCCGCGGCCGGGCCTGGGCCAGCGAACAGGCTGGCGATCTCTGCTGCGAGATCGGGCGGGACGACCTCGTCCGCATCGATGTTGAGCAACCAGTCATGCCGACACTGCTCTTCCGCGAAGCGCTTCTGCTGGCCATAGCCCGGCCAGGGATTGAAGACGACCCGGGCTCCAAGCCTCTCCGCGATGCCCTGCGTGCCGTCGGTCGAACCCGAATCGACGAGGACGATGTCGTCGCTCAGGCCGCGCACCGCTTCGATGGTGCGGCCGATCCGGTCCGCTTCGTCGCGGGCAATGATGAAGATCGAAAGCTGCGGCACCCTGTGTCCATCATTGGCCTGAGGCGCCCGTGGCTTAAGCATGCGACGGCAGGGGCCGCAAGCGGCCCTGGAAAAATGTGGCGAGAATGGGAACTCGACGTCAGGTCGCGAGTTGAGAGTGCGGGCCGAAGCGACGTGTCACGACATCGTTAGTATTCGGTTCACCATTAGCTGTGCTTTAACAGTGATTAACACGTTTTTACGCATTCGCCGCAGTCATCCCAATCGTGCCCCATTTTTGCCGCGGTCTGTGAGGCAGATGTGGTGCCGCTGCAACAGACAAAATCGTCGGCAGGTCTTATAACCGGCTCATCGACATCACCCGCCGGTCCCGCCGGCAAAACGACGACCCTCAGGAGTTCCAAATGAAGAAGTTTCTGCTTTCGAGCGTTGCGGCCCTCGGCCTCGTCGCCGCCGGCGCTGCCTCGGCCGCTGACCTGCCGTCCCGCAAGGGCCCGGTCGTCGCCCCGGTCTACGCCCCCGTCTTCACCTGGACCGGCTTCTACGTCGGTGCGAACGCCGGCTACGGCTTCGGCAACGTGAATGCCGGTACGGTGTTCGGTAACCGCACGGTCAACATCGGCGACCTCGACGGCTTCGTCGGCGGTGGCCAGGTCGGCTACAACTACCAGATGGGCCAGTTCGTCGTGGGCGTCGAGGCCGACATCCAGGGCGCCGACCTGAACTCGGGTTCGAGCTTCTTCGGTGACCGCGTTCGTACAGAGTACTTCGGCACGGTTCGCGGCCGCGTCGGCGTCGCCTTCGACCGGTTCATGCCCTACGTCACCGGTGGTTGGGCTTACGGCAACGTGAAGACCACGATCGGCGGCGTCGGCTCGACCGACAAGACCCACACCGGCGGCTACGCCGTCGGCGGCGGTCTCGAGTACGCCTTCACCAACAACTGGACCGCCAAGGTCGAGTACCTCTACGTCGACCTCGGCGAGAAGACGGTGTTCAACTCGGGCGTGAAGGTCGGCACCGACTTCTCGGTCGTCCGCGCCGGCCTGAACTACAAGTTCTAGTCTGCCTCCCCTCGCGGGGAAAAGAGAACCCGGTGGCTTCGGTCACCGGGTTTTTTGTTGTCTGGACTGGTTTTGCCGGCCTCTGCGGCCGATGGGAAACGCGGTCCTCCCAGAAAGGCCGGCCTCTGCGGAAAAGACCGGCGATGCGAGAGGGTCAGCCCTTGAACCGGGTCGCCTCGAAGGCGGGGACCTTCGTCGCGAAGGCATCGAGCCAGGCGACGAGCCGGGGATGATCAGTGCGCCAGGTCCCGGCGAAGCGCAGATCGAGATAGCCGAGCGCGCAGGCCAGCGCGATCTCGCCGATCCGCGGAGAATCCGGATAGGCGGGCGGCGCGGCCTCGAGCGACGCGAGCGCGCGCGAAACCTTGCCAGCCTGGTTGGCGACCCAGGCGGCGTTGCGGCCCTCCTCCGGGCGGAAACGCGTCTCGTAGACCTGCAGCAGCGCGGCATCGCAGAGTCCGTCCGCCAGCGCCTGCAGGCGCAGCTGCGCGAAGCGCTCCTCGCCCGTCGGGATCAGGCGTCCGCCGCCGGCAAGGTGGTCAAGATAATCGACGATCACGCGTGAATCGAACAGCGTCGTCCCGTCCTCCAGGACCAGCGTCGGAATCTTGCCGAGCGGATTCTGCTGGCGCAGTGGCTCGGACGGGTCGTTGGTGTCGGCGACGACGATCTCGATGCGATCGCTCAGGCCGAGTTCGGCGGCGGCCATCTTGACCTTGCGGCCGAAGGGGGAGGCGGGGGAGGAGCGGAGAACGAGCATCGGCAAAGCCTCGAGACTGCGGGCGTGTCAGCCGTCCGGACGGATCGGCTCGCATAGATAGCGCGGCTGCGGTCCTTGGGCGAGGCGTTCCGACAGGGCGGGGAGGATGATTCGGGCTTCGTCGCCGAGCATCCAGGGCGGGTTGACGATCAGCATGCCGGTGGCGCTGAGCCCGCCCGCCGCCTCTGGACGATCGACATCGATTTCCAGCCGCAGCAGCCGGCCGATGCCCGCTGCCAGAACCGAATCGACCAGGCCTTCGACAGCGCGGCGGTCCTTGATCGGGTACCAGACCGCGTAAATCCCGGTCGCCCATTTGCGATGCGCGGCGATCAGCTCCGCTGCCAGGGTTGCAAACTCGTCCTTCTCCTCGAATGGCGGATCGATGAGCACGACACCGCGCCGTTCTTTCGGGGGCACATTGCCGCGCAGGGCATTCCATCCGTCGATCGCGAGCGCCTTGCAGCGCTCGTCGCGTCCGATCGCGGCGACGAGTTTCTTGTGGGTCTGGGGGTGGAGTTCGGCTGCGATCAGCCGGTCGTCGCGGCGCATGGCCTGGCGGCAGAGCCAGGGGGAGCCGGGATAGGCGCTCGGCCCGTAGAGAGCACGTGCACCGGCAACGGCATCGCGCCAGGGCTTGAGCAGAGCCTCGACAGGAGGAGCGAGCGGTGCCTGGTCCAGCCGGGCGACGCCGTCCTTCCATTCATGCGTCCGCAGGGCTTCTTCCGAGCCGAGGTCGTAGCGGCCGGCGCCGGCATGGGTGTCGATGACGCGATAGGGCGTGTCCTTGGCGTTCAGATGCGTCAAGATGCGCATCAGAACGACATGTTTGAGGACATCGGCGAAGTTGCCGGCGTGGAAGCCGTGGCGGTAGTTCATGCCGCGCTCTTACGCGGCTTTGCGCCTTCTGTCAGCGCGGCGCCGGCACGGTGATGTCGCGCGTGCGGCAGCCTGAGCGGTCGACCTCCTGGCAGGTCTGGAAACTGCGCAGGTCCTTGGACAGGCAGATGCGGACCTCCTGCAGCACGCCGCGGCGGCAGGCGACCGACATCATGTCGGTCCGCAGTCCCGGATTCGCATCGACGAAGGCGCGCTCCAGATCGATGGCGGTCCAGTTCTGCTCGCGTTTGGGGTTTGCGAGCGCCGGCGGAATGATGATCTTCTCGCGCGCCCGGCGTGTGTCGGCGAAATAGTCGCTTGGGCTGGAGCCCGAGCAGGTGCCGTGCTTGCGCCACTGGTGTCGCGCAAGCCCTTCGCTGGGAAACAACCCCTTGGCCTGGTCGAGCGCAATGCGCGAGGGCGTGCGCCCGGCCGGCCCGCATTCACTGGGGTAGCCCTGCTCATGCTGCGGCCAGAGGCCGTGCACCACGAAGCCCAGGCCCGCGCCCTCGGCGCATTGCTCGCGATTGCGGTCGCGCTCCCCGTCGAGTTCGCAGAAGCCGGGCGACCAGGACAGCGCCAGGACATAGAAATCGAAGCTGCCGGGTTCTCCGCCGCGCTGGTTGCGGGGCTGGGCCTGGGCGGTCGTGGCCAATCCCAGGAGAAGCGGCAGGGCCAGTGCGAATCGGGCGAGGCGCATCGGCGGCTCCGCCTCAGGGACGGGCCATCTTGCAATCGGGCGCATAGGCGCGGTGGCGATCGAGCCCGCTGACGCACCAGTTGACGTTCCAGGTCCAGCCGAAGAGGCCGAGATTCTCCCGGACCGAATAGTCGATGCGGTGCAGCGTCCCGTCGTTCAGGGCGATGCGGCCGGTGCAGAAGCGGCGCGGAATCAGGTCGTCGCCGAGCGGCCGGAAGCCGATCGGCCGGATGCGGTCATAGGCCACCGCCTGAAGCGGGCCCCAGAAGCGGCTTTCGCGCGTGTTGAACCAGCTCGTGATCTCGCCCAGCACTGCGGGGTCGTCGCAGGCCGGCAGGGCGCCGGTCAGCGGCACGGTGCGGTTCTCGGCCCGGTCGGCCGGGTGGACGATGCGGCGGCCGGAGGCCTCGGCCGATGCGGCGGCCGTGAGCAGGGCGAGGGAAGCGAGAGCGGTTCGCAGCAGGGCGCGGCGCATGAAAGTCGGCCTCGTGGAGGGGCAGGAAGCGATGGCGCACGATGGCGGCGGCCGTTTGCGGGGTCAAGGCGGCGGCGAGGCGCCGGGGCATCGCGGCGCCGGCTGTGGCTTTTCGATCCGCCGCCGCATCTGACGGAATGGCCGCCGTGCGGCCAGGGCGCTGGCCCGCGAGCGGCGGATCGCGGAAAGTGGCGCGCGAGGATGCAGGAGGATGCCATGACGACGGAGAGCGACCGGGCCGCGACGGCCATCGCCGAACCCGCGGAGCTGCGGGCGCATATGGGCCCGGTCAACCCGCTGGCGGAACGCAAGGTGCTGGACCGGCTTGACGGGCATTGCCGCGATTTCATCGCGCTCTCGCCCTTCCTCGTGCTGGCGACGGCCGACGGCGAAGGCCGCGCCGACGCTAGCCCCCGCGGCGATGCGCCGGGCTTCGTCGAGGTGCTCGACGAGCGGACCCTGTTCATTCCGGACCGGCGCGGCAACAACCGGGTCGACAGCTTCGGCAATGTGCTGGCCTCGCCCGGCGTCGGGCTGATCTTCATGGTGCCAGGCATCGCCGAGACCTTGCGGGTCAACGGCCGCGCGACGCTGACGCGCGATCCCGACCTGCTCGCGCCCGCGACCGTGCAGGAGCGCATGCCGACGCTCGGCCTGCTGGTTTCGGTCGAGGAGGCCTTCTTCCATTGCGGCAAGGCGCTGATCCGGTCGAAGCTCTGGGATCCGGCGAGCCGGGTCGAGCGCAGCCGCTTTCCCTCGCTCGGGCGCATCATGGCGGATCAGACGAAGGCGGTGGGCGTCGCGGAGGCGGAGGCCAATCTCGAAGAGGCCTACCGGACGCGGCTCTACTGAGGACCGCTACGCAAATGCTTCCTCTCCGGGCCGCGACGGCCCGGAGAGGTGAGAGCCATGTCGCTCAGCGGCGGCTGCGCGAGCGGATCTGGTAGGCGTCGTAGTTGAACTCGGCCACCTGCTGCCAGAGCAGCTGCTCGTTGCGATAGGCCATCATGTGGTCGTGCAGCTTCTTGAACATCGGATTCTTGGCGCCGATCTCCTCGTAGAGTTCGGCGGCGGCCTTGGCGCAGGCGTCCATGATCTCCGGCGAGAAGCCGCGCAGCTGCGTTCCCGAGGCGATCAGCCGCTTGATCGCGGCCGGGTTGACGTCGTCGTATTTGGCGATGGTCAGCGAGTTGGCCTGATGCGCGGCGGCGACGAAGATCGCCTTGTCGGTGGCGCTGAGCTCGTTCCATTTCGAGCGGTTGATCATCAGCAGGATGGCGGACGCGCCCTCCCACCAGCCGGGATAGTAGTAATAGGGGGCGACGCGGCTGAAACCGAGCTTCTCGTCGTCATAGGGGCCGACCCATTCGGCGGCGTCGATCGTGCCGCGCTCCAGGGCGGGGTAGATGTCGCCGGCGGCGATCTGCTGGGGCACCGCGCCGAGCTTGGCGATGACCTGGCCGGCGAGACCGCCGATGCGGATCTTCAGGCCCTTGAGGTCATCGACCGTCTTGATCTCCTTGCGAAACCAGCCGGCCATCTGGGCATTGGTGTTGCCGATCGGCAGGCCGATGACATTGTACTGCGCCAGCAACTCGTTGAAGAGGGCGAGGCCGCCGCCCTGGAAGAACCAGGCGTTCTGCTGGCGGGTGTTGAGGCCGAAGGGCACCGCCGCGCCGAAGGCGAAGGAAGGGTCCTTGCCGACATAGTAGAAGGCGGCGGTGTCGCAGCATTCGACCGTGCCGTTCTGCACGGCATCGAGCGCCTGCAGGCCGGGAACCAGTTCGCCGGAAGCGAAATGCTGGAGTTGGATGCGCCCGCCCGACATGTCGGACACCGCCTTGAGGAAGATGTCGCCGGCGCCGAAGACCGCGTCGAGCGCCTTGGGGTAGCTCGAGGTCATGCGCCAGTTGATCGTCGCGGCCTGGGGCGCCTGGGCCGAGGCGGCCGTCGTGCCGGCGGCGAGGGCGGCTCCGGCCAGCCCGGTCTTCAGCATGTCGCGTCTGTTCGTCATCGTCGTTTCTCCCTGCTCGGCCCGCTTGTTCGGCTGGGGCCTTCCGATGGGGCGCGCCGGCCGGGCGGCCGGAGCGCAGTGATGCTGTCGCCGGTCCGTCAGCCGAAGGAGGCCTCCAGCATCGCGGCATAGTCGGCCGCTGTGGCGGCGCGCGGGTTGGTCGCGCTCGAATGGTCCTTGGTCGCGGCCTCGGCGATGGCGGGAATCACGCCGCGTGGCAGGCCCATGGCCGAGAGGCTGCCCGGCATGCCGAGGCGCGCGACGAGGCCGGCGATCCAATCGGCGAGGTCGGTGTCGGGTGCGAGGCCGAGCACCTTGCGGATCTCGGCATATTTCGCCTCCGCCTCAGCCGCGTTGAAGCGCAGGACGGCCGGCAGCAGGACGGCATTGAGTGTGCCGTGATGCAGCGAGATTTCCTTCAGCCCCCCAAGCGGATGGGAGAGGGCATGGACGGCGCCGAGCCCCTTCTGGAAGGTCAGGCCGCCCTGGAGCGCGGCCATCATCATCTCCTTGCGGGCCTCGCGGTCGCTGCCGTCCTTGACCGCGCGCTCGATGAAGCCGACGGCCCGCTTGAGTCCGTCCAGCGCGATCGCTTCCGCCGGCGGGTTCTCGCGCGGGCTGAGATAGGTCTCGATGCAGTGGGTGACGGCGTCCATGCCGGTGGCGGCGGTGAGCCAGGCGGGCAGTCCGAGCGTCAGCTCGGGGTCGCAGATCGCCAGACGCGGGATCAGGTGAGGCGAGATGAAGCCGAGCTTGCGACCGTCCTTCAGCGTGATCAGCGCCGCGCGGCCGACCTCGCTGCCTGTGCCCGAGGTCGTCGGCACGGCGATGACAGGGGCGACCGCGGCCGTGACTTTCGGGATACCGCCGAGGATCGCGGCATAGGTCTCGAGCGAGCCTTCATGGGTCGCCAGCAGCGCCACGCCCTTGGCGAGGTCGATCGGTGAACCGCCGCCGATGGCGACGAGCCCGTCGCAGCCATGCCGGCGGTAGAGTTCAAGCGCGGCCTCGACGGCCTCCTCTGTCGGGTTCGTCGGGGTGCCGTCGAACACCGGCGCGCTGGCGAGCGCGGGTGCCAGCGCCTGGACCTTCGCGACCAGGCCGGCCGCGACGATGCCCTTATCCGCGATGATCAGCGGCTTGGCGACGCCGAGCCCCGCCAGATCGGCCCCGATGGCGTCAATCTCGCCATAGCCGAATTTGACGGTCGTCAGATAGGTGATCAGGGCCATGAGTTTCCTCGCCTGTTGGTGCCAGTTAGCGACGGGCCACAGGCCCGCCGTATCGTGGTCTTACCGGTATGGCCACGAGTTGACAGCGCGTCGCGGGAGCCGTCAACAGGCGGGTGTGGAAGGGGAGGGATGAGGCCCATGCAGGTCGAGAAGGACAGGAGGCCGGTCACCACCCAGCTGGTGCAGCAGATCCGGCGCCTGATGGCCGAGACGGGATTGAAGCCGGGAGACCGGGTGCCGCCGCAGCGGGAGCTCGCCCAGCGACTGGGGGCCAGCCGCCCGACCGTGCGCGAGGCCGTGCTGCAGCTCGAAGGGATGGGCCTGATCCGGATCGAGCCGGCGCGGGGCGCCTTCGTGGCCGAAGGCTTCGACCGCCCGGAGGCCGATCTCACCGGCTGGACTTTCGAGCAGCGCTTCTCGGAGGTGGAGATCTACCAACTGCGCTTCACGCTCGAGGCGTCAACCGTCCAGCTCGCGGCGCGGCACGCCTCGCAGGAGGATCTCGGCCGCCTCTCGGAGCTCAACGAGACGATGCGTCTGGCGATCGAGCAAGCGCGCTATCTCGACGCCATGGAGGCGGATTTCGGCCTGCATATGGCGATCGCGGAGATTGCCGGAAACCGTGCGATCCGCGATATCCTGGGCCTCTACCGGCCGATCATCACCCGCAGCCAGCGGCCGCCGGTGCAGGAGCCGGCCCGGCTGCAGGAGGCGTTCGCCGAGCATGGCGCGATCCTGCGCGCGCTCGGCCGCCGCGACGGCGAGACCGCGGCGGTCGCGATGCGGCACCACATCGTCCAGTCCTCGGACCGGATGAAGGTGCCCTTCATCGCCAGTTGATCAAGGCGCCGAAGGGCTGGTCTCGGCATCGACAGGCGCGCGGCCGGCCGCGCGCCGCTCCAGCAGGATCAGGGCGAGGCCGGCCGCCACGATGAGCGCCGCGCCGGCGAGCATGGCCGACGTCGGCCAATCGCCGAAGATCAGCCAGCCGAAGATCAGCGCCCAGACGATCAGCGTGTATTGGTAGGGCACGACGACCGAAGCTTCCGCCAGCTTGAGCGAGCGCGTGACGCAGAGATGCGCGACCATCGCGACGATGCCGAGCAGCCCCAGTAGCGCGGCGTCCGTCCAGCTCGGCGTGACCCAGCCGAAGGGCAGCAGCACGAGGCCCATCAGCAGGGCGCCCAGCGTCTGCCAGGCGACCAGCGTGACATCGGGCGTGCCGCGCAGATAGCGGCCGGCGATCATCATGCCCGCGAAGAGGACGCTGCCGAGCAGGGCCAGCAGGGCGGGCATCGACAGGCTCGCCCCCGTCGGGTTCAGCGCGATGGCGACGCCGGCGAAGCCCGCCGCGATGGCGAGCCAGCGCCCGGCATCGACCCGCTCGCCCAGCAGCAGCACGGCCAGCAGGGCCGACCAGACCGGAGCCGCCAGCCACAGCGTCATCGTATCCGCCAGCGGCAGATAGGAGACGGCAAGGTAGAACAGCGCGACCTCGCCGGAGCCGAGTGCCACACGCAGGACCTGGAGGCCCGGCCGCTCGGGCCTCAGCGTCCGCATCAGCCCCTGGCGCAGCACGAAGGGCATCAGCACGGCCAGCGCGGCGGCGCTGCGCAGCAGCAGCACCTGGCCGACCGTGTAGGTGGCCACGAGCCATTTCCCCATGACGTCGTTCAGGGAGAACATCAGGATGCCCAGCAGCATCATGAAGATGCCGGCGAGGGTGGCATTGCGGATGGCCATGGAGAGCGGTTCGCCGTTTCGGAGGTCGGACTGTGCAGCATCGCTTTGACGGAGCACGAGGCTGCGGGCAAGCGACCAGGCCGCGCAGCGGCCAGAAGCCGAGCGCCGCATTATAATTTTGTATTGACTTAATTAAGCTAAGACGGAATCATTGGCCCATGGACGCCTTCACCGCTCTTGCCGACCCGACCCGCCGCCGCATCATCGAGATGCTGGCGGAGGGTGAACTTTCGGCCGGGGAGATCGGAGAGCGGTTCACGCTGTCGGCACCGGCGATCTCGCAGCATCTCAAGGCGCTGCGCGAGGCCGGGCTGGTCCGGGTCACGGTCGCAGGCCAGCGGCGCATCTATGCGTTGGACCCGGACGGCATCGACGGCTTCGAGCAATGGGTCCGGCGCGTGCGCGCCTTCTGGCCCGACAGGCTGGCGGCCCTCGAGGCCGCGCTACGAAAGCCCGATCCGGGCGAGGAGGCGTGATGCAGACGCAGACACAGCAGGCGAATGCGAAGGCGTATGGCGAGGTGCTGGAGAGTGGGGCAGTGCGCTTCGAGCGGCTGCTTCCCGGGCCGATTGAGCGGGTCTGGGCCTATCTGGTCGAGGACGGGAAGCGTGCGAGCTGGTTCTGCGGCGGCAAGACGGAAGCCCGCGCCGGCGGCCAAATCGAGCTGTTCTTCAAGCATTCGCGCATCACCGACGAGACGCCGCCCGAGAGTCATCGCCAGATGAACGACGAGGGATCGCTGATGACCGGCACCGTCACGGTCTATGAGCCGCCGCACCGCCTGGCCTTCACCTGGGCGGGCATGGGCGACCCCGATTCCGATGTCGAGATCGAGCTGACGCCGATGGGGCAGCAGGTTCGGCTGGTGCTGATCCACCGCCGGCTGGCGACCAAGTCGCGCACGGCGATGGTGTCCAGCGGCTGGCATCTGCATCTCGGCCTGCTCGAGGACCAGCTCCTCGGTCAGAAGCCGCGGCCGTTCTGGTCGGCCCATGAGCCGCTGATGGCGGAGTATGCGCAGAGGCAGCGCGACGCAGCGCTGTAGGGCCCGCCGGCGGCCGCTCCGGTCAGGCGGATCGGCGCGCCGCGTCGGCCTGACTGGGGGCCGCCGCCGCGGGTTCGGTGGCTTCCAGCGCCAGCACGGTCCGAAGCAGCGTCGCCTGCAGCTCCGAGAGGTCGGCCGTCTCTCGGGTGCGGACGGCGATCTCGGCTTCGCGGGCTGCGGCTTCCACCGCGGAGAAGCCGAGCGTTCCCGCGAGCCCCTTGAGCGTGTGCAGCTCGCGGATCGCGGTTTCGCGGTCGCCGGCCAGCAAAGCCCTGGTGGCTTCGGCCGCGGCACGCGTGGCGTCCGGCCAGAATTGCCGGGTCAACTCGTCAAGCAGATCGCCGCCGATCTCCCGCCTCAATTCGGCGCGGATGAACGGGTCGACGGGGTCGATAACGGTCTCGCCGGCGGCGGCGTCCGCGGCCTGCGCCAGCGCTGCCGGCTTTGCTCTCTCGTCGGGGTCCGGCAGCCAGCGCGCGAGGATCGCGGCCAGCTTGGCGCGGTTGATCGGCTTGGCGACGAAGTCGCTCATCCCCGCTGCCAGGCAGGCCTCGCGGTCGCTGGCGAAGGCGTTGGCGGTCAACCCGATAATGGGCAGTTCGACGCAACCCTGCTGCCGGATCGCCTGCGTCGCCTCGAGCCCGCTCATCACCGGCATCTGCATGTCCATCAACACCAGATCGTAGCGCCCTGAGCTCACCAGGTGAGCGGCGATGCGGCCATCCGGGGCGTGATCGACCTCGACACCGAAGCGCTGGAGGAGTTCGCGCGCGACGGTGAAATTGATCGCGTTGTCTTCCGCGACGAGGATGCGGCCGGTGAAGCGCCGGTCCCCCGTCGGCTCGGGCTTCGGCTGCAGCGCTGGCTCGGGCGCACGGACCGGCTGTCGCTCCGATGGTGTGACGGGTCCGACCGGCAGGGTGAACCAGAAGCGCGTACCACTGCCTTCTCGCGATTCGACGCCGATGTCGCCGCCCATCGCGCCGATCAGCCGCCGGCAGATGGCGAGGCCGAGCCCGGTGCCGCCGAAGCGGCGGTTGATGGTGATGTCGAGCTGGCTGAAATCCTGGAACAGCCGGTCGCGCGCCTCGGGCGGGATGCCGATGCCGGTGTCGGTGTCATCGACCTCCACCGTCAGGCGATCGCCGTCGATGCGGCATGACACATGGACGCCGCCGCGATCGGTGAACTTGACCGCGTTGCCGACGAGATTGAAGAGGATCTGCCGGAGCCGCGTCGCATCCGTCGTGACCCGGGCTTGCGGCTGCTCGACATGCAAGGTGATGTCCTTGTCGCGCGCGCGGGCGCCCATCACATGGGCGACGCTGGCGAAGACCTCGCCGAGCTCGAAGGGAAGCATTTCAAGCTCGACGGCGCCGGATTCGAGCTTCGAGAAGTCGAGAATGTCATCAATGAGCGCAAGCAGGGTATCGCTGCATTCGCCGATCACAGAGAGCTTCTCGCGCTGGCTCTCGCTCATCGGTGTCCCGCGCATGATGTCGACCATGCCGATGATGCCGTTCAGCGGGGTGCGGATCTCGTGGCTCATCGTGGCCAGGAAGATCGACTTGGCGCGGGCCCCGGCTTCGGCGCGCTTGGCGGCGTCGGCGTTCTCGATGCTGAGCCGCTCGAAGCGGCGCCGCGCGATGCGGATCTGGTAGAGCTGGACGCCGAGATAGGCGACGATCATCGCCAGCGAAACGATCAGCGCCGTCATGGCGCCGCCGAGCTGCTGATAGGCTGCCGTCAGCTCGTTGCGGTCCTCCACCCGTATCCGCGACTGGGCGAGGTTGGTGACGTTGAGCAGGCGCTCGGTGTTCTGCATCAGCGGCGAAAGTTCTGCGAGCAGGGCCGCGGCCTGCGCCGTGGCCCCGGCATCCTCTGCCAGCGCATCGATGGTCGGAGCGAGCGCGAGGATGCGATCACGCGCATCCTGCGCCAGCGTCAGGATCTCCGGAGTCTGGCCGAACTTTGTCCGGTAGTGATTGCTGATGAGAACGGTGGTGCGGCTGTAGAGGATGTCGTAGCGCAGCCCGACATCGGCGCGCCGCTGGGCGCTGAAGCCCTCCCGCAGATCCTGAACGGCGCTGGCGAGTTTTTTCGCTTCGCGGTCGAGCTGGTAGGCCGCCCAGACGAGGTCCTCGCGCACGCTTTCATCCGTCGCCCGGTGACGCGTACCGAGCGCCGAAAACATCGCCATGACGACGCCTCCCAGCAGGATGCTGAGCCCGACGAGCGCCAGGATGCCCAGATTGTTCAGCCGGTTCTGTTTGCTGGGCTTATCCATCGGGCGGCGCCTCGGTGCGGTGCGCGCTTCAGCGCACCTCGATGGACTTCACCTGCCAGGCTGAGCGGCCGAAATAGAGCTCGTTGTAGAGCGAGGGCTGCTCGTCGAAGGGGTAGATCACGAAGATCGGCCCCTTGTCGCGCACGGAGATCGGCTTGTCGTTGATCTTCGTCGCGAGGATCACGGGCCATTTGCGGAAGTCCTCGACCGGAATCTCGACCGCGTAGTCGTTGAGCGCCGTCACCTTCAAGGTCGTCCCGGTCGCGCCGACCTGGTCGAGCAGCGCGGCCCCGAGGGGGCCTTCGAAGCGCATCTTGTCGGAATACCAGGGCGTGCTGGCCGTCGTCATGCGCTTGGGCAGAGCGTCCAGCATCGCCGCGTCGAAGGTCGCGCCATCCGGCCCGTTGCGATGGGCGATCTTGCCCGAGACGGTCAGGATCACCGGACCCTTGGCAGCAGGGATTTCGGCAGCGCCGGCCTGGCCGGCAGGTGCGAGGCAGGCAAGGCAGAAAAGGAGTGCGAGACGGATCAGCATGACAGGTCTCCTGTCGGTTGTAAGGGGTTCGCCGACGGCGAGCTCAGCTCGCGAGGGCGATCGGCGTAGTCAGAGGATCGGACGTGGCGTTGATCAGGGCGAGAATGTCGGTCCAGCGGGCCTCGAAAGCGGCGACGCAGGCCGGATCGAAATGGCGGCCGGAGCCGGCGAGGATGAACTGGCGGGCGTCTTCGGGCGGGCGTCCGGGCCGGTAGACGCGGTTGGCGCAGAGCGCCTCGAACACATCCGCCACGGCAGCGATGCGCCCTTCGACGGGGATGTCATGGCCCGAGAGACCGCGCGGATAGCCCTTGCCGTCCCAGCGTTCGTGATGGGTCGCCGCGATGCGTTCGGCGCAGCGCATCAGGGCGGAGCGGCCATCGGCGAGGATCGCCTCGCCGATCGACACATGCGTCCGCATCACCGCCATCTCCTCATCGGTGAGGCGGCCCGGCTTCTGCAGAATGAAGTCGGGGATGCCGATCTTGCCGACGTCGTGCATCGGCGCGGCGGCATGGATGGTCTCGCATTGCTCGGCGTCGAGACCCAGCCCCTCGGCGATGATCTTGCATAGTGCGGCCATGCGCGCGACGTGATCGCCGGTGTGTCCGTCGCGGCAGTCGATGGCGCGCGAGAGCCGCCGCGCCATGTGGCGCTGGCTCTCGACCAGATCCTGCGTCGCCTGGCGAACCTCCTTGGCGAGCCAGGCCGCCTTGTCGCGCATCGCGGTTTGCGCCTCGCGCAGCGCCAGCAGGTTCTGGACGCGAACGCGCAGTTCGACGGGCTCGATCGGCTTGCGCAGGAAGTCGGTCGCACCAGCGTCGAGTGCCGCCAGGCGGGTCTCGCGCTCCTCTGTGGTGGTGACCATCACGATCGGCTGGTCGCGATGGTTCGGCATCTGCCGCAGCGCCCGGATGAAGGAAACGCCATCCATCTCGGGCATCATGTAATCGACCATGACCAGGTCGAACTCGATGCTCGCCGCCGCCTCCAGCGCCTCGAGCGGGTTCGAGAAAACCGTGATGTGATGGTCGCCAATGTTGTTCACAACGCCGCGCAGCACCATCAGATAGGTGCGGTTGTCGTCGACGATCATGATCTTCATGCGGTTGGCCTTTGCCCGGTCAAGCGGCCTCCTGTCGTCGCATGCGGCCGAGGCGGCAGCACCCGCCCCCGCTGCGCCTGCAATTCGGCAGCCACTACTCCTGCCGTTAGGGCAAGCGGATTAAAATAAGTTCAATCCGGATGTGTAAAATGCGACGGTCCGGCAAAAAACTCGTGGCCGGACGCTTGTCTGCTGTCATTTGACCTTGCGAAGCGATGTGCGACGCTGCATCCCCATCGCGCCCCGTCCGGACGACCCATGCCGATCTCCCAGGCCTTTTTCCGCCGCACCAATCTCCTGCTGATGGCGGCGGGCATCCTTGCGCTCGTCACCATCGTGGCGGGCTCGCTGTGGCTGACGCTCGCCTCGGAGCGATCCTTCGCCCAGGTCGTCGATGCGCGCGAGGTCCGCAGCGCATCTGCCGATTTGATGTCGCTCGTTCAGGATGCGGAGACCGGCCAGCGTGGCTTCCTGCTCACGCGCGATGCGACCTATCTGGCGCCCTATACCGAGGCGGTGGCGCGCTTCGAGGAGCGGTTCCAGCGGCTGGCCGAAGCGGTCGCCGACGAGGTCGACATGGGGCCCTATGCGGCGCGTCTGCGCCGTGCGCTGGACGCGAAGATGGCCGAGCTGGCCGAGACGGTGGCTGCGTCGCAGCGCGGCGATTTCGCGGGGGCGCTGGCGCTCGTCGAGGATGGCCGCGGCAAGACGCTGATGGATGAGGCTCGTGCCGCCTTCGCCAGTATCCTCGAGCGCTCGGAGGCGCGCCTGCTCGCCGCCATCGCCGCGCAGGAGACGGCCGCCTCGCGGCTGCGCTGGGTCACGATCATCGGCGCCATCGTCATTCTCGGGCTCGCGGCGGCAGCGGCCTGGACGATCCTGAGCTACACCAACGAGATCGTCGGCGCCCGGCGTGAGCTCGAAGTGCTGAACGCCGGGCTGGAGGAACGCGTGCGCGAGCGCACCGATGCGCTGATCAAGGCCAATCAGGAGATCCAGCGCTTCGCCTATATCGTCACGCATGATCTGCGGGCGCCGCTGGTCAACATCATGGGTTTCACCAGCGAACTGGAGGAGACCCTCAAGCCGATCGGGGCCTATCTCGACGCTTCCGACGACAAGGCGGTGGCGCTGAAGGCCGAGGCCGAGGCGGCGCTGAAGACCGATGCGCCGGAGGCGCTGGAGTTCATCCGCTCTTCGACCCGCAAGATGGACGGGCTGATCAACGCGATCCTGAAGATCTCGCGCGAGGGCAGCCGGGCCCTGAAGCCCGAGCGGGTGATGCTCGATGCGCTGCTCGAGGCGGCCGCGGCGGCCGTCCACCACCAGGCCAGCGAGACGGGCGGCGGCATCGCCATCGAGGCGAAGACCGACCGCATCGTCAGCGACCGCTTCTCGCTCGACCAGATCATCGGCAATCTGCTCGACAACGCCATCAAGTACCGCGCGCCCGATCGGCCCCTGCAGATTGTCGCGCGCACGCTGGCGCCGCGCCCGGGCTGGGTGGCGATCGAGATCGAGGACAATGGCCGCGGCATCGCGGCCAGCGACCACGAGCGGATCTTCGAGCTGTTCCGGCGCTCGGGAACACAAAATACACCGGGCGAGGGGATCGGGCTTGCGCATGTACGCACGCTCGTGCGCAACCTCGGCGGAGACATCACCGTCCGGTCGGAATTCGGGGTGGGAACGACCTTCACGGTCCTGCTGCCGGCCGATCTGCGGAGCGTGAAGCGGAGCCACGAATCATGACCAACGCCAAACCCGTGTCGATCGTGATGATCGAGGATGACGAGGGCCATGCCCGGCTGATCGAGAAGAACATCCGGCGGGCCGGGGTCAACAACGAGATCATCCCGTTCACCAACGGCACCGAGGCGCTGGCCTATCTGTTCGGGCCGGACGGGTCGGGCATGGTCAGCTCGGGACGCCAGCTCCTGATCCTGCTCGATCTCAACCTGCCCGACATGGGCGGCGTCGACATCCTCGAAAAGGTCAAGGCCAACCCGCACACCAAGCGCTCGCCCGTGGTCGTGCTGACGACGACCGACGACAGCCGCGAGATCCAGCGCTGCTATGACCTCGGCGCCAATGTCTACATCACCAAGCCGGTGAACTATGACGGTTTCGCCAATGCCATCCGCCAGCTCGGGCTGTTCTTCTCGGTCATGCAAGTGCCAGAAACCCCGTGACCTCCGCGGATGATCCGGCCATGCCCCATCGGCCGCTGACGGTTCTCTATATCGACGACGACGTGGCGCTGGGCCGGCTCGTGCAGCGCATCCTCGCGCGCAAAGGCTATGCGGTCGAGCATGTCGGCGATGCCGAGGCCGGGCTGGCGCGCATCGCGGAGGGCGGCATCGACGCCGTGATCCTCGACCATGACCTCGGAACGAGTTCGGGGCTGGAGGTGCTGGCGCGTCTCGCCGGCAGCGAGGGCGCGCCGCCGGTGGTCTATGTCACCGCCTCCTCTGAACTCGCCATCGCGGTCCAGGCCTTAAAGGCCGGCGCTGTCGACTATGTGGTCAAGACGATCGGCGAGGATTTCGAGGTGCTGCTGACCGCTGCGCTGGAGCAGTCGGTCGAGCGGGCGCGTCTGCTTCGCGCCAAGGAGGAAGCCGAGCGCGAGGTCCGCGACGCGCGCGACCGCGCCATCGTGCTGCTGGCGGAGGTCAACCATCGCGTCGCCAACAGCCTTGCGCTGGTGTCGTCGCTGGTACGGATGCAGGCCGCCTCGGTGCAGGATGCCGGGGCGCGCGCGGCGCTGGCCGAAACGCAGGCGCGCATCACCGCGATCGGCAATCTCCACCGCAGCCTCTACACCTCCGACGACGTCCGTACCGTCGATCTTGCGGCCTATCTCGAGACGCTGGTGCGCGAGCTCGGCCATTCCATGTCGGCGGCCGGGCGCACGCCCGATATCCGCTTCGAGGCGGTGCCGATCCTGATGAAGACAGACAAGGCGGTGTCGATCGGCATGATCGTCACCGAGCTGGTGACGAACGCGATCAAATACGCCTATCCCGAGGGGACGGGCGAAATCCGTGTCTCGCTCGCGCGCGAGCCGGACGGCGCGACGCTGCTCGTCGTGGCCGATGACGGGGTGGGCTGGTCGGGGCAGGGACCGGCGACGGGCACCGGCCTCGGCGGCAAGATCGTCGGCGCGATGGCGCGCAGCCTCGGCACCAGCATCGACTATGCGCGGCAGGCCCAGGGGACGCGCGTGACGATCCGGATCGTGGAGGACGAGCCCGCGGCCTGAGGCTGACGGCGTCTCAGAGGCTCGCGGCAGCGCGTGCGGCCTGATCGTACTGTCCCGAGAGCGAGCGCATCGCCGTGGCGATCTCGGAGAGGCGCTTCGGGTCGAGCCCGGTCGATAGCACCGACTTGACCAGAAGCTGCTCGCGAATCCGGGCATAGGCACGGCAGGCTTCCTCGCCCGCAGGCGTCACCTCCACCGTCTTCTCCTTGCCCTTGCGACCGGCCTTGAGGAGCTTCAGGCGCTCCAGCTTCTTGAGCGCGTAGTTCACCAGATGCGTGTCCTCGATGTTGAGGACGAGGCAGATATCGGCGAGGCGCTTGGCCTTGCCGCGATGGTTGACGTTGTGCAGCACCAGCACGTCGAGCGGGGACAGGTCCGGCGTGCCGGCGGCCGCCATGGCGCGCACCATCCAGCGATGGAAGGCGTGCACCGTCATGCTCATCGCGAACTCGAATTCCGACAGAGCCGGCATCGCCCCCGCCGCCAGATGGCCGGAGGAGACGATGGGGCCGAGTTCGGTGGAGGAGGGCGGTGATGACATCGTCGCTCGCCGGAGGGGCCGCGGGGGAAGCGGACCCCGCGCCCGGTTGAGGGCGCGGGGCGGCAGCCTCACATCTTCTTGTAGGCGTCGACGATCGCCTGGCCGTCGGCACCGGCCTTCTTCAGCCAGTCGCCGGTCAGGGTGTCACCGGCCTTCTTGAAGCCGGCGGCGAGCTCGGCGCTCGGGGCCTGGACCTTCATGCCCTTGGCCTTGAGCTGCTCGAGATACCAGCCGGACTTCTCCTCCCACATCTTCCAGCCGCGCGCTTCGGCGTCGGCGGAGGCCTTGAGGATGGCGTCCTGCGTCGCCTTGTCGAGCCCGTTGAAGGCGGCCTTGTTGACGAAGGTCGCGTTCTTCGGGATCCAGGCTTGGACGTCGTAGAAATGCGTCAGCGACTCCCAGACCTTGGAATCGTAGCCGGTGCCGCCCGAGGACATGAAGGAGTTGACGACGCCGGTCGCCAGCGCCTGCGGCAGTTCCGCCGCCTGGATCGTCACCGACTGCATGCCGAGCAGATCGCCGAGGCGGGCCGTGCCGACATTGTAGGAGCGCCACTTGAGGCCCTTCATGTCGTCGATCGTGTTGAGCTCCTTCTTCGTGTAGACGCCCTGCGGCGCCCAGGGAACCATGAACAGCAGCTTCACGCCCTGGGAGTCGAGCTTCTTCTCCACGGCGGCCTTGGAGGCGGCATAGAGCTTCTTGGCGTCGGCGAAGGACGTCGCGAGGAAGGGCACGACGTCGATGCCGTAGACCGGATCCTCGTTCTCGTGGATCGAGAGGAGCACCTCACCCATCTGGGCCTGGCCGCTCTGGACCGCGCGCTTGATCTCGGGGGCCTTGAACAGCGAGGCGCCGGGATGGACGGTGATGGCGAGCTTGCCGCCGCTCGCGGCCTCCACATCCTTGGCGAAGAGCGTGAGGTTCTCGCTGTGCGGGTTGTCGGCCGGGTAGGCGGCCGGGAGATTCCACTTGGTCTGCGCGGCGGCGGGCGCGGCGAAGGCCAGAGCGCTGACGCCGAAGGCCAGGGCGGCGGCGGTAAGGGTCCTGCGGTCGATCATGATGTCATTCCCTCTCTTGTTGGTTGTGGGTGGGGTCAGTCCGGGAAAGCGAGTTTGGGCAGGAAGAGCACGATCTGCGGGAAGGTCGTGATGATGAAGACGGCGATGTTGAGCAGAATGAAGAACGGAAACGCTGCCTTCGCAATCGTCCAGGTGTCCTTGCCGCTCATGTTCTGCAGCACGAAGAGGTTGAAGCCCACCGGCGGGGTGATCTGCGCCATCTCGACATGGATAACGAGGTAGACACCGAACCAGACGAGATCGAAGCCGGCTTCCTTCACCATCGGCAGAACGATGACGGCCGTCAGGACGATCATCGAGATGCCGTCGATCAGGCAGCCCAGGATGATGTACATGATGGTCAGCGCCAGCACGAGCATATGCGTCGAGAGCTGCATGCCCTTGACCCATTCGGCCAGGGCCATCGGGATGCCGGTATAGGCCATCGCCGCGGTGCAGAAGGCGGCTCCGGCCAGGATCAGCATGATCATGCAGGTGAGCCTGGTCGCGCTCATGATGCTCTCGAAGAGCGTCTTCCAGCTCAGCGTGCCGCTCCACCAGGCGAGGAAAAGTGCGCCGGACACCCCCCAGGCCGCGCATTCCGTCGCCGTCGCGAAACCCAGGATCAGCGCCAGGAACACGGCTGCGATCAGGACGAGGCAGGGCATCAGCTTGGCGGATTGCCGCAGCTTCTCGAAGAAGGGCAGCGCGGGGTCGCGCGGTGGCGTCTTGTCCGGGTTGAGCAGCGACCAGATGATGACGTAGCCCATATAGAGCGCCATCACGAGCAGGCCCGGCAGGAAGCCGCCGAGGAAGACCTGCAGCACCGAGACGTTCGCCGTCACGGCATAGACGACCATTGGGATGGAGGGCGGGATCAGCAGGCCGAGCGTGCCCGAGCCGGCGAGGGTGCCTAGGCTGAGTTGCTCGTCATAGCCGCGCTTCTTCAGCTCCGGCAGCGAGATCTTGCCGATCGTTGCCACCGTCGCGGCCGAGGATCCGGACACGGCGGCAAAGATGCCGCAGCCGACGATGTTGGTGTGAATCAGGCGTCCCGGCAGCCATTGCAGCCAGGGCGACAGCCCCTGGAACATTTGCTCGGAAAGGCGGGTCCGGAACAGGATCTCGCCCATCCAGATGAAGAGCGGCAGGGCGGTCAGCGTCCAGCCGCTGGCGGAACTCCAGACCGTGGTGGCCAGCACCTGGCCGATCGGCACGTCGGTGACGAGCCACATCGCCAGCAGGCCGACGAGGCCGAGCCCGACGGCGATCCAGACGCCGCTGGCGAGAACGAGAATGAGGAAGCTGAGCAGAACAAGGGCGAGAACGGGAAGGCTCATGGTTCAGACGCCTCCGCCCTGCGCGACGCGCTCGACCAGTTCCTCGACCGATTTCGGCGGCTCGGGCTCATAGGTGGGGCGACCCGTCCGCAACACGATGACGAACTCGTCGAGGATCGCGATCAGCAGCGTGCCGAGTCCCAGCACGAGGGAAAGCTGCGGCATCCACAGCGGGACGGACACGACGCCGGTGGACATGTCCGAGTACTGCCAGGAATCATAGGCGAGCTTGCCGGTCTGAAAGGTGAAGTAGCCGATGAAGAGGGCTGCGACGGTGAGCGAGAACAGCTCCGCGCCTTTACGCGCCGATCCGTGCAGGCGCTCGATCAGGAGGCCGACCCGGATCATCTCGCCCTTCTTGAAGGTGTGGGCGAGACCGAAGAAGGCCATCGCAGCGAAGGCCCAACCGGCGAAGTCATCGCCAGAGGGAACGTTGAAGTTGATGTCGCGACCGACGGACAGCAGCATCATCAGGCCAAAGATCACGACCAGGAAGATGCCGGCGATGTATCCCGCTCCGAGGTAGAGCAGATCAAGGGAGCGCCGGATCATCGGGGCATCTCCCGATGGGTGGGCGGGCGCGAGCCCGCGATTGCCAGGAGCGTTCCCGTCATAGCATCCTCCGCCTCGCAACCGCCCGGCCCCTCGCCATGATCCGGTCACAATCGCGATCGTAGCCGTCGAATCCGGCTTGTCAACAACACATCGACAAATTATCGATGAAACGTCAGCGACGGTTCCGCGTCGCCCGATGGGAGGATTCGAGATGGCGCCGCGCTGGGATTTCTGGATCGATCGGGGCGGCACCTTCACGGATGTGATCGGTCGCGACCCCTCAGGCAAACTTCACGCCAGGAAGCTGCTGTCCGAGAATCCGGGCGCCTATCGCGACGCCGCGGTGCAGGGAATCCGCGACCATCTCGGTCTGAAGACCGGCGAGCCGATTCCGGCCGGGCTGGTCGGCGAGGTCCGCATGGGCACGACGGTGGCGACCAACGCCCTACTCGAGCGCAAGGGCGACCGGACGCTGCTGGTCACCACGAAGGGGTTCCGCGATGCGCTGCGCATCGGCTACCAGGCGCGGCCCGACATCTTCGCCAAGCAGATCATCAAGCCCGAGCAGCTCTACGAGGCGGTGGTCGAGATCGAGGAGCGCGTGCTGGCCGACGGCGTGGTCGAGCAGGCGCCCGACGAGGCTGCGATCCGGGCTGCACTTCAGGCGCAGTTCGAGGCCGGCTTCCGTGCGGTGGCAATCGCCTTCATGCACGCCTATCGCTATCCGGCGCATGAGCAGGTCGCAGCCCGGATCGCCCGCGAGATCGGCTTCCCGCAGGTCTCGGTCAGCCATGAGGTCTCGCCGCTGATCAAGCTCGTCGGCCGCGGCGACACCACCGTGGTCGATGCCTATCTCTCGCCCATCCTCGGCCGCTATGTGCAGCAGGTCTCGGAGGAACTCGACATCGCCCGCACCGGTGCGCGGCTGATGTTCATGATGTCCTCCGGCGGGCTCACCGCCGCCGAGCTCTTCCAGGGCAAGGATGCGATCCTGTCCGGCCCCGCCGGTGGCGTCGTCGGCCTGGCCGAAACCGGCCGCTCCGCCGGCTTCGACAAGGTCATCGGCTTCGACATGGGCGGGACCTCCACCGACGTCGCCCATTTCGACGGCGAATATGAGCGCGCCTTCGAGACGGAGGTGGCCGGCGTGCGGATGCGTGCGCCGATGATGCTGATCCACACGGTCGCGGCCGGTGGCGGCTCGATCCTGCACTATGACGGTGCCCGCTTCCGCGTCGGGCCGGATTCCGCCGGCGCCAATCCGGGGCCGGCCGCCTATCGCCGCGGCGGGCCGCTCGCGGTGACCGACGCCAACGTCATGGTCGGCAAGCTGATCCCGGACTACTTCCCGCCGATCTTCGGCGAGAAGCGCGACCAGCCGCTCGATGTCGCGGCCGTGAAGGCGAAGTTCGCGGCGCTCGCCGCGGAGGTCGGGGACGGACGCAGTCCCGAGCAGGTCGCCGACGGCTTCATCCAGATCGCGGTCGCCAACATGGCCGAGGCGATCAAGAAGATCTCGGTGCAGCGCGGCTACGACATCACCCGCTATGCGCTGAACTCGTTTGGCGGCGCCGGCGGGCAGCATGCCTGCCTCGTGGCGGATGCGCTGGGCATCAAGACCGTGCTGCTGCATCCGTTCTCCGGCCTGCTCTCGGCCTATGGCATGGGCCTGGCCGAAATCCGCGCGACGCGGACGGCCGCACTCGACGTAGCCCTCGACGGCGGCGCGCAGGCGGCGGTCGAGGCCGCGGCGGCCTCCCTCGTCGCGGAGGCGCGGGCCGAGGTCGCCGGACAGGGTGTCGCGGAGGCGGCCATCACCGCGCTGACGCGCGCCCATGTCCGCTATGCCGGCACCGATACCGCCATCGCGGTGGCAGCCGGCACGCCCGACGCGATGAAGGCGGCGTTCCAGGCGGCCCACAAGGCGCGCTTCGGCTTCATGGACGAGAGCAAGGCGCTGGTGATCGAGGCCGTCGAGGTCGAGGCCATCGGGGGCGGGGCGCGCTTCGAGGAAGCGTCGGTCGGCGAAAGCGCGGGCGAGCCGTCCGTCGCCGCCACCACCCGGATGTTCTCGCAGGGCCGCTGGCACGAGGCGGCGATCGTCCGGCGCGAGGCGATGCGGCCCGGCCAGGGGATCGCGGGACCCGCGATCATCATCGAGCCGAACCAGACGGTCGTGGTTGAGGAGGGCTGGAGCGCGAAGCTCACGGCCAAGGACCATCTCGTGCTGGTGCGCTCCAAGGCGCTCGTCCAGACCGCTGCGATCGGCACGAAGGCCGATCCGGTGATGCTCGAGATCTTCAACAATCTGTTCATGTCGATCGCCGAGCAGATGGGCGTGACGCTGCAGAACACCGCCTATTCGGTGAACATCAAGGAGCGGCTCGACTTCTCCTGCGCGGTCTTCGACAGCCAGGCGGCGCTCGTCGCCAACGCCCCGCACATGCCCGTGCATCTCGGCTCGATGGACAAGTCGGTCGAGACCGTCATCAAAAACAACCCGGTCATCAAGCCGGGCGACGTCTACTGCCTGAACGCGCCCTATAATGGCGGCACGCATCTGCCGGACATCACGGTCTGCACCCCGGTCTTCGACGAGGCCGAGAAGGACATTCTGTTCTGGGTCGCCAGCCGCGGCCACCATGCCGATGTCGGCGGCACCGCGCCGGGCTCGATGTCGCCGCTGGCGACCGTGATCGAGGAGGAAGGCGTCTATATCGACAACTTCAAGATCGTCGATCAGGGCCGCTTCTGCGAGGACGAACTGGTCGCGGTCCTGACCGGCGCCCGATATCCGGTGCGCAACGTCGTCCAGAACGTCAACGACCTGAAGGCGCAGATCGCCGCCAACGCCAAGGGCGTCGCCGAGCTGAAGAAGATGATCGCCTCCTTCGGGCTCGACGTGGTGCAGGCCTATATGGGCCATGTCCAGGACAATGCGGCCGAGAGCGTCGCGCGGCTGCTGACCAAGCTCCACGATGCCGAGTTCACCTATCCGATGGACCAGGGTTGCGCGATCAAGGTCAGGATCAGCATCGACCGCGACAAACGCGAGGCCACCGTCGACTTCACCGGCACTTCGCCGCAGCGGCCCGACAATTTCAACGCCCCGGCGCCGGTGACGCGGGCCGCGGTGCTCTATGTCTTCCGCGTCATGGTCGACGATGCGATCCCGATGAATGCCGGCTGCCTGCGGCCGATCAAGATCGTCATCCCCGAGGGCTCGATGCTCTCGCCGCGCTATCCGGCCGCGGTGGTGGCCGGCAATGTCGAGGTTTCGCAGGCTGTGACGAACACGCTGTTCGGGGCGCTGGAAGCGATGTCCTGCTCGCAGGGCACGATGAACAACCTCACCTTCGGCAACGACCAGTACCAGTACTACGAGACGATCTGCTCGGGCTCCCCGGCCGGGCCGGGCTTCCACGGCACGTCGGGCGTCCATGTCCACATGACGAATTCGCGCTTGACCGATCCAGAGGTGCTCGAGACGCGTTTCCCCGTCGTGCTGGAGGATTTCCACATCCGCGCCGGCTCGGGCGGGCGCGGCGCGTGGAACGCGGGCGACGGCACCAGCCGCACGATCCGTTTCCGCGAGCCGATGGACTGCGCGATCCTCGCCTCGCACCGCAAGGTCCGCCCCTTCGGTGTCAAGGGCGGCGAGCCGGGGCAGTTGGGCAAGACGCTGGTGCGGCGTCTGTCGGGCGCGGTCGAGGAGCTCAACCCTTGCGACCAGACGCTGCTCCAGGCCGGCGAGGCGGTGACGGTGATCACGCCGACGGCGGGAGGGTACGGCACGCCGAAGGGGTGAGGATAAGAGGCGCGTCATTCTCGGGCGAAGCGAAGCGCAGACCCGAGAATCTCGTGCCGAGCGATGCTTCGACGAGCGCGTCACGAGATGCTCGGGTCAAGCCCGAGCATGACGGCCACGCTTTCGCCGCTCTGGAAAGGTTGCCGCCACCGGCTAAGGTCTGACCGAGAGGACGGAGCCACAGCATGCCCCACACCTGGATGATCACCGGTGCCAATCGCGGCATCGGCCTTGCGCTCACCATGGAGCTGCTGCGGCGGGGCGACCATGTCGTGGCGGCGGCGCGCAATCCCTGGGGCGGGGCGCTCGGCGAGCTCGCGGCGGCGCATCCGGCGGCGCTGCTCCCGCTCGAACTCGACGTCACCTCCGACGAGAGCGTCGCGGCGGCGAAGGGCGCGCTCGACGGCCGGCCGATCGACGTCCTCGTCAACAATGCCGGCATCCACGGCCCGCGCGGCACCGAGAGCGCGCTCGCGATGGATTTCGATGTCTGGCGCGAGGTCTTCGAGGTGAATGTCTACGGGCCACTGCGGGTTTCGCAGGCCCTCCTGGCGAATGTCGAGGCGAGCAGCGGTCGCAAGATCGCGACCATCACCAGCCGCATGGGCTCGATCGGGCTAAATCCGTCGGGCTCGCTGGCCTATCGCTCGTCGAAGGCGGCGGTGAACATGGCGATGGTGGTGTTCGGCAATGCGGTGCGTGCGCGCGGCGTCGCGCAACTCCTGTTCCATCCCGGCTGGGTGCGCACCGACATGGGCGGCGGCGGCGCCGATATCGCGCCCTCCGAGAGTGCGGCCGGGCTCATCGCCACGATCGACGCATCGGGGCTGGCGCAGACGAACAGCTTCCGGACCTGGCAGGGCGAGCCGATTCCCTGGTGAGATCGGCCCGCATCACGCGTCGAGGATGAATGCGCGGATGGCGGCCAGCGCCGCCTCCGGATCGTCCGGCACGATGCCGTGTCCGCAGCGCGCGAACCGCTCGAACCGCACACGGTTTGGCGGAAGGCTTTGCGCGATCGTCTCGCTGAAGGCGATCGGCATGATCGGATCGTCCTCGCCGCCCATCACGAGAACGGGGCATTCGATGCTTGCGAGGGCTTCGCGAAAATCCATCCGCCCCTGCTCGTTGCTGGGCCCGTTGAAATGGACGCCGGTCTCATTGCGCATGATGACCCGTTGCTCCCAGTCGGCCGGGCCGATTGGTGGTCTGGCTTTGTAGAGCGGCAGGCAGATGTCGAGATAAGGCGCCCGGGTCGCCGGCGAGGGCGCCGACCAGTAGTCCCGCGCCGCCTCTCCCGCCTGCAACCCGCCGATCCGCTCGAACGCTGCATAGATCGTCGGAAAATCGATCTTGGCCGCGGTGGTGACGAGGATCAGCTTGCCGGCATGGCGGGGATGGCGCGTCGCATAGGCCTGCGCGACGAAGCCACCGAACGAGGTGCCGAGCACGATCGGTCTCTCGATGCCGATCGCGTCGCAGAGCCCCTTCAGGTCATCACCCCACTGCGCCAGCGTCCAGTTTGCGGGCAACCCGTCCTCGCTGCGGCCGCAGCCGCGATGGTCGTAGTAGACGATCTGGCAGATGTCGCTGAGCGCCGAGAAGGCCGGCTTGTAGAGACTGTGGTCGGCGCCGGGGCCGCCATGAACCAGGATCAGCGTCGGTTTCGCACGCATTCGCGGTCCATCGGGGACGAGGCCTGCGCCTTCGACATCGACGTAGAGGCGTACGCCGTTGACCATCACATGCATCGAACAGCCTCCGTCACGGCCTTTGACCTTAGCGAAGGTGCGGCCGGGTTCAATGTCCAGCCATGCCTCGCGCCATCTGTTCGCCCGCCATGCTCTTAATCGGCTAATCTATTGAAATTGATGTCAATTTCGCCTCGGCGTTAACCTGTCGTTCTTTCGCGTCTGCGAAGGGTCTCGCCAGCGTGACGATGGCGGCCTGACGATGCTGAGACTGGGACTGACGGGCAAGATCATCCTGCTCTTCGCGCTGCTCAGTCTGACGGCGGCGGCGGGGTTGGTCAGCGCGATCCGGGGCCTCGACGAGGTGCGCGGCATCGACGAAGAAGCCATCGAGGCGCTCGATCTCGCCAATGCCGCCGCTCTGCTGGCGAACCGGGTCACCTATGCCTCGCTGCTCAGCCGGCTGAACGCCGATGCCGACAGGCGGCAGATGGATGCGGCGCTCGACCAGCTCGACGGCGCGATCGAGCTGGTCGATTCGGCGCGGGCAGGCCTCGCCTCGTCGCTGCCCCCGGCCATGCGGGAGGCCAATCCGACGCTCGATCCGCGGATCCGGACCTTCATCGCCTTCCAGCGCGGCATCGTCGAGATCGGCCGGCGGGTTTCGCCGAAAGCGGCGCTGCTCGAGGCCGATGCCGAGGAGGCGCGCGAGAACGTCCGCCAGATTATCGTCACCACGACGTCGCTGCGTGATGAGCTCGGGCGGCGCGCGGACGACGCCCGGGCCCGGTCGGTGGCGCTCGCTGCGGCGGTGCGCTGGCGCACCATCGCCCTGGCGCTGCTCCTGCCGCTCGCCGGCGGGTTCGCCACGTTCCTGCTGCTGCGCCTGCATCTGGTGCGGCCGCTGCGTGACCTGATGGCGACGATCGGACGGGTGAGTTCCTCCAACGCACCGGCGCAAGTGCCGCACCAGGAGCGCTCTGACGAGATCGGGCAACTCGCCCGCGTCGTGCACAGCCTCAGCGAGGTCCGCGCGACGCTCATCACGCGCGAGGCGGAGGCCGATCTGGCGCAGCGCAACCGAAGGCAGCGCACGCAGGACCTTCACCGCATCGCCGACGAGTTCGAGCAGCGGCTCGGCACGCTGCTGTCCGAGATCGGCGTGGCGAGCGAGAGCCTGCATTCAGCGCTCCAGGACTCGGCGGTGCGGGTGCATCAGGTCTCGCGCAGTGCCGAGACGGCCGCCGCCTCGGTGGGGGGCGCGGGTGCGGAAGCCCAGCGCAGCAGCGAGGCGGCCTGGCGGCTCGAGCAGGTCATCGGGCAGATCAATGAAGAGGTCCGGCGCGTGTCGGTGATGGCAACCGAGGCGACACGGGAGGCCGTCGGCACGACGGCGCTGGTCGAGCGCCTGACCGACAATGCCACCCGGATCCGCGAGGTCGTCGGCCTGATCGAGGCGATCGCCCGGCAGACCAATCTGCTCGCCCTCAATGCGACGATCGAGGCCGCGCGCGCCGGGCCGCATGGGCGCGGCTTTGCCGTCGTGGCCAGTGAGGTCAAGGCGCTATCGGCGCAGACGGCGAGCGCGACGGGTCAGATCGTGACCCGGATCGTGCAGGTCAACGAGGCGCTGTCGCATGCCGCGGGTGCGGTCTCGGCGATCGCCTCCAGCGTCGGCGCGGTCGAGCAGGCCAGCGTCGAGATCTCGACCATGGTCGGCTCACAGGCCGAGCTGGTGAACTCTCTTGGCGAGACCGTCGCTCACATCTCGGAGGTCACCGGGACCGCGGCGGGTGCGATGTCGGAGATCGCGGTCGCCAATGCCCAGAGCGTCGGCCAGGCCGATATGGGGGCGGCGAGCGCCCGCGCGCTGGACGAGCGCATCGGCAGCCTGCAGCGCGAGGCGCTGGATTTCGTGCGCCGCCTGCGTGCAGCCTGAGGCCTTCGCCTTCGCGCTTGCCATCGTGGCGCGACTCGTCCCCATCTGCGGCATGATTTCCCTTTGCCGCATCGCTGCATGAGCTGGTCCCCGCAACAGGATGCCGCGCTGAGCGCGGTCGCGCGCTGGCTGCAGGCCGGCGAGCCGCAGCTCTTCCGCCTGTTCGGCTATGCCGGCACGGGCAAGACGACGCTCGCGCGCCACATCGCCGAGGCCGTCGACGGCGACGTCGCGTTTGCCGCCTTCACCGGCAAGGCCGCGCTCGTGCTGCGCAACAAGGGCTGCGTGGGCGCGCAAACCATCCATTCGCTGATCTACCGATCCCGGGGGGTCGACGAGGAGAGCCCGACCTTCGTGCTCAACCGCGAGAGCGCTGCGGCCAAGGCCAAGCTGATCATCATCGACGAGTGCTCGATGGTGGATGAGGATCTCGGCCGCGACCTGCTCTCCTTCGGCACGCCGGTGCTGGTGCTGGGCGATCCGGCGCAGCTTCCCCCCGTCAAGGGCGGCGGCTTCTTCACCGAGGCCGAGCCCGACATCATGCTGACCGAGGTCCACCGGCAGGCGGCGGACAACCCGATCGTGCGGATGTCGATGACGATCCGCGAGGGCGGCCGGCTGGATGTCGGCGATTACGGCAAGAGCCGCGTGATCCGGCGCAGCGAGGTCGATCCGCAGCTGGTGATGAGCGCCGACCAGGTCCTCGTCGGCCTGAACAAGACGCGGCGCAACTACAACGCCCGCATGCGCCAGATCATGGGCCGCACCGAGACCGTGCCGGTGGCGGGCGAGAAGCTGGTCTGCCTGCGCAACGACAAGAGCAAGGGCCTGCTCAATGGCGGCTCCTGGATCGTGCAGGAGCTGAAGACCTCGAAAAAGGGCCTCGTCACCATGCGCGTGACGCCGGAGGATGACCCCAACGCTAAGCCGGTCAAGGTCTCGGTGCTGCCGAACTTCTTCGACGGCACGGAGGAAGAGATCCCCTGGGAGCTGCGCAAGCACACCGACGAGTTCACCTTCGGCTACGCGCTGACCGTCCACAAGGCGCAGGGCTCGCAATGGAACGACATCGTGCTCTTCGACGAGAGCTTCGCCTTCCGCGAGCACCGGGCGCGCTGGCTCTATACGGGACTGACGCGGGCGGCTGAGACGATCACGGTGGTGGTATGAAGTGGATCGCCTGAACCAGCGCGTCATCCTGGGGTGACCGAAGGTCGGCCCGGGATCCATCGTAGCGCGCTGCCGAGCCCTACAATGGATCCCGGCCTTCGCTTCGCTCCGGCCAGGATGACGGCGCGCTTCAGGCGCCCCCTCACAACGCCTGCGACGTCGTTCCCTTCGCGACGATCGGCCCGGTCGGGCGGCCCGTCGGCGAGCCGGTGGCCGGTTCGATCGTGATCTCGAAGAGCTGATTGGTGCCCAACGGCAACTGGTCGAGTCGCAGCGGCGTGGTACGGGCGCGGTCGATCAGGCCGACGGAACGGGGGCCGACAGCACGGTCCCAGAGCGTCCAGATCTCCAGCGCCTTGCCTTCGGGAACCGCAATGTTCTGCAGCGGCACCATCTCGACGCGGCCGTCGGGATAAGTGTTGACCACGGCCGCAGCGACGTTGGTGTCCGTCAGCAGCACGGCGACCATCAGCGGCTGGCGCTTGGCGCGGTCGAGCGCGCTGTTGAGGCCAATGGCGAGCAGGATCGCGGCGAGCGCGCCGGCAAGTGCTGCTCCACGCCAGATGAAGAGGCTGTTCCACCAATCTGCGAGTGTGCCGCCGGCCTTCACCGCCTTGGCGCGGCCGCGCTCGGCAGCGGGCAGGATGGCCGCGATCTCAGCCTCGATCCGCGCCCAGAGGCCGGGCGAGGGCGGGATCGGCCGGGCTGTCGCGTCGATGGCGGCGAGATGACCGCGCCAGCTTTCGACGCTCGCGGCCAGAGCCGGCTCGCGCGCGATGCGCTGCTCGAGCCGCTCGCGATCCGCACCCTCGACGAGGCCGAGCACATATTCGCCGGCGAGCGCGTCGCGATCGGGAGCCGATTCAGGGGAGGGGCTCATCCGAGGCACTCCTTTAGGGCGATCAGCGAGCGCCGGATCCAGGATTTGACGCTGCCGATCGGCAGGCCGAGCTTGCCGGCGATCTCGCCATGGGTCAGGCCCTGGACGAAGGCGAGCAGCACGAGGCCGCGCCGCTGCGGCGGCAGCGTCTCCAGGCAGGCATGCAGCGCCTTGGCGTCGGACAGCTTCGACATCACGGTTTCCGGATCGTCCTCTTCGCTTGCGGTTTCTTCCCCGAGGGGCGCTTCGCTCGTCTCGGTCCGCTTCTCGTCGCGCAGGATGGAAAGGGCACGGTTGCGCAGAATGGCGTAGATCCAGGTCAGGCCGGCGCCGCGCTGCGGATCGAACCGCGCGGCATGCCGCCAGATCAGGACGAACGCATCCTGCACAGCCTCCTCGGCCAAGGCGCGACGCTTCAGCAGACGCTGGGCGACACCGATCATACGCGGCGACTCGGCGTCATAGATGCGCCGAAGCGCGGATTTATCTCCAGCGGCGCAAGCCAGCAGCGCCGCTTCGATCTCGCCCGCCTTCTGCGTCAACGTGAAGTCCCCCACCGTCTCCAGCCCTGCGGCACCGCCGGGGCACCGACGCCCAACACGGGAATACAGTGCCGGTTCCCCTCCGGATGCAGGATTTTCCTTTATTTTTCAGTCTGCATCCACGCGCGCTCCGCCGCGATAGCCGCTGGGAGTGCCGCGAGCTCAGCACCGAGCGGTACCGCAACAGAACCCGGAGGACAATGACATGACCAGGACACTGCGCCTTGCGCTGACCGCCTCGACTCTTCTCGGGGCGTCGCTCTCCGCCTCGCTCTCCGCCCAGGCCGGAATGCTCGCCGCGCTCACCGGCGACGACACCCTGACGATGATCGACACCGCGACGCAGAAAGCCGGCAAGTCGATGAAAGTGACCGGCATCGCCGGCAAGATCGCCGGTATCGATGTGCGCCCGGCCGACGGCATGCTCTATGCGCTATCCACCGACGGCACGATCTACACGGTCGACGCGGCCGGCAAGGCGACGATGAAGTCGAAGATGGACAAGGTCCTCTCGGCTTCGACGATGGCGACCGTCGACTTCAACCCGGCGGCCGACCGTCTGCGGGTCATGGGCGCGGACGGCACGAATTATCGCGTCAATGTCGACGACGGAAAGGTCGTGGTCGACGGCACGCTGAAATTCGCCGAGACCGACATGCACAAGGGCGAGACGCCGATGGTCGTCGCCGGCGCCTACACCAATTCCGTGAAGGGCACCAAGGAGACGGCGCTCTACGACATCGACGCCAAGATCGGCGCGCTGCTGAAGCAGGCGCCGCCGAATGACGGCGTGCTCGGCGCGGTCGGCAAGCTCGGCGCGATGCCGAAGGCGATCGCCTTCGACATCGAGACGGCGGCGGATGGCAGCAACACCGGCTGGCTGGTCGCCGACGGCGCGCTCCACAAGGTCGATCTCACCTCCGGCAAGGCGACGATGGTCGGCAAGATCGCCGGGCTGAGCGGCACGGTGCGCGACGTGGCCGTGCTGCCGGCGATGTGACGACGGGCGTCTTTCGCGCCGAAACAAGGCCACCGCCCGATCCGGGCGGTGGCTTCTTTTTGTTCAAAGTCGTCAGTTTGTGGCGTGCTGCGCGCAACTCGCGACGACAAAGCCTCGCATTGTCCCGGCCGCTTTCCGTTTTTCGCCACGATTGAGGCTCTAGTCTCTGTCACGAGAAGGACCCGGCCGGAGGCGACGCATGGCGAGCCCGAGCGTGTTGCGCAGCGAGAGCGTGGGGTTACAGCGCTTCGGGCTGGGGTTCGGCCTGGGCCAGGATGCCGGCATCCGGGGGGCGGCGCGGGAGCGCTGCCTCGCCGAGATCGAGCGACGCACCCTGCCGCAGCCGACCGGGCTGCCCTTTTCGGGTGCCGCCGAGATCGGGGCGGCACTCTACGCGTTCGAGGATGCCGAGCGGGCGGCGCGCGAGGCGAAGCCCCCTGCCGGCCAGCAGGTCGCGGCGGCTGCGGCGCCTCCGGGTCAAACCTCTGGCGCCCAGAACCAGATGGCTCAGCCCAAACCCGCCAATGAGCCGGCGCTGCCCTATCGGACCTATCGCGACGAGGTTTCGGCACGGGTGCGGCTGGCGCTGGAGGCCGAGACCGGTTTCGGGGAACGGCTCGTCCAGTTCTGGTCGAACCATTTCTGCATCGGCGCCACCAAGAGCAACATGACGCGGATCATGGCCGGCGCCTATGAGCGCGAGGCGATCCGTCCGCATGTCTTCGGCCGCTTCGCGGATATGCTGGTCGCGGCCGAGAGCCACCCGGCCATGCTGGAGTTTCTCGACAACCGTCTTTCGATCGGCCCGTCCTCGCCAGCCGGCAAGCGGCGCGGCCGCGGGCTCAACGAGAACCTCGCCCGCGAGATCCTGGAGTTGCACACGCTCGGGGTCTCGGGCGGCTATGCCCAGGTCGACGTCACCAATCTGGCGCGGATCATCACGGGCTGGACGGTGGTCGGCCGCGAGGCGGTGCTGGGCTTCCCCGGCTCCTTTGCCTTCAATGCCGGGTTGCACGAGCCGGGTGCGCCGGAACTCCTCGGCAAGCCCTATGGCCAGCCGGGCAAGGAGAAGGGGCTGGCGGCGCTGACCGATCTCGCCCGCCATCCCGCGACGGCCGATTTCATCGCGATCAAGCTCGTCCGGCATTTCGTTGCCGACGAGCCGCCGCCGGCGCTGGTGCGCGAATTGTCTGCCGTGTTCAGGAAGACCGAGGGCGATCTCGCCGCCGTGTCGCGAGCCCTGGTCGAGTCGAATGCCGCCTGGACCGCTGAGCCGACGAAGATCCGATCGCCGCAGGAGTTCCTGCTGGCCGCCTTCCGCGCGCTCGGGCGCAAGGCCGAGTTCGGCCAGATCGTCGGCCCGCTGACTGCGATGGGACAGCCCTTCTGGCAGCCGTCTGGCCCCAATGGCTATCCCGATGGCAACGAGGCCTGGGCCTCGCCCGAGGGCATCAAGACGCGCATCGACGTCGCGGCCGGCTGGGGCCGGCAGGCTGCCGGCAGCGTGCCCGATCCCCGCGCCCTGACCGAGGACATCCTCGGGCCTCTGCTCTCGCCCGAGACGCGTCAGGCGGTGGCGCGCGCCGACAGCAAGCCGCAGGCGCTGGCGCTGCTGCTGCTGTCGCCCGAATTCCAGCGGAGGTGAGCCCGATGCTCGACGACGACGATGATTGCGAAAAGATGACGCCGTCGCGCCGTGCCGTGCTGGGTGCGGCCGGGGCGCTCTTCGCCTGGTCCTTCGTGCCGAGATTCGCCTATGCGGCGGCGGGCGCCCGCGACCCGCGCTTCCTGCTGGTCGTGCTGTGCGGCGCGCTGGACGGGCTCTCGGCCGTGCCGCCGCTGGGCGACCCCGATTATGCCGGCCTGCGCGAGGGCATCGCGCTGACGAAGGACGGCCCCGATGCGGCGCTGCCGCTCGACGGATTCTTCTATCTGCACCCCGCGATGCCGAACCTCGCCCGGCTCTATGCCGCCGGCCATGCGTCGGTCGTGCATGCGGCCGCCACCGGCTATCGCGAGCGCTCGCATTTCGACGGGCAGGATGTGCTGGAGAGCGGGCAGGGCGGTCCGGGCAAGACCGAGAGTGGCTGGCTCAACCGGCTGATCGCCAGTCTTCCGGCCGGGGAGGGCATCTCGCGCAAGGGCGTGCTCGGGGTCGGCGTGGTGCCGCCGCTGGTGGTGCGGGGCGAGGCGCCGGTGCTGGGCTGGGCGCCGCCGCGGATGGCGCGGGCCGGCTCCGATCTGATCCAGCGGCTGGAGGATCTCTACGGGCAGCGCGATCCGGGGCTCGCCCGTGCGCTCGCCCAGGCGAAGTTGACCGAGGAGATCGCCAGGCGCCAGGGCATGAGCGGCGAGGCGAGGGGCGGCGGCGGGCCCGACAGCGCGGAGGGCATGAAGCGCATCGCCGACGGCGCGGCGGCGCTGGTCGGCGCCGATGACGGGCCGCGGATTGCCGCGCTCGCCTTCGAGGGCTGGGATACCCATGCCAATGAGGGTGGCGCCAGGGGCCGGCTGGCGCAGCTGTTGGGCGGGCTCGACGGCGCGCTGGCGACCTTCGAGCAGGGCCTCAAGCCGGTCTGGAAGGATACGGTGGTGATGGTCGTCACCGAGTTCGGCCGCACCGCGAAGGTCAACGGCACCGTCGGCACCGATCACGGCACCGGCACGGTCGCCTTCCTCGTCGGCGGCGCCGTCAAGGGCGGGCGGATGATCGTCGACTGGCCGGGGCTGAAGCTGGAGCAGCTCCACGAGAAGCGCGACCTGAAGCCCACCACCGACATTCGCGCCGTGGCGAAGGGCGTGGTCGCGGATCTGTTCGGCGTGTCAGGACCGGTGCTGGCGGAGAAGGTCTTTCCCGGCAGCGGCGGGATCGGGCCGATGGCGGGGCTGGTGGGGTAGGGGGCTCGCGTAACCGCAGCCCTCATCCTGAGGAGCCGCGTAGCGGCGTCTCGAAGGATGCTCCAGACTGCGCGAGATCCTCGTCTGCCTTGGAGGCTGATCTTTACCGGGAGGGAAGATGCGCGAGACGGACGGTTGCTGGGTCTACATTCTCCGTTGCGCCGACGGTGCCTATTATACGGGCTCGACCCGCAAGACGGTCGAGGTCCGTCTCGGAGAACACCAGAGCGCACAGAACCCAGAGGCATTCACCGCGACCCGGTTGCCGGTGGTGCTGGTCTTTGCCGAGCATTTTCAGGCCATCACGGACGCCATCGCGATGGAGCGACGCATCAAGGGTTGGTCGCGAGCCAAGAAGGAAGCCCTGATCGCCCAGAATTTCGACCAACTGGTGCTGTTGTCCAAGCGGGGCCATCGACCCGCAGCCCCCGTCCTTCGAGACGCCGCTGACGCGGCTCCTCAGGATGAGGGCTGCTGATTGTCGGCGCAGCGGGCCTCGATCAAGCCCAGGCGCGCGTCTTCAGCTTCTCCTCATAGGCCTCGATCTTCGGCGCCTTCTCCATGGTCAGGCCGATATCGTCGAGGCCGTTCATCAGGCAGTGCTTGCGGAAGGGGTCGATCTCGAAGCGGATCTCGCCGCCGTCCGGGCCCTTGATGGTCTGATTGCCGAGATCGACCGTGAGCGTCGCGTTGGAGCCGCGATCGGCGTCGTCGAACAGCTTCTCGAGGTCCTCGGGGCTGACGACGATCGGCAGGATGCCGTTCTTGAAGCAGTTGTTGTAGAAAATGTCGGCGAAGCTCGTCGAGATCACGCAGCGGATGCCGAAGTCGAGCAGCGCCCAGGGGGCGTGCTCGCGCGAGGAGCCGCAGCCGAAATTGTCGCCGGCGACGAGGATTTCCGACTTGCGATAGGCCGGCTGGTTGAGCACGAAATCGGGGTTCTCCGAGCCGTCCTCCTTGTAGCGCATCTCCGAGAACAGCGCGGTGCCAAGACCGGTGCGCTTGATCGTCTTGAGGTACTGCTTGGGGATGATCATGTCGGTGTCGACATTGATCACCTTCAGCGGCGCGGGCGTCGAGGTCAGGGTGGTGAAGGGCTGCATGAGGGGTTCCTTGCGGTCTTTAGATGGCATCAGGTCGCTGGAGCGGGTGTCCGGACGATGCGGGTTCCGGCCCAGAGGTCGTAGAGCGGTGCCAGCGGAAGCGAGCGTTTGACCGAGCAGGGCCGCCAGACGAGCCAGCTTAATGTTCCTGCAACGAGCAATGTCGGAACCATCAGCCATGCCGTCAGGCCGTATGCCGCGATCATCCATACCGGCCCAAAGACGATTGCGATGATGGTCAGCCATAGCAGACCTGCATAAAGCAGGCGCAGAGCAGCCCGTTTGAGACTCGCTGCACCGCCATCATCTGCGACGAGACGAAGCCCCAAGAGGCGCATGCCCGGTGTGGCTTGCCATGGCGACAAGGTCTGGCACGCCAAGATGGCCGCTAGGAAGCCCAGATACCCGATCCAGTCGAGGAAGAACGGTTTGGTTGCGCGCCCTAGATCATCCACCGCGACATCGACCGAGACGGACCGAATGACGTCGTCAGTACCCTTGTCGACCCGCGCCAGGCGCACGAAGCGATTGCGTGCTACTCCGAAGCTGCTGACCTCGCAAAGGGCCGCCTGGTTCCACTGCACGTCCGGCATCTGTTTGCGGCCTTGCGCCAGGACGCTTGGATCGAGCTTCACCGGCCCGCAATGAGATGTCGTGATCCCGAATCCCTGCAGTCGAATCGAGTCTCGGCTTCCGAAGGCGAGAACGACGAAGATGACGAACACAAGGGAATAGGCCAGGAAGTCGAGCCACGTGGCCAGCATCCGCCGCCAGAACCAGAGTTTCTCCGCTCCCATGCGCTACCCCGCCGCCTGTTCGATGGCTTCGAGATCCTCGTCCGAGAAGCCGAAATGGTGGCCGATCTCGTGGATCAGGACATGGGTGACGATGTGGCCCAGCGTCTCGTCATGCTCGGCCCAGTAGTCGAGGATCGGGCGGCGGTAGAGATGGATGGTGTTGGGCATCTGGCCGGTCTGCGGGGCATAGCCCTGCTGCGGCAGGCCGATGCCGGTGAAAAGGCCGAGGATGTCGAAGGGGCTCTCGGCCTCGAGCTCCTTGCAGACATCATCCTCGGGGAATTCGGTGACGTTGAAGATCACGTCGCTGCAGAGCGCGCGGAACTCCTCCGGCAGCCGGTCGAAGGCGGCCTGCGCCATGACCTCGAAGGCCTCGATCGAGGGCGCGCGTGTACCCTCCCAGTCGATCTCGGCCGGGTTGGCCGCGGCGGCCCGAATGGCGGGAACGCTCCCCATCACCAGACCTTCAGCTGATGGCCGAGCCACCAGGCGAGCACGACGACGCCGAGCAGCGAGAGCGAGCGCCCGATGCGCCGGCCCCAGAGCTCTATCCTGTCGCCCTCGGGGGCATCCTTCGCGCCGAAATGATCCGCCGCCCGGCCCATGGAGGAGCCGAGCAGGCTTTCGCTGTCGCGCCTGACGCGGTCGAGCGCGGCTTGCGCCTCGGCGGCGCGGGCGGATTCGCGGGGGTCCTTCGACATGGCGGTTTCTCCCCGCGAGACCCGGTCAGCCCAGCTGCCTCACATCGACGAACCGCCCCACCAGCGCGGCGGCCGCGGCCATCTGCGGCGAGACGAGATGGGTGCGGCCCTTGAAGCCCTGGCGGCCCTCGAAGTTGCGGTTCGAGGTCGAGGCGGCGCGCTGTCCCGGCTTGAGCTGGTCGGGGTTCATGCCGAGGCACATCGAGCAGCCCGGCTCGCGCCATTCGAAGCCGGCGGCGAGGAAGATCTTGTCCAGCCCCTCGGCCTCGGCCTGCTGCTTCACGAGCCCCGAGCCCGGCACGATCATGGCGTAGTCGAGCGAGCCCGCGATCTTCTTGCCCTCGACGATCTTGGCGACGGCGCGCAGATCCTCGATGCGGCCATTGGTGCAGGAGCCGATCCAGATCACGTCGAGCGGGATGTCGGTCATCTTCGTGCCGGGGGTGAGGCCCATATACTCCAGCGCGCGCTTCTTGGAGCTGCGCTTGACCTCGTCGTCGATCAGATCGGGATCCGGCACGCTGCCGGCGACCGAGATCACGTCCTCCGGGCTGGTGCCCCAGGAGACGATCGGCGGCAGGTTGTTGGCGTCCAGCTTCACGATGCGGTCGAAATGCGCGCCCTCGTCGGTGTAGAGCGTCTCCCAGTAGCGCAGGGCCTCGTCCCAGGCGGCACCCTGCGGGGCCTTGGGGCGCCCCTTGAGATAGGCGTAGGCCTTCTCGTCGGGCGCGACCATGCCGGCGCGGGCCCCGCCCTCGATCGACATGTTGCAGACCGTCATGCGGCCTTCCATCGAGAGCGCGCGGATGGCCTCGCCGGCATATTCGATGACCGAGCCGGTGCCGCCGGCGGTGCCGATCTCGCCGATGATGGCGAGCGTGATGTCCTTGGCGGTGACGCCCTTGGCGACCGTGCCGTCCACCTGGACGAGCATGTTCTTCGCCTTTTTCTGGATCAGCGTCTGGGTCGCCAGCACATGCTCGACCTCGGAGGTGCCGATGCCGTGCGCCAGCGCCCCGAAGGCGCCATGCGTCGAGGTGTGGCTGTCGCCGCAGACGATGGTCGTGCCCGGCAGGGTGAAGCCCTGCTCGGGGCCGACGATGTGGACGATGCCCTGGCGGATGTCGCGCTCGTTGAAGTATTCGACGCCGAAATCCTTGGCGTTCTTGGCGAGCGCCTCGACCTGGATACGGCTCTCCTCCTCCGCGATGCCCTTGGAGCGATCGGTGGTGGGGATGTTGTGGTCGACGACGGCGAGCGTCTTTTCCGGCGCGCGGACCTTGCGGCCGGTCATGCGCAGCCCCTCGAAGGCCTGCGGGCTGGTGACCTCATGGACGAGGTGGCGGTCGATATAGAGCAGGCAGGTGCCGTCCTCCTGCCGATCGACGACGTGGTCGTCGAAGATCTTGTCGTACAGCGTGCGGGGAGCGGACGTCGCGGTCATGGGGCTCGAGCCTCGGAAACGAAACAGCGGTGGGAAACTGGAAAGGGCCGGCTCTGCGAACCGGCCGGCACGACGCATTCGCCTGTCGCCCGCGCGCGGCGCGGGTCTCAGGCGCGGCTAAGGCCCGCGGCGATCGAGGCGGTGAAGCGGCCGAAGAAGCGCCAAGGCAGGCGGGCATGGTCATGCAGCGCCGCGAAACCCTGCGTCGTGGGCATGCGGCGCAGGTTCGCCTCGCGGCGAACCACGCAGAGCCGGCCATGCTCGCTCGCGGGGCGCTTCGTCATGGCGCGGTTCTAACAGTTCCAGACTGGCCGGGCAATGCGAGGCGGGGACAGGTGGGGGCGTCGTTGGGTGCCGCCTCGGGCCGCTCAGAGCTGTCCGCGCAGATCCCACAATTCGGGGAAGAAGCGGCGTTCGAGGGCCGTCTTCAGGAACTGCACGCCGGAGGACCCGCCGGTGCCGGTCTTGAAGCCGATGATGCGCTCGACCGTCTTCATGTGGCGGAAGCGCCATTGCTGGAACTGGTCCTCGATGTCGACCAGTTCTTCCGCCAGCTCGTAGAGATCGAAATGGCCGCGGGTGTCGCGATAAACCCCGAGCCAGACATCGCGCAGCCCGGCGTCGAAACCATGCGGCTCGCGCCAGTCGCGCGCGGTGCAGGCCGCCGGCACAGGCAGGCCGCGCCGCGCCAGCAGCAGGATCGCCTCGTCATAGAGGCTGGGCTCGCGATAGGCTTTCTCCAGCAGCGCATGGGCGGCGGGGTGATGCTTGTGGACCGCGAGCATGCGCGGGTCCTTGGCGCCCAGGCGGAATTCGAGCGCGCGATACTGCCAGGACTGGAAGCCGGAGGATTCGCCGAGCGAGGGGCGGAAGGCGAGGTAGTCCGCCGGCGTCATGGTGGAGAGCACGTCCCAGGCCGCCACCAGCTGCGACTGGATGCGCGAGACGCGCGCCAGCGACTTGAAGGCGGGCGACAGCTCGTCTTTCCGGATCGCGGCGATGGCGCCGTCGATCTCGTGGACGCAGAGCTTGAGCCAGAGTTCCTGGACCTGATGGATGGTGATGAAGAGCGGTTCGTCGGGGGCGTCGCTCAGCGGCTTCTGGGCGGAGAGCAGCAGATCCAGCCCGAGATAGTCGCCATAGCTCATCCGCTGCCGGAAGTCGGTGGTCATGCCGGGCTCGATCCGGCTTTCGGGCTGGCTCATGACGCGTATCCCCCGCTCTGGCCTCGACAAGCAATATTTTAAACTTAAAGTATCTCGCGCCGCGCACAAGCCGGGAGCGGCGCCACGCATGACCAAACGGGCCTTTCCACGCGATCTTTCGCAGCATTTTTCGCTGTTCCGGCAGGCGGCCGCGGGCCGGTTGCATGTCGCCGCGCACAGCCACCATTTCTGGCCGGACGTGACGCGCGCCGCGCAGCTCCGCTGCTGGGACGATGCCGCCCGCCTCGTCGACGACAAATGGGGCGAGGTGCTAGGGCCGGTCTGGAGCCGCGTTGCGGCGGGGCTCGCGCGGCATCTCAACCTGCCGTCGCCGGAGTCGCTGGCGCTGGCGCCCAACACGCATGAATTCGTCAACCGCCTGCTGTCTTGCTGCGCGCCGGGCCGGCCGGTGCGCATCCTCACCAGCGACGGCGAGTTCCACTCCTTCCGGCGCCAGACACAGCGCCTGGCCGAGGAGGGACTGGTCGAGCTTGTCATCGTCCCGGCGGAGCCGTTCGAGAGCTTCACCGCGCGCTTCGTCGCCGCCGGACGCGAGGCGGGGCGGATCGACCTCGTCTTCGTCAGCCAGGTGCTGTTCAATTCCGGCTATGCCCTGCCGGACCTGCCTGGCCTGGTCGAGGCGCTCGTCGCCCCGGATCGGCTGATCGTCATCGACGGCTATCACGGCTTCCTGGCGCGCCCGACCGATCTGGCGCCCATCGCGGACCGCGCCTTCTACCTCGCCGGCGGCTACAAATACGCGATGGGCGGGGAGGGCATCGGCTTCCTGCACAGCCCGCCCGGCATCGCCCCGCGACCGCGCAACACGGGCTGGTATGCCGCCTTCGGGGCGCTGGCGGGCCCGCAGGACGAGGTCGCCTATGCGGAGAGCGGCTGGCGCTTCATGGGCGCGACCTTCGACCCCTCGGGCCTCTACCGCTTCGACGCCGTGCTGTCCTGGATGGCGGAGCACGGGATCGATGCCGGCGGGGCGCAGGCCCATGCCCAGGCCCTGCAGGCGCTCTTCCTCGCCGGGCTGCCGGCGCTGCGCCATCCCGTGCTGGCGCCCGCCAACCTGGTGGTGGCGCACGCCGCCGATCGCGGCAACTTCCTGACCTTCCGGCACGAGCAGGCGGCGGCGTGCCACCGCGCCCTGCACGAGGCCGGCATCATCACCGATGTCCGCGGCGACCGGCTGCGCGTCGGCTTCGGCCTCTATCACACGGAGGGCGACATCGCGGCGCTGCTGGAGCGGCTGCGGGGCTGAGCCGGGCGACGGCCCCATCACCAACGAAAAACGCGGCCCCGAGGGACCGCGTTCGCTATTGTATCGCCAGAGGCGAAATTCTTACTTGGCGTCGGCCTTGGCGCCCTTGGCGGGACGGGCCTCGACGCGCTCGGCGATGCGGGCCGACTTGCCGCGGCGGTCGCGCAGATAATAGAGCTTGGCGCGGCGCACCTTGCCCTTGCGGACGACCTTGATGGAATCGAGGTTCGGCGAGAACAGCGGGAAGACGCGCTCGACGCCCTCGCCATAGCTGATCTTGCGGACGGTAAAGCTCTGGTTCAGGCCGCCGCCGTTGCGGGCGATGCAGACGCCCTCATAGGCCTGGACACGGCTGCGCTCGCCTTCCTTGACCTTGACGTTGACCTGCACGGTGTCGCCGGGCTGGAAGTGCGGGATCTCGCGGCCTTCGCTGAGCTTGGCGATCTGCTCCTGATCGAGCTGTTCGATGATGTTCACGGGTCTCTCCAATTGCCGTTGTCGCGCTTGACTGCGCGGGCGTTCGGCACGCTGTTTTCAGTTGAGCCCGAGCGCATAGACGAAAGGCGCGGCGCTGTCGAGAGCGATGCGACGACGCCGTGCTTTTCGCGATGTCAAGTCCGGCGAGGCGGCCTCAGTGCAGCCGGAACTCGCCGCCCACCGCGCGCAGATCGGCCGGGCCGATCAGGTCCTTATGGCTCACCGTGACGCGGAAGAGCTTGCCGTCGAGCTTGGCCTGCCAGAAGTCGAGGAAGCGGTTGAGCTCCGGGAAGCGGGGGGCGAGGTCGTAGTCCTGCCAGACATATTCCTGCAGGATCGCCGGGTGGTCGGGCATCCGGTAGAGGATGCCGGCGGTGGTCAGTCCGTAGCCCGCGATCTGGCGGGCGAAGTCGCTCGAAGCCATGCCTGTCCGCTCCGTGGTTGCAACCGGCCGATGGCAGCGCATCCGCAACGCTGACGCAAGCCAAAAAATTGCGTTTGTGCTGCCTTTTCAGCCTGTTAGCACTCGCTTGAAAAAAGTGCTGCCGCCCTCTTGAACTGCGAAAACGGCAAAACCAGATCATCGCGCGGGCGAACGTGCCGCAGGGTGCCGCGGTTCCTCAGCCGCGCCGCCGGGGCGTCGCCTGCTTTGACCTGTGACCGACATGAACGGAGGAACTCATGAAGTTTCGGCCACTGCATGACCGCGTCGTCGTGAAGCGCATCGACGCCGAGGAGAAGACCAAGGGCGGGATCATCATCCCCGACACCGCCAAGGAGAAGCCGCAGGAGGGCGAGATCGTCGCCGTCGGCCCCGGCGCCCGCGACGAGCAGGGCAAGCTCGTGCCGCTCGACGTCAAGGTCGGCGACCGCGTGCTCTTCGGCAAATGGTCCGGCACCGAGGTGAAGATCGACGGCGAGGATCTCCTGATCATGAAGGAGAGCGACATCATGGGTGTCGTCGAGGCCACCGCCTCCCTGAAGAAGGCCGCCTGACGGGGCTTCGTCTCCAACCCATCAACCTGAAACCTCAAGTCTGAAGGAGTGAGGAATCATGGCTGCGAAAGACGTCAAGTTTTCGCAAGACGCCCGCGAACGCATGCTGCGCGGCGTCGACACCCTGGCCAATGCGGTCAAGGTCACGCTCGGTCCGAAGGGCCGCAATGTCGTGATCGAGAAGTCCTTCGGCGCGCCGCGCATCACCAAGGACGGCGTCACCGTCGCCAAGGAGATCGAGCTCGCCGACAAGTTCGAGAACATGGGCGCGCAGATGGTGCGCGAGGTCGCCAGCAAGCAGAACGATGCGGCGGGTGACGGCACCACCACCGCGACGGTGCTGGCACAGGCCATCGTCCGTGAGGGCGCCAAGTCGGTCGCCGCCGGCATCAACCCGATGGATCTCAAGCGCGGCATCGACCTCGCCGTCGAGGCGGTGACCAAGTCGCTGGGCCAGCACTCCAAGACCATCACCGGTTCGGAGGAGGTCGCGCAGGTCGGCACGATCTCGGCCAATGGCGACCGCGCGATCGGCGAGATGATCGCCGAGGCGATGAAGAAGGTCGGCAAGGAGGGCGTCATCACGGTCGAGGAGGCCAAGACGGCCGAGACCGAGCTCGACGTCGTCGAGGGCATGCAGTTCGACCGCGGCTATCTCTCGCCCTATTTCGTCACCAACTCCGAGAAGATGATCGCGGAGCTGGAGGACCCTTACATCCTGATCCACGAGAAGAAGCTCTCGGGCCTGCAGACCATGCTGCCGCTGCTCGAGGCGGTGGTGCAGACCGGCAAGCCGCTGCTGATCGTGGCCGAGGATGTCGAGGGCGAGGCGCTCGCCACGCTCGTCGTCAACAAGCTGCGCGGCGGGCTCAAGATCGCTGCGGTCAAGGCGCCGGGCTTCGGCGACCGCCGCAAGGCCATGCTGGAGGACATCGCGATCCTCACCGGCGGCACCGCCATCTCCGAGGATCTCGGCATCAAGCTCGAGAACGTGACGCTCAACATGCTCGGCCGCGCCAAGAAGGTCCGGATCGAGAAGGAGAACACCACGATCGTCGACGGCGCCGGCAAGAAGAAGGAGATCGAGGCCCGCGTCGCGCAGATCAAGGCGCAGATCGAGGAGACCACCTCGGACTATGACCGCGAGAAGCTCCAGGAGCGTCTGGCCAAGCTCGCCGGCGGCGTCGCGGTGATCCGCGTCGGCGGCGCGACCGAGGTCGAGGTCAAGGAGAAGAAGGACCGCGTCGACGACGCCCTGAACGCCACCCGCGCGGCCGTGGAAGAGGGCATCCTGCCGGGCGGCGGCGTCGCCCTGCTGCGCGCGGTCAAGGCGCTGGAGGGTCTGAAGGCCGGCAATGACGACCAGAAGACCGGCATCGAGATCGTCCGCAAGGCGATCACCGCGCCGGCCCGCCAGATCGTCGAGAATGCCGGCGATGACGGCGCCGTCGTGGTTGGCAAGCTGCTGGAGTCCAAGGATTATGCCTGGGGCTATGACGCGCAGTCCGGCGAGTATCGCGACATGGTCAAGGCCGGCATCATCGACCCGACCAAGGTCGTGCGCACGGCGATCCAGGATGCGGCCTCGGTCGCGGGCCTGCTGATCACCACCGAGGCGATGATCGCCGATCTACCCAAGAAGGACGCCGCTCCCGCCATGCCGGCGGGTGGGATGGACTTCTGATCCGGCGTCCACCGACCGGACCGTGAGCAACGGACGGCGCCGCGGCCTCGCGGCGCCGTCTTGCGTTGCGGGATTTCCGCAAGGGCGCCCGGCGCGTCCGCGCTTGGCGGGACGGCGCGCGGCGTGCTTAGGCTTCCCGCCCCTCACGCCAGCCGCCGGACCGCGCCATGCCCGAGACCACCGCTCCCATCGCCCTCGTCACCGGCGCCGCGCGCGGCATCGGGCTCGCCACCGCGCAGCGCTTCCTCGATGAGGGCTGGAAGGTCGCGCTGCTCGACATCGAGACCGAGTTGCTGGCGCAAGCCGTCGCCGCGCTCGGCCGGCCCGAGCAGACCCTGGCGCTGCCCTGCGACGTGTCGGATCCCGTTGCGGTGGAAGCGGCCTTCGCGGCGCTGACCGCCCGCTTCGGCCGGCTCGACGCGCTGGTCAACAATGCCGGCACGGCCGTGTTCAAGCCGCTGCTGGAGACGACGCTCGCCGAGTGGAACCGAGTCATGGCGGTCAACCTCACCGGGCCCTTCCTGACGACGCAGCTCGCCGCCCCGCTGATGGCCGAGACCGGCGGCGGTGCCATCGTCAACATCACCTCGATCTCGGGCTTGCGCGCCTCGACGCTGCGCGTCGCCTACGGCACCTCGAAGGCGGCGCTCGCCCATCTCACCAAGCAGCAGGCGGCCGAGCTTGCCTCGCTTGGCATCCGGGTCAATGCGGTCGCGCCCGGCCCGGTCGACACGGCCATGGCCAAGGCGGTGCACTCGGCCGAGATCCGCGCCGACTACCGCGATGCGATCCCGCTCGCCCGCTACGGGCTGGAGGAGGAGCTGGCGGCCTCGATCTTCTTCCTGTGCAGCGACCAGGCGAGCTACGTCACCGGTCAGGTGCTGGCGGTCGATGGCGGGTTCGACGCGGTCGGGATCGGGCTGGCGACGCTGCGCGGCGAGCGCCGCAACCGCTGAGCGCCACCTCTCCATCACATCCGCGTGGGTGCGGCGATGCGCGGCTTGCGGGGCGCAGGTCCGCTTGCATCATCCGCTCCGCGACGGGAGGGGATGCGGAATGGCACGACGCTGGCGATGGGCAGGGCTGATCGGGCTGGCGCTGGCAAGCACGGCGCAGGCTGCCCCGCCCGAAGGCGCGGTCGTGATCGGCGGCTTCGCGATCGATGCCACCGAGGTCACGGTGGAGGCCTTCGCGCGCCATGCCGCCGCGCGGGGACTGCAGACGGCGGCCGAGCGCGAGGGCGGCGGGCATGAATATGTCGGCGGCTGGCAGCGCCGGCCGGGCTGGAGCTATCGCAGCCCTTCGGGCACCCCGGCGCAGCCGACGGACCCGGCGGCGCATCTGACCTGGTTCGAGGCGCGTGATTATTGCGCCGCCAGGGGTGGCCGCTTGCCGACGCTCGCGGAATGGCGCGAGGCCGCCTTCACCGAGCGCCGCGCCGCCTCGAGCGACGGCTATGAGCGCGGCCGGACCTATCCCTTCCCCGTCGGCGAAAAGCCCGGGGGGATGAATCTCGCCGGCACCGATCCCGCCAGCGGCGATGTCTGGGAGCGGCACGCTCCCACGGGGGCGACGCGGCGCGGCGTCAACGGCCTCTACGACATGGGCGCCAATCTCTGGGAATGGCTCGCCGACCGGCGCGGCAGCGAGGCGCTCACCGCCGGCGGCTCCTGGTGGTACGGACCGGCCCAGACGCGCAGCGAAGCCCCGCAGTGGAAGGCGGCGGATTTCACGGCGGTCTATATCGGCTTTCGCTGCGTTTACGGCTGAGGGGGAGTGTTCCGCGCGCTGACGGCGAAGGGCGCGGTCCTTCTCCCCTCGGGGGAGAAGGTGGCACGGCGAAGCCGTGACGGATGAGGGCAGCGCCGCGGCTCGCACCCTCATCCCCTGCCGGACCTTCTCCCCCGAGGGGAGAAGGAGGCTGACTTATCCCCGGTGCTTCGTTCCCCAACTAGGATGCCATCACCTCATCCCCGAGGGGCAGCCATCCGGAGGTGTGCCGTTGGTGGGGGTCGTGTCCCTGCTGGTGGTGTAGCTTCGCAGAGCCACCGCGTGCCGGCTTTGGTCGGGCTGGTCAGGCGGCCACGGCTGGCAGGCTGACGATGGG